>NYZC01000446.1 GCA_002686995.1 Phycisphaeraceae bacterium | reverse complement strand
TCGTCGTGCTCGGCGGTCCGGCGATCACCGACGCGCGATTCGAGCGCGGACGGCCGTTTCCTCCAGAGTTCCGCACCGCGGACCGACTGCGGCTGTCCGCCTGCCGTGGCGAGTACGAGCCGACGACGTTCGTGCTGTACACCGATGAGCCGCGAGCGAACGTGCGGGTGACCGCGACCGACCTGAAGGGACGCGAAGGGACGATCCCGTCCGTCGCCGTCGACCTGCGCGTCGTCAAGTACTGGTACCAGGCCGGCGATTTCGGCAAGCCCGAAGGGCGTCTGCCGGCCTACGACATCGCGATGCTGCTGCCCGAGCTTCTGCTCAAGGACGACAACCTCGTCGTCGTGAACCACGAGCAGCGCAAGAACTACATGCGCATCGACGGCGAGCTGGTGGACGTGACCGACCCGACGCCCGAGTTCAACGTCGAAGGCTGGCCGGCGGTCGAGAATCCCCGTCTCCAGAACCTCGCCCCGAAAGACGCCGCGACGCTGCTGCCCTTCGATGTCGGCGCCGACGAGATCAAGCAGGTTTTCGTCACGGTACACGTACCCGATAAGGCGGCCGCCGGCACCTACAAGGGGGAGATCGAGGTCACCGCGGGGCCGCACGGTTCGCTGAAGCTGCCGATGACGGTGAACGTGTATCCGTTCGATCTCGCGCCGTGCCCGATCGACTACTCGATCTACACGCGCAGCTTCATCGACGATGCCCCGAAGGTCCCGTGCTTCTCCGAGCAGAAGACACCGGAGCAGTACCGCGCCGAGATGGCGAACCTGTTCGCACACGGCATCGTGAATCCGCAGGTCAACGACATCAAATTCGAACGCTTCGAGCAGGCGATGCGCATCCGTGAAGAGGTCGGCATGCCCAAGGGGCACATCTACCACCACGGCGTGCGCATTCCGCGGGACGAGCTTGACTCGGACGAGGCCCTGGCAAAGTGGGAGGCGAGGATTCGGCGGTTCTCGACATGGGCCCGCGAGCACGGTTACGGATCGTTCTACGCGTACGCCATCGACGAGGCCGATCCGCTGCTGCATAAGCAGCGACGCTGGATCGAGGCGGCGCACCGCGCCGGCGGGAAGGTTTTCGTGTCCGTTGAGGACGACGCGGGCTTCTTCGAGATCGCCGGCGACGTGCTCGACCTGCCGATCATGTCGGGGCCGGTGCAGCCGCGCATCGCCCGCCTCGTTCAGAAGAACGGGCATCGGCTCGGCATCTACGCGTTCCCGCAGGTGACCTGGGAGAAGCCCGAGATCTTCCGACGCAACTACGGCATACGACTGTGGCTGGCCGGATACGACGTCGAGATGACCTACGCGTACCAGCACTCCTTCGGCCATATCTGGAACGACTTCGACTACAAGGGCGACTACAAGGATCACTGCCTGGCCTATCCCACGGTGAACGGCGTCGTCGACACGCTGGTGTTCGAGGGCCTGCGCGAGGCGGTCGACGACACCCGGTACATCGCAACGTTCCTTACCGAGTCAAAGCATCCGGATCATCCCGCAGAGGTGGCCGCATCCGCGGACAAATGGCTGCACTCACTCGATCCCGAGCAGGACCTGCACGAGATGCGCCGAAAGATCGCAACTGCAATCATCCGCGCCATGCAGGAGCGGGGCGCGAGGCAGGTGAAGCGCGTCGCCGGGCACAGGTAGCCACGGTCCAACGTCCAGGCGTCGGAAGAGTCGTGAATCGCGGCAGGCGATCAGGCGGCCCGTGCGTCGGCACGGCATGCCCACTTCGGGCCGCCTCCCCCAGGACGATCACGATTCGCAGAACCATCCCGTACGCCTCGAGCGGGCAGTCGGGATTCCACCCCTACGGCGTCGGCAAAGCAGGGAGAGTGCTCCGAAGCCGCTAAAGCAAACGGCAGCCGGCTCCGGAACGACCTCATACGCCGTCACGATGTCCCACCCGTGACCCTGTTGATCGCGAACGTTCCACGTCCTGCGGTATACGCCCACGGGGTTCGTACCCGCCGGGCCGAACTCCAGCGCGTCCCCGCCGAAAAGTGGGAAGTGGCTGTGCCCGTCGACTGAGAGCGGTGGATCGATCGAGCCGTCCAGCGGAGGCACCACCGACTGCCCGCTGTCGAACGGCAGGAACGGCTCACCCGTCGCGTCCGCGCGCTCGATCGTCACGTCGGCGACGATCGGAAACAGGCTGTTCGGAATGATCGGCCCCGAAGCGAAGTCCGGCGACGAGCCGATCGGCGCGCCGCCGCGCGGCACCACCATGAACATCGTCACGACGACGTCGTTGGTCAGCGTGAACTGGTCGGGCGTGAACGTCGTCGTCTCCACCAGCACCGAATTGGCGAGACCCTGACCCAGTTCCTGGTCGTACAGCGGGTCGTGAGGATCGCCCGGCCCTACGCCCAGGTCAGGGTGAAGACGGTGGTTCGGCTCCGGCAACGGCAGGTGGATCGTGTCGAGGAAAGCCTCGAAGCTCGTGCCCGGCCCCGACGTCGTGTGAAAATCCACCGGCTGCCAGCTCGGGGAGCCGACTTCCTGCACGCTGAAGGCGGGATTGATGTCGATGACCGGATTCGAGTTCAACCGGATGTGGTCGACAAGCATGTGACCGGGACCCGTCAGCGCCTGGGGGACCAGCGCGTCGAAATTCAGCCTGACCGCCTGCCCGGTAAACGCGTTCATGTCGAGCGACTCGCTCTGAACGCCCGTGTCCAGGTTGACCTGCGGGCCGACCCCGGTAGTCAGGATCGAGAAGCTGTGCAAGGTGGCGCCCCCGCCAAAGGGCTCGACGTTGACGTTGAACGTTCTCGGCTCCGTCACCGTGCCGCCGAACCGGAAGTCCCAGCCCGCCCTCCAGTCAAAGTCCAGCGTCGCCGTTCCGCGAGGGATGACGACGTCCTGCCCGAATCGGATGAGGCCCGCGACGCTGCCGTCGAAATTGTGACTGGCGAAGAACGTGCCATCGGTCGGCGCTCCCGTGAACAGACCGAACCCCGGTGTCCCGCCCGAACGAACGTTGAGGTTGGGGCGATTGGGAATATCCTCGGTCATCCACCCCGTGAAGTTGCCCGTTTCGAAACTTCCATTGTGGATGACATTGTCCCCATCCGCGCATGGCGACAAGCCGAAAGCGAGAACGATCAGGACGCACGAGACCCGGAATCCTGCGATGTTGGAGCGAGACATCCTGCTTACCTCCTTCGATGTGTAGACGCACCTATCGCGCTCGAACCTGCCCGTGCACCAGGCAAGGGCATCGAGAGCGCGCATGACATTCGCTCGGTCCGGTCGTTCACGGCGCCAGCGAAAGACCGAACCAAACGCCGATTCTCTCAGCACTTCCCACGAAGTCGCTGCGACGACTCGGGTACCGCAAACCAATCACGGAATGAACAGAAAACTGCCGAGAACTGAACCTTGATGCAATCCACCTGATCAACACCTGATCAACACCTAATCAACACCTATACCAACCAGCAGATCGGATCAAGGCAAACTTACTTTACAGATCGACAGACGCCGCGCCTATTGGGGAAAACCCCGAATCCCGAAGACGCTATCAAGAACGGGGTATTCGCCGCAAGGGAAACCCCCTAGCACTGTTGCGCACCTGGGTTCATTCGAATGAGCGTCACGTCATCTTTTCGAGAATCGAGCAATTGCCTTTCGAACAAGCAACTGGTGTGTAAGCACCGGGGCATCTCGCCCGGTCGGATAGCGAATACCGTCAGCAACACTTTCCCGTTGACGACAAGCGACAATCAAACCAGCTTCATCAACGGTTCGGGGTATACCCTCGTCCATTTCTGAAAGTTACTTTTTCACCGAAGAATCCACCGAAAAAACCTTGACGCCCGGGTTCTGCACGGTACAAGTGAGCTTGTCTTTCGCAGTGATCCGAGCGTGCCATAGCCAATCGATTCGGCATTTCCCGTTGCACGTTCGGCTCGAGAGGTCGCAGAATGGATATGGTGCCGATCCGTCGAACACGAAATGCTTCAGCAATTGCCCCGGAACAATGTCATCTGGTGTCTTGCGCTGCTGACCAGGTCGTCGATGAAAAACAAACAGGAGAATCGTGATGAATGTGAACCGTCGCAACGCCGTCATGCTTGCCGCGATGCTCGCGCTGACGCTCGCGCAGGCGAGTCCGGGCGTCACGTTCCTGGACTCGTTCGGAGGCAAGACGATCGATGAATACACGTTCGACTGGTGGAACTGGACGAACTCCCTTCCCCAGTCTCAGGTGCCGTTTCAGGATACTACGGGTCGCGCGCCCACCTCAACAACGATGGTCCCGTCTTCTTTCTCGCGGGAACCGGCGGAACCGAGGAGACGCGCAGGATCGATCTGCCTACGGACCGCCCCATTCTCCTGCCACTGATCAACGCCATCTGGTACGCCACGCCCGTCATCCCTCCGGAAGACGACACGGACAATGACACGATCGACAACGACACGGAGTCGTTGTTCTTCGGAGCGCCCGTGACCCCCAACGTCCCAGCGGATTTCATGGAGACGTTCATCTTCGATCCGACCGACCAGTTGAACTTTAGTATCAATGACATGACGCTCGCGGAACTCGACCCGAACGTCGACCCTGACCTGTTCACGCATCGCGTCGGAGCGCTGGGCACCGCAATCGTCGAGCCCGGCAGCCAGGCCGACCTGGGCCTCGGGTTGGGCCTCGCGGCGACCACCTCCTATCCCGACTCCTATTCAGGAGGCTTCTGGTTGATGTTCCAACTCGATCCCAACATGGCGGCCGCCAACATCAGTTACGGCGGAAGCCGGGTTGCGGTCTTCGACGTCACTGGCGACAACGAACCTGATCTTTTTCCGTTCAGCAATCAGGTCCATATCAACGTGCCGGAGCCGCTGACGGCCTCGCTCGGAGCCATCGCCGTCGGGTTGCTGGGTTGGCTCGCCACGGGCCGACGCCGTCTCTGAGTCATACGAGCGTCAGGTCATCCCGCCCCTCGTCACGACGTGCCGCAGACGTGGGGCCGACGGCCCACGCGAACGGCGGGATCTCGCGGCCGGGCGAAATGGTGCGGTGCGTCGACCGACGCTTCGACTTCTCGATTCCCTACTCCGACGACAGTACCTCGCCCGTCACCGGCGCCGTCTTCGCCTCGCCGAACAGACCCTCGGATTCTTCGGGCGCGTCGTAGTCCCATTGTCCGAGCAGTCCGGTCCGGTCGACGTCAGTGCCCTCGATCGACGCCGCAATCTCTTCCGCTTCGAGTGCACGGGCCCAGACGCGGATGTTCGTCATTCTTCCGTAGAACTGCTGCTTCGCCGGTCGCCCGTTCTGGATCGCCCGGCCCACGGAGATCGATGATGTCGAGAGATGCGGGTGGAAGGTGCCGCTCTTCTCGGTCGCCAGTGTCCCGTCGACGTACACGCGCAGGATCTTCGCATCGTCGATCACGACCGCCACATGGGTCCAGCGATCCGCCCTGATGTCCGAGCGGACCGTCAGGTTGACCGCCGGCTCGAGGGTGCTCGACACCCGAAGCTCGCCGCGCACGTAATAGATCGCACGATCGTGTTTGGGCCGGTCGTCCCCGTCCCAGAAGAGGAGCCCTGCGTGCCTGCGGTCGCGCGGCGCGATCCACGCTTCGTATGTCGCGCTGTCGCCGTTGAGCGCATCGCCGGCGAGATCCAGCGTCATGCCGCCGCCGCGCGTGAGATCGAGGCAGTATTCCGCCGGCGGCAGCGGGCCACGGTCCTCGATCACCGGCAACTCGAGGTCGTCCCTATCGCCTTCCAGCGCCGCGACCAGGCGCGCGACCGCCTTGCGCCGGCCCTTCTTGCGCTCCGCCTGGATCAGCGCGGCGAACTGCTCGATGGTAAAGCCGCGAAACTCCACCAGCTCGCGAAACGCCTGCTCGCCCAGACCCTTTTTGAATCGACTCATCGCAACCGCGACGAACAATCGCTGATTGCGGTAGTCCGGATCGGTCTCCGATCCGACGATCGCGATGTGCAGCCCCTTGCCGGAAGGTCCAGTCCAGCGCTTGCCGGAAACGAGGTTCGAAGTGTCGTAGCCGTGCAGGTGCAGCTTGATCTTCCAGGAGGTCCGGTGAAGCTGCACGAGCCGGTCGCGGGCCACGAAGCGCGTCGCCATTGCCTTGCGGCGCGCGTCCCAGTTGTGGCGATACGCCCGATCCAGGCTCCTCCCAGCCCGATCGCGGTCGCGGCGCACCTTCTGGTTGTCGACGTACCAGATCTCGCGGACGACCATGTCGTCCTTCCCGAGCACACGGCCCACGACGCCGGAGTGGATGTACCCGTACTCGCCGATCTTCAGGCCGGGAATGACCATCGACGCGATCGAGGCGTCGACCGCGTCCGGCGCTTCGTGCCGCACGTAGTTCGTGCGATATCCCCGGAACCGCAGGGCCTGCCTGTGCTTCTCGATGAACGCCTGCGGGTTGATCCGGGCGCTGCTGGCGTGGCGATCGTCGTAGCGCGGAAGGCTGTAATACTCGTCGCCGACCTTTACGAATTGGGAAGCGATCTCCTTCCAGTAGCGCGTCCAGATCGCCTGCAGCCGACGCGGCGAATCCGTTACCGGCTCGGCCGGCGCGGGACTCGCGATGATCGCGACGCAGAGCACGGCGCCGTGCAGGCAGGTGATGTGTCGACGCTCGAATCTTCTCAACGAAGTTTTCCCGGGAGCCACCCGAAGCACTGGCACGTGCCAGGCCATGGGCGTCCAGCCACGCCCCGCCGTGGTCGTCGCGCGCCTGACCCTGCACGGGTTATGCTATGCTGCGCCCGGACAGGACGCCAAGGGCAGCGCCGGACCGACTCCATGAAGGGCATCATTCTCGCCGGCGGGCTGGGGACGCGGTTACGACCGCTCACGCTCGTGACCAACAAGCACCTGCTGCCGGTCTACGACCGGCCCATGATCTACTACCCGATCCAGTGCCTGGTCAATGCGGGCATCGACGACGTGCTCATCGTCACCGGCGACCAGGCCGGCGATTTCATCAAGCTGCTGCGCAACGGACGCGACCTGGGGCTGTCGCACCTGGAATACGCCTACCAGGAAGGTGAAGGCGGAATCGCCGACGCCCTGAAGCTGGGCCGCAAGTTCAGCGAGGACGACAAGGTCTGCGTGATTCTCGGCGACAACATCATCGAACGAGACATCCGCGCGCCCGCGGCGCGATTCGCCGAGCAGCCCAGCGGCGCCAGGCTCCTGCTGAAGGAGGTGCCCGACCCCGCGCGGTTCGGCGTCGTGCGCCTCGACGGGGACCCGCCCGACGGCCGACTGGTCGAGATCGTCGAGAAGCCCGAGGATCCGCCCAGCCCGTATGCCGTGATCGGGATCTATTTCTACGACTCCGACGTCTTCGACATCTGCGACACGCTGAAGCCGAGCCGGCGCCAGGAGCTGGAGATCACCGACGTGAACAACGCGTACCTGGAGCGCGGCGACCTGGCGTATGATGTGCTCGAAGGCTGGTGGAACGACGCCGGCACGTTCGAAAGCCTGCACCGCGTCAGCCGCCTCGTCGCCGAGGGCGGCGCCAACCAGGTCGCCGCACCGTCCTGACTCGGCCGGGCCGCGACTTTCAGGAACCACGGATGAACACGAAGGTGAGCATTCTCGAACCGCGCATCATGGATCCCGACCTGCCTGCGGCGCGGCGCGCCGCCGAGGAGGGTGGTGAACCCGTCTTCGTGCCGACGCAGATCTACGTCGACGACCGCGGCTGGTCGATCATGAACCAGATGCAGGGCGTGCTGGCGCCCGAAGGGCAGGTCAACTACTCGTCGATGTACCCGGGCGTCGTCAAGGCCTGGCACATGCACGAGCGCCAGACCGACTTCTGGATGTGCGTCCACGGCGACGCGCGGGCCGGCATCCATCGCGCGCAGGACGGGCAGATGTGGATGATCGTGCTCGGCGAGCACCGACCCGGCATCCTCATCGTTCCGAACGGGCTGTGGCACGGCGTCGGAACGATCGGCGCCCGCGACTGCGGACTGCTCTACTACGTCACCCGCGCCTACGACCCGCAGGCCCCGGACGAGCAACGTCGCCCCTACGACAGCGTGCCGGGATTCGTCTGGGAGCCTTCGAACCGATGAAGGAGATGAATTAAGCTATCAGTCACTAAGCCAACGGTTATTTCTTAGTTCGGACTCGGGTCGGAAGCAGAGTCCGAATTGGCAAATCACGATTGGCTTAATGACTGATAGCACGTTGACATCGCCGGTCCTTCTTCTCGGCGCGTCGGGTATGCTGGGCCGCGCATGGCGCGAAGCTCTAGACGAGCTGAGCATCGACTGCGACGCGCCGGCCCGGTCGGAGTTGGACCTTACCGATACGAACGCGATCGTCCGCCACGTGACCGACCGTTACCGGGCGGTCGTCAACTGCGCCGCCTGGACCGACGTCGACGGCGCCGAATCCGACCAGGCCGGCGCCAACGCCCTCAACGGTCGCGCGGTCGGCGCATTGGCCGAGCAATGCGCCCGCGCCGGCGCGCTGCTCGTTCACTACAGCACGGACTACGTGTTCAACGGCCATACCGAACGCCCGTACGCCGTCGACGATGAAGTCGCCCCGATCAACGCCTACGGTCGCTCGAAGGCGCTGGGGGAGCGCCTGTTGCGGGAAGCGGCACCACCCCACCTGCTCGTCCGGACGAGTTGGCTCTACGCCCCCTGGGGACGCAACTTCGTCCGTACGATCGCCGGACTCGCCCGCGAGCGTGAGAGCCTTGACGTCGTCGACGACCAGACCGGCCGTCCGACCTGTTGCCGTGGCCTCGTCCGATCGACGATCGGCCTGCTGCGACACGGTGCCGGCGGCACGTTTCACGTCACGGACGGCGGCACGTGCACCTGGTTCGCGTTCGCGCAACGGATCGCCGCGCAGGTCAATCCCCGATGCCGCGTCAACCCATGCCGCACGGACCCGTCGTCGCGACCTGCGGCGCGACCTGCCTGCAGCGTGCTCGATCTCTCGAAAACGGAAGCGATCATCGGTGCGTGCAGGCGGTGGGAAGAGAACCTGATGGAGGTCATCGAGCAGATGGAGAGGTAAGGTGCCCCTCTGCTCTCGTCAGGAACTCAGAACTTCCAGCCGTCCTTCACATCCCCGTTCACCACCGCCCATTGCGGCCACTTTCCCTGCGAGAGGTCGATGATGTACTGCGAGGCTTCGGTGCCCATGTCCTGCATCGACTTCTCGTCGGCGCCCGCGGTGTGGGGCGTCATGATGACGTTGTCGATCTCATACAGCGGGTTGCCCTCCTTCGTGGGCTCCGATTCGAACACGTCGAGACCCGCGCCGCCAAGGTGACCGCTCCGCAGCGCCGCGACGAGATCCTTCTCGACGACCAGGGCGCCCCGCGCCGTGTTGATGAGCACCGCGCCGGGCTTCATCGCCGCGAGCGTATCGGCGTTGATGATGCCGGACGTCTCTTCGGACAGCGGCAGGTGCACGCTGAGGTAGTCGCTGCGGGCCAGCAGCGTCTTCATGTCGACCAGTTCGATTCCCTGCTCGCGGACAAACTGCTCGTCCGGGTACTTCTCGGTGGCGATGATCGTCATGTCCAGGCCCCGCACCCGCTTCGCGAGGCTGCGCCCGATGCGGCCGAGCCCGAGGATACCCATGGTCTTGCCGCGGATCGTCCCGGTCGGCATCCATTGCCAGAGGTTGGACCGGATGTGCCGGTCGTCCAGCGCCAGATTCTTCGCGACCGCGAACATCAGGGCGACCGAGTGCTCGGCGACCGCTTCGTGGTTGGCGTTGGGCGTGATCGTCACGACCTTGCCGTGCGCGGTCGCCGCCTCGAGGTCGACGCTGTCGAACCCGACGCCGGCCCGCGCGATCACGCGCAGCTTCGGAAGAGACGAGATCACCTTCGCGGGGTACTTCTCGCCCCACGCGACGACCCCGACGGCGTCGCGGAGGTTCTCGATGGTCTGGTCGTCCCCGCCGCCACCGCCGATCGACCACTTCTTGTCGATGATCATGCGCGGCTCGAACCCGGCGTCGCGCAGCAGATCGACGCAGGGACTTTGCTCGGTCAGTCCACCGGCGGAGCTCAGGACGACGATAGGCATGGCGGCAACCTCTCAGGCACGCATCATGAAAATGGACATGCTCTTCTTGGACTTGTAGTTCGGGCGGAAGCGCTCGACGTCGTACATCGCCTCGATGTCGACCACGCGCGGACCGAGCCCGGGATCGGGAATCGGCGCATCGACATAGCAGCCGTTCTGGACGGCCATCATCCGGCCGCGCGCCCCTTCGACGATGCAGTCGAACGCCATCGCGGCGAACGACGTGCCGACCATCTTGTCGAGGAAGTCGGGCTCGCCGCTGCGCAGCTCGTACGTCAGGTCGACCACCGTCGAGCTCTCCCCGCACATCGCCCTCATCTCCGTCGCGAACTTCTCGGCATTGCTCATCTTCGGTCGGTGCCCGAACGGATCCGGCTCGCCGTATTCGAGATTCATCTCGTCGGACCAGGTCGCGCCTTCCGAAAGCAGCACGAGGGCGTACGAACTGGGATTCTGCCGCTTGTCGTTGACGAGCACATTGGCCAGCTTCTCGATACCGAACCGTGATTCCGGGATGCAGCATCGTGTCGAAGAGACGTAGGCCGCGTAGAGCGCCGTGAATCCCGCGTCGCGACCGAAGATGCGGAACACGCCGATGCGCTCGTGAGATCCGAGCGTCGTACGCAGGCGATTGATGGAATCCACGGCACGCGTCATCGCCGTCGAGAAGCCGATGCAGTACTCGGTGCCCCGCACGTCGTTGTCCATCGTCTTCGGCACCGCGACGATGTCGACGCTCTTGCGGTCGAGCACCCACGCATAACTGAGCGTGTCGTCGCCGCCGATTGCCACGAGGTGGTCGATGTTGAGACGGTCGAGGTTCTCGAGCACGAGCGGGGTCGCGTCAATGAGACCGTCGCCGACCGCGTCCAGGCTCTCGACGCGATCGCGCAACCGTTCGGGAAAGGCGTGAACCGGCATGCGCGACGGGTTGGTGCGCGACGTATGCAGAAACGTACCGCCGGTCCGATCGATGTTGCGCGTGTTCGCGCGGTCGAGCATCATCGAATAGGGGTCGTTCTCCGCGTTGCCGTCCGCGTGCGTCAGACCCTC
The DNA here is from genome assembly GCA_002686995.1 of Phycisphaeraceae bacterium. Lineage (GTDB taxonomy): Bacteria > Planctomycetota > Phycisphaerae > Phycisphaerales > Phycisphaeraceae > NYZC01. The sequence continues at coordinate 9,381 of NYZC01000446.1, read as the reverse complement.
CCAGCCGCGGCGGATGCCGACCACCTCGAAATCGAACTGCGGCTCGGTGGCGCGGTACACGACGCTCTTGATGACCGAGTTGAGGCCGGGTACGTCGCCCCCGCCGGTCAGGATGCCGATGCGTTTCCTGCGTGCCATGAGATGCCCCACGATATCCCCGTCGCGCGGGGCCCACAACCAAAACATGAAGCGAGGCCGACGCCCTGATCGCACTGGCGCGCCGGCGCGCCATTTCGTGCCTCTTCGCGCGGTTTCGTGTCACTTTCCTGTTCGCGAATGCTCTTGCGTCACCCCCCGCTGATCGGCCCGCTGAATCGCTCCGTGTCCGCGTACCGCCGGTCGACGCCGATCAGGTCGTTGAACTCGTCGAACTGCAGCATATGGTCTAAACCGTTCAGCGTCGTCTGGTCCGCATGCAGGGTGCCGTAGACGCTGCGCATCGCGCGGGCCGCGGCGAACAGCCCGCAGAGCGGGTAGACGATGAGCTGGAATCCGAGCGCGCCAAGCTCGTCGCGGGCCATGACCGGTGTCTTGCCGCCTTCGATCATGTTCGCCACGATCGGCTTCGGCGCCCGCCGCCCGATTTCGGCCATGTGGTCGCCCGTGCCCGGCGCCTCCACGAAACTCGCGTCTGCGCCCGCCGCCTGGGCGCCATCCATGCGGGCGAGCGCCTCGTCCATTCCGACCGCGGCCAGCGCGTCGGTCCGCGCCACGATGAAGAAGTCACGACCGTCCCGGGCCTCGAACGCCGACCGGATCTTGTGCAGGTACTCGTCCCGGTCGATCACCTTCTTGCCGCGCATGTGACCGCACTTCTTCGGCCAGACCTGGTCCTCGAGAAAGCAGCCGGCCGCGCCGGCGCGGATCAGGTCGTCGACCGTCCGCATCACATTGAGCGGGTTGCCGTAGCCGGTGTCGGCGTCGACGATCACGGGAATGTCGATGCAGCCGCAGATCTGGCGCGATCGCTCGAGCATCTCCGTCTGCGTCAGCAGCCCGAAGTCCGGCTCGCCGATCGCCGACGCGGCGACCGAGTAGCCCGACACGAACCCGATCGGAAACCCGGTCTGCCTGATGATCAGGGTTGACAGCGTGTCGTACACGCCCGGCATGACGACGACCGATCCGTTGGAAAGCAGCTGACCTGCGCGCGTTGAGATCATGGGATTCCTGAATTCCGATTCCTGATTTCGAACCGGCGGAATTGTACCGCGCCCGCCCGCCGCGCGGCGCCGATCGCAAACCAGGAACCAGGAATCAGAAACCCTACCCCTCGGCGCCCGCGAAGCCGAGGAACTCGTCGAACCAGTCGTCGGCCTTGAGCACGGCGTGTCGCTGGCGCGTGGCCATGCGCTGGGCGCGGAGCTGCGCCTGTTCGGCGAGACGGCGGTAGATCGGGTTGACCAGCTGCCCGTCGCGGCCGCGCTGGCGTGCGAGGATCAGCTTGATCCACTTCGAAGCGTAGCGCTGGATCACCTCGTCCTCGATCGCGAGGTACGACGCCGCGCTGCCGGGATCGCCCTGGCGGGCGGCGCGGCCGTAGAGCTGGCGGTCGATGCGGCCCGACTCGTGCCGCTCGGTCGCGATGACGCACAGCCCGCCCTCTTCGGCGACGGCGCGCCCAAGCTTGATGTCGGTGCCGCGGCCGGCCATGTTCGTCGCCACGGTGATGTGGCCGCGCTGACCGGCCTGCGCGACGATCTTGGCTTCCTCCTCGTGACGCACGGCGTTGAGCACCTGGTGTTGCAGTCCGAGCTCCGTCAGCATGCCGCTGAGGTGCTCGCTGGCCCGCACCGAGCGGGTGCCCACCAGCAACGGGCGGCCGGTCTCGTTCACTTCGCGAATCTGCTCGACGATGTGCCGCCACTTCGAATCCGCATTGCCGAACATGCGGGTGGGCTGCTGCGTTCGGATGCACGGCCGGTTCGTCGGAACGCGCACGACCGGAATGCGGTAGACGCGCCACAGCTCGAAACGCGACTCGTACGCGGTGCCGGTCATGCCCGAGAGCTTGCGGTAGAGGCGAAAGAATCGCTGGAAGCTGATCCGCGCGAGCGTGTCCTTCGGCGGCGTCACCTCCACGCCCTCCTTCGCCTCGACGGCCTGGTGCATCCCGTCGCGCCACGTGCGGTCGGGCATCAGCCGGCCGGTGAACTCGTCAACGATGACGATCTTGCCTTCCTGGATCACGTACTGCTTGTCCAGGCTGTAGAGCTCGCGCGCGGTCAGCGCCTGGTTGACCAGCTCCTCGCGGCGCCGGACGCCCTTCCAGATGCCGGACATGTCCTCGGTCAGCTCGTTGAGCTTCGCCCGTCCCGCTCGCGTGAACTTGATCTCGCGGAACCGGTGGTTGACGTCGTAGTGCTCCTTCGCCTTGAGCTGGACGGCCAGCTGCGCCGCCTCCTCGAACGCCTCGGTCTGCTGCGCGTTCGGGGCATGGCCCGAGATGATCAGCGGCGTCACCGCCTCGTCGACCAGGATGGAGTCGGCCTCGTCGACGATCGCGTGCTCGAGGCCGCGCATGACGAGCCGGTCGGCGCCGCCGGTGTGCCCGTCGATCAGCTTGCTGAGCAGCATGCGCGGCAGCCCCGTGCGCTGTCCCATCGCGAGCCGGTCGCGCAGCAGGTCGGCCGCGACTTCCTTGTTCGTCGTGTAGGTGATGTCGCACGCGTACGCTTCGCGACGCTGCGGCGGCGTCATCTCGCCCGTGACCGGCGACACCCGCAGACCGCAGAACTTGTAAAGCGGCATCATCCACTCGGCGTCACGCGCCGCCAGGTAGTCGTTGACCGTGACGACGTGGCAGCCGCGCCCGCGCCATCCCGAGATCGTCGCGGGCAGCGTCGCGGCGAGCGTCTTGCCTTCGCCGGTCGCCATCTCGCAGATGATCCCGGCGTCCATGGCCATCGCCGCGGCGATCTGCACGGGGTACGGCTTCATCTCGAGCAGACGCCAGGCCGCCTCGCGCACGATGGCGAACGCGCGGATCAGGTCTTCGTCGGTCTCGCGCCCGAGGCGGAAACGCTCGCGCATCAGCATGGCGGCCTCGCGCAGGCGCGCCTCGCTCAGGTTCGTGTACTCTCCCTCGAGCGCCACGACCTGGTGGGCGAGACGCATGAATCGCCGCTGCCGGGGCACGAGCGGCACGAGCCAGCTCACCGCGCGGTTCCATGCCGCGTCGAGCCCCTTCGGCAGCTTCGTGGGCCTCGGTCGGGCCGACAGGTTGCGCCACATGGCGCTCGGGACGACGGGGCCGTCGGACGCGATGATGTCGGAGGAAGCCGTGGTCATGTCGGTTCTCGATTCCTGTTTTTCGATTCTCGATCCGGCGATGAATCGCAAATCGAAGAACAAGGAACCAGGCGTTCAGATTGCCGTGTGGAATCGGCGCTGGACCAGCTGGCGGATGCGGCGCCACCATTGGACCGCCCAGGGCCGGTGGCCGGCGGCGACCCGCAGGTAGACGCGCTGGCGCAGGAAGATGTCTCCGGTCTGCTCCAGCCGCCTGCCGTCCTCGTAGACGAGGTCCTTCACCCGCACTTCGAAGAACTGCTCGACCGTCTTCGTGCCGTTCTGGTCGGTCGGATCGATCATGACCGGCCCACCGGCGCCGATGCCCAGCGACGGCGATGGAAGCTGGTACTGTCCGGAATCGCTGATCCATTCGATCGTGCCGCTGAAGCGAATCGCGGGCCGGCCGCTGACGCGCACGTCCACCTCGCCCTCCACGCCGACCTCCTGCTCCAGGCGCGGCGCCAGCTCGTTGCTGACGACGGCGCGGATGATCATGTCCTCGAAGTCGATGACCTCCCCGATCGGCTGGCCGCGGCGGATGAACGCGCCTTCGAGGCGCTTCGCGTCGGGCGCGATCCACGTCCCCTCCCGCGGCGAATCGAGGCGCAGGTTCGCGATCTGCTGCTCGGTGTGCCTGATCTCGTCGCCGATCGCCTTGAGCTGCCGCTCGAGCGCCTGCCGCACGACGACCTCGGTCCCCATCGCGGCGTTGAGCTGCTCGTTGAACACGTTCTCGTCGGCCTTCAGCTTCTGGAGCTGCCGGTCGAGCACGTCGTTGTGCGCGGTCAGCAGCGGCGGACCGCCGGGCGCGACCTGCTGGTCGGTATCCAGCGTCGAGTCGACGAAACCATCCTCGGCCATGACGACCAGGGCGCGGTCGCGGGCCTCGATGATTCCCGGGGCGCGGTCGTAGTCGGGCCGCGGCCACAGGCCGATGATGCCGATCAGCAGGACGAAGAACAGCACCGTCACCATGATGGCCCGGGGGCGGGTGCGCAGCAGCTCGGGGCTCGTGAACAGGTAATGGAACCACTTGCCCATCGGCTTCAGCACCCACGCGAAAACCGCTCCCATCGCGAGGATCGAGCCCAGGAAGAACAGCTTGTCCGCGACGAACATCAGGATGCCCACGCAGATGAAGACGCGGTACACCACCGACGCCAGGCCGTAGGTCAGCAGCCAGAACTTCTCGCCCGGAGAGTGAGAGGGATTGCGCGCCTTATCGAACCCGTAGGCGTAGCGCTTGACCAGGTAGTAGATGTATTCCTTGCTCCGCTGCGAGAGGTTCGCGATCTCCAGCAGATCGGCAAGGATGTAGTAGGCGTCGAATCGCAGCAGCGGGTTGCCGTTGAACAGCAGCGTCGACACGCTGGCGATGAACATCAGGTTGAACGCGATGGAGTGGGTGATGCCCGGCGACGTCCGTGACCAGACGATCGCCGCGATCGCCGCGATCGCCAGCTCGACGTACATGCCCCCCGCAGCGATGATGATCCGCTGCCACTTGCTGCGCAGGGCCCAGCTGCTCGACGCGTCCACGTACGGCACCGGCATGAACACGAGGAACATGATGCCCATCGTGTGCACCTCGCCGCCGCTCTGCGCGTCGTGCCCGAACTTCTTGCACGCGAAGCCGTGGCCGAACTCGTGGATGCCCTTGATCAAGGCCATCGAGATGTACAGCCAGATGAGGTTGCTCGGGTCGAGGATGTTCTCGCTGCTGCCCGACGCCACGAGCTCGTCGAAGCGGCCGATGATCGAGTTGACCCCGAAGCCGATCAGAACCGCCCAGAGCAGGAACCCGACCTTCGTGAAGGCGAGGCCGAAGACGGTGACCCAGCGATCGAGGAACGCGTCCGGATCGATCAGCGGAATGCGGATGAACAGGAAGTTCTGGAGGTAGCCGCCGATCTCGCGGCGCACGCGCTTGCGGTATCGCTCGAACATGCCCGCGGCGTCGGCAGGCAGCTCGGAGGCGAGCAGGTTCGAGGTGTAGAGCTGGCCGAGCAACTGGATGGCCTCGACCTGCGTCGGCGCGCGGTCGCCGAGCTGCTCGTTGCACGCCTGCCAGACGGCTTCGACCGTGCGGCGGCCGTCGAGCATCGCGACGAACTGGTAGGCGGCGTCGTTGAGACGGAAGAACTGGTTGTTGGTGGGATCGCGAACGACGTGCCACATCTGGCCGCGGTAGTACTGGCGGTAGCTCTGGACCATCGAGCGCAGACGCGGACGGAGCGTCGCGACCCGGTACCAGGACTCACTGAAGGTAGGTCGATCTACTGCCATGCGGCGGGTCTGGGTTCCAGGGTCTCGGGGCTACGGTGTCAGGGTCGGGGGGCGGGGTCAGATCCAGAGTTTCATCCGGACCCAGTCGACGAGCTCTCGGGTCCACATCCAGGCGTAGTGGGCGCGGCCGACCTTGATGCGCGCGACGCCTTCGAGACCCGGCGTGAGCCAGGACTCGGCGCCGGCCAGCTCCTCGCCGCGCACGAAGCGCGTGCGGACGCGGTACACGTTGCGCTGGTTGACCATCTCTGCGACCGGGCTGATGCGCTCGACCTCGATCGGGAAGTGCAGTCCCGGCTGCGAGACCGCGGTCAGGTCGCCGCGCCAGTGCCGGCCCTGCTGGCCGTCGAACAAACCGAGCTTTCCGGCCGGGCCGCTCTCGTCCAGGTGAATCACCAGGCCGATGTGGCGCCCCTTCTGTCGCGTCGACAGCGTCAGGCGTCCGTCCTTGCGGTCCGCGACGATCAGCGGACCTTCTTCGTCCGCCGTCTTCGCGAGCGCCGCGTTCAGGTCGTCCACCAGGTTCTTCAGCGACCCGTTGTCCGACGTCCCGCCTTCGCCCTGCACGGGCAGGCTGACGTCGAACGTCTGTGTCTCGGCCGACCCGGCCGCCGTCAGTTCGAGCGTGAACGACGCGTCACCGCCCAGCTGGCCGTCTGCCGGCACGTCGCCGGTTGTCAGGACGGCCGCCTGATCGCGCGACAGGTCGACGATGCGGTCTTCGGGGATCGACACCTCCGCCCGCATCGCGTCGAGCGGGGCGATTTCGAACAGCACCTGCCCCGGCTCGACCGGGACGCCCTGCTCCTTCTTCAAGTCGCCGGTGATGACGACGCCGGGCATCGGCGCGGTGATCAGCGACCTTCGGATGCGGAACTCCAGGAGATCGATCTCGGCCTGGACCCCCTCGGCCTGGGCGGCGGCGACCTGGGCCTCGCCCTGGTTGAACCGGCCCTTGGCCAGCGCCTCCTGCTTCTTGAACCGTACGAGCTCGGCCGTCGACTTGCCGAGCTGGAGCCGAAGCTCGCCCGTGTCGAGCGTCGCGAGCAGCGACGACGCGCGCACCGTGTCGTCTTCGACGAAGAGGACGACGCTCCGGTCGTGATCGCCGACGCTCCAGCGCGCCGCCTCATGCACCGTGCGGACGCGCGCGTCGCGCGACAGCGCGATCCCGCTGGATTCGAGCTGCGCCCGCAGCGCATCCGGGAAACTGCCTTCGTCGAGCGCCCCGACGAACGCGGAGGCGCCCGCCAGCTCGAGATCCGCGATCACGCGGTCGCCGCGCTCGACGTGCACTTCGTACAGGTACGCGTCGAACGGCGCCGGCACGACCTTCTTCTCGATCGCCTCGACGACGAACGACCCGTCGGCGTAGTCATTGCCCCGCGCGACGCTGAAGAAGATGATCGCCGCGAACACGAGCACCGCCGCGACCTTGACCCAGGTGTACTCCGCGCCGAGCAGCGTTCTCAGGCCCTTGCGGCCCATGTCCGCCGTCTTCGCGCCGATCCACTTGTCGTGCTCCCAGAGATCCACGAGGCGCGCCGTGCACAGCTCGCATACGAGCCGCAACGACTCGATGGCCTCGTTGTCGAAAGGCTTGTCGGCCGGGCGCTCGACCGTGAGCACGCCCACGGTGTCCTGGCTCTGCCGCATCGGCAGGCTGCACACGTTGGCGCCGCCGTGCTCGCGCGAGAGGTTGCCCGTCGCGCGGCTGACGTACATCGAGTCGGCGCCCGCCGGATGAATCACCTCGACGTCCTGGTCGAAGCACTCCTCCATGGCCGCCTCGATGTCGAGCACGACCTTCATCTTGCGCGTGAGCTTCTCGGTGTGGCTCATGGCCACGGTGCGCACGTAGCGGCCCTTGAGAAAGCCGAGCGTGACGCGCTCCGCCTCCCAGACGCTGGCCACCTCGTTGCACAGGCCCATCGCCGCGGCGCGGAACCGGTTCTGATCGTTGATCGCCGAAAGGATCTCGAGCCCCTGCCGCAGCCGCTGCATGTCGGTCTGCCGGCGCTGCAGCGTGAGGCGCATCTCGTAGAGGCTGAGGAGGCTGACGGTCAGCTCGAGTCGCTGCTTGCTCTCATCGATGATGATGGGATCGGAGGCCTGCAGGAAGAACGCCGCCACGCCGCGGATGCCCTCGTCGCCCCGCAGCGGGATCATGATCACGTTCTGCTTGGGCGTCTGGTCGTAAAGCTCCTCGGTGCCCTGGATGGGCACCACCGTGCTGCTGGTCGACGCGGCGACGCGCGACACGGAGGCCACCGACTGGGCCAGCCAGACCGGCGCCGTCTGGCCCTCGCGGGGCGCGGGAAACACCGCGAGCACCTCCGGCTCCTTGTCCGCTCGCACGCGCAGGATGGTGCCGCCGTCGGCAGAGCCCACGTGGCACTGGACCGCGAGCATGTGCATCAGGAACTGGTCGGGAGGACCGTCGAACCGGGTCAGATGATCGACGAGGTCCGACAGGGAGGGGTCGGACGTCACGGTGGCGGTTTGCTGGCTCATAATATTGATGGTCCGTCTCGGAGAGACCGAGGCCCTGCCGAATATCGGTCAATACGGAGCCCGAGGACAACTCCCAGGCACAAAGTCCGAATAATTCGTGCCGCCGCGCATCCCGCCTCGGAAATCTCCCACCGCGCGGTTCCCAACCCAACACTATATCGCGCTGCCGGCCCCCTCGCCAGACAACGCGAATCGAGCCGGCGCGCCGAAAAAACGGGGTCACGCGGAATCGGGGTCGGACTGGTCTGACGCCGGTCTGACCCCTTTTCGCCGGAATGCGCCCTCGCTTTTGATCCTGGCGAATCGCGGTTGTCGATAGGCATGGGACCGGCCATTGCGCGCCCGCCCCGATGTCTCACGACTCCCCCGCCTGCCTTCAACGGCTCGAGTCTCGCCTTCTGCTGACGGCGATCTACGAGATCATCGATCTCGGCACGCTCGGTGGGCCTTCCAGCACCGCGGCCGGCCTGAACGCGTCGCACCAGGTCGTCGGCCAGTCGCTCGTCGACCCGTCGCCGGCGCGGGCGCGGGCCTTCATCTGGGATCCCGCAGCGGGCATGACCGCGCTCGACCTGATCGAGGGCTACACGCTCGACCAGGCGGCTGCGGTCGCCGACGACGGAACGGCCGTGGGCACCGCGCGCAATGCGGCCTTTGATGAGCGCGCCGTGATGTGGGGCGAAGCCGGTCCCGTCGATCTCGGCACGCTCGGCGGGGCCTGGAGTCGCGGCGCCGACGTCAACGAGACCGGGCAGATCGTGGGCACTTCCGCGCTGCCGGAAGGCGGCGAGCCCGACGCAATCGAGACGTTTCACGCGTTCCTCTGGCAAGACGGGATCATGACCGATCTCGGCACGCTCGGCGGCACGCGCAGCCAGGCGAAGGCGATCAGCGACTCCGGCCAGGTCGTCGGCCTTTCGTTCCCGCAGGACGCGCCGACCTTTCACGCGTTCAGCTGGCAGGACGGCGTGATGATCGACCTGGGCACGCTCGGCGGCCCGGCCAGCTCCGCCCACGACGTCAGCGTTTCCGGCCTGGTCGTCGGCGACGCGGACCTCGACCGGCTCGACCGCGAGGGATTCAACCAGTACCACGCCGCCGTCTGGCGCGAGGGTCGCGTCACCGACCTCGGGACGCTTGGCGGCGAGTTCAGCTCGGCACTGGGCATCAACGAGACCGGCCGGATCGTGGGCTGGAGCGAAATGCGCCGAAAGGACGTGCTCGGCCAGCCCGTCGAGCACGCGTTCGTATACGACCACGACGGCATGCGCAATCTCAACGACCTCG
>NYZC01000445.1 GCA_002686995.1 Phycisphaeraceae bacterium | reverse complement strand
GCCGCCCGCGACGAGCAGCGGCAGGTGCCGCAGGTCGAGCCCGGCCCGCTGGTCGGTGCGGAGCGCCGAGACCACGGCCACGGAGCGGTCCCAGAACGCCTGCTGCGCCGGTTCGCGCAGGGACTGCAGGCGCAGGATGCCCTCGCGTTGCACCGGCACGATGTCCAGGTCACGCCGCGCCGCCTGCATGTCGCTCACCAGCGTGTCGTTCGTCGTGGCCCGATCCAGCGAGGTGCCGAGTTCCTGCGCGTCGACAAGACGGGCGAGCAGCGTCCATGCCGCGATCCGCTCCCGCCGGACCATCGATTTCCAGTTGGCGGTCACCTCGACCGGCGCCCCGCCGGTCTCGACGCCGCTGAACACGTCGAAGATGACCTGCTCGACGCTCCGGTCGGGATGGAGACGCTCGATCGCGGCGCGTTCGACGCGCTCATCGTCCTTCACGACCACGGAGCGCCGGGCGTAGCAGCGCACGATCGCCGGCGCCAGGTCGGTCCACCCGCCCTCGTCCGCCAGGTCGAAGATGTGCTCGAGCGTCTCCCGGTCGCGCAGAAGAATCATCCGCCGCCGCAGCGCGTCGCGAAACGCGGTCTCGTCGTGCGTGGCAAGCTCGTCGACGGCGTTCGTGCGCTGCCAGGACGGGTAGCCGCGCTCCCAGAGGACATGATGCAGTGCCTTGATGCGTCGGGGATCATCGGGATTCGCGAGGCGCGCCTGCTCCGTCGCGGTCCTCCGCTTCGAGAACGGAACGCTCCGGTCGGTCATCACCGAGACGGGGTCGACGATCGGCTTCGGCGCGCAGGCCGGCAGCGCGATCAGCACCGCGACCGCGAGCGATCTCCAGGTCGCGGCCATGACCTTCAAAGGGGTGGGTAGCAACGGTTGACCTCGCCGCCGCACGGCTCGCCCAATGCAGGAGCCGGCGCCGGCGCGCTTCAATCCTGTTCGGCACGGAATTTGCGCATCATTCTCATCAGGCAGGCGTTGCCGAGGCGATACCGATGAGCGCATCGCGAATGCCGGGCCGAACAGGATCAGGCGCGCCCCCTACTTGCCGGGATAGCAGAACTCGATTCTCACACCCTGGCCGCAGATGTTGCGCAGCGAACCCTGGATCGTCCGGCCCTTTTCGCTGTTGGCCTTGTACCACTTCTTGCCGCCCTTCTCCTTGACGAGCTTGCCCTCGCCCATCAGCATCATTTCCGGCCCGAAGCCCATCGGCGCGGTCGGGGCCGCGCCGTCGGCGCGCTGCTGCTTGATGTCGAGCAGCTTCTTCCGGGCCGCCTTCGTGTACTTCTCGAGCCAGGCGACCTGCGGATCGGCGCCGCAGTCGGAGCAGGAGTACACGATCGCCTTGACGCGCCCGCCGTCGTCCGGCGCCAGCTCGGTGATCGGCGCCTCGACGAGCTCGCCCGATGCCTCGTCGAAGAAATACTGGGCCTTGGGACGATTCCCCTTGCCGCCGCTGGTGTTCGACCTGATCAGGTAGGTCAGTGCCGCGATGAGCACCAGGACGGCCAGGATGGTCGCGACCGCCGAGTTGTCGTTGAGCCATTCTCGAATCTTCATGGTCGAATCCTCGTCAGATTTCGGGTCGTCGGGCCCGCCCCACGCCGCGCCCGGCGGACCGCGCGTTATCGGTACTCCAGACGTGGAGCGTTCAATTCTACCAATATCCGCCGCAGTTGCTCACCGGTCAGGGGGGCCGGCCCCGAGGACCTGCGGCCGAGCATGTTCATGAGGCCGATGCGGGCCGCGGGCTCGATGACGTTGACCGCCGGCCGCTCCGATTCCGAAAGGCCCGCGAGCGCCGTGGCCTTGTCGATCGCGTCGTGCAGGTAACCGACCTGGTCGACCAGCTTCAGCTCGACGGCCTGCATGCTCGTGTAGATGTCGCCGTTCGCCAGCTCGACCGCCCGCTCGCGCGTCTCGAGATGCGCCTTGCGTCCCTCGAACACGGCGTCGACGAACCGGTCGTGGGCGTGATCGAGCTGGGCGCGGAGCTTCGAGCGGTCCGCCTCGGTCCACGAGCGGAACACGTTGTTGGCCACGTCCTTATGGGGCGACCCGGTCGCGATCGCGACCTCCGGCGTCACGCCGATCTTGTCGAGCAGCCGCTCCACCGTGAACGCGCTGGCCATCACGCCGAGGCTGCCGGTGGTGCAGGTCGTCTCGGCCACGATCCAGTCACACTGTGCGGCGACGTAGTACCCGCCGCTCGCCGCGAGCCCTCCGAAGCTGCCGACGACGGGGATGCCGGTGTCCTGCTTGAACCGCGTGATCTCGCCGAGGATTCGATCCGACGGCGACACCAGGCCGCCACCCGAGTCGACGCGCAGGATGACGGCGGTGGGCCGGTTCTGGCGCAGCATCGCGAGACTCTTGCGCACGAACGAATGCGATCGGCCGTCGATGAAGCCGACGATCGGAAGAATGACGATGCGACCGGGACCGGCCCCGGATTCGTAGGCGGTCTCGTGCGGCCCGCCGGTCAGCGAGCCGACGAACAGGGCGAGGTAAATATTGAGGACGATCGACCCGATCAGGCAGGTCAGCAGGAACCCGGTCAGGCTCCAGCCCAGGATGCGCCCGACGCGCTGCCCTGCCGACGGCGGCGCCGGCATCTGCGGATAGACATTGAACGGCGGCGACGGCGGCGACGGAGGCGACATCGCGCCAGTCGGGTCGACGGGCGGTCGCCCCGGCGGCGGCGTGTCAGCGGGTGGCGGCGGGCCGGTTTCGTTCATGGAACCCAAGTCATGATAGCACCGCGGCGCGGGCCGGCGGCCCTGACTTCCGCCAGGGCCGGCGAACCGCGTGGCGTCAGCCCGCGGGTCGAAGGCCAATGGTGCGTGACGCGGCCCGGGCCTCACGATGCCCCGGCCGCGGGCCACCCGCCGACACGCGCGGGCCACCCTGTCAGACGAGCAGAACGTACAGCAGGACGACGACCGGGACGGTCAGGACCGAGGTGACGATCCAGCAACTGTTGACCAGGTCCACGTCGAGCTCGTAGATGCCTGCCGCGATCAGCGCGTTGAACGCGACCGGCATCGCCGAGAGGAGCACCGCGACGCGCACGGCGAGGTCGTCGATCCAGCCCGCCGCGGCGCACGCCAGCGCGGTCAGCAGCATGATCGACGGCCGAACCAGGAAGCCGGTGACCGAGACGAAGACGCATGCCTCCCGATAGTGCGCGACGCGTGAGGGGCGCATGACCAGCCCCACGGCGAACGACATGACGGCGACCATCAGCGGGACGCATAGTGCGTTGAAGCGCTGCGTCCAGGCCGGCGGTCCGTCGGCGCCGTGCACCTCGAAGAGGACGACGTTGCACGCAAGCCCGAACAGCGACGCGAACAGCGGCATCATCGTCACGGGGTGAATCCGCAATCGGCCGAGCAGCGATCCCTCCGGCGGTCGCGGCCCATAGGTGCCGAACCACGGGTAGAAGATGCAGTAGAAGATGACGTGCTCCAGCAGGAGGAACAGGTACATCTGCTGAAGCCCGTCGGTGCCCCAGAACGCGAAGACGAACAGGCCGCCGAACGACACGAGGTTGGGCATCGAGGTCGCGGCCATCAGCGCGCCCGCCTGCGGGTCGGGCAGACGGCGCGCCGCGACGTATGCCCGGGACACGACGGCGCCGATGACCAGGCACAGCACCCCGAGGATCGCCATCGTCATGACGTTCGGACCGGTCAGCGGACGCCGGATCATCGAGCTGGCGATGACCGGCGGCCCCACGAAGCACATGCAGAGCAGCTTGAGGTGGCGCGACCACACCCCGCACGCGACCGCGCGCCCGGGATCCGCCGCGAGCAACCGGCGTCGCAGCGCGTAGCCCGCGCCCATCGGCAGACCGATCACGCCGACGAGGAATGCGATCTTCTCGAGAATCAAGCGGTTTCACCTGCGATCGCGGCCGGAATCAGCGCTGGAAACGCGCCGGAACCTGTCCCGGAACACCAGGTAGGCGGTTCGATGAGGACGCGGCACGCTCGAACACGCCCGAGCGCACTGTTCCCGTCAGAAGCCGGGTTCCGCGAAGGGCTCTATTGCTCGGCGACGACGACCGAGGTCATCACGTCGCCCTGCCGGATCGCGTCGACGACGTCCTGCCCCTCGATGACCTGGCCGAAGACCGAATGCTTGCCGTCGAGCCAGTCGGTCTTGACGTGGGTGATGAAGAACTGCGAGCCATTGGTGTTCGGACCCGAATTCGCCATCGACAGGACGCCCGGGCCGCTGTGCGTGAGATCGGGATGAAGCTCGTCCTCGAACTGGTATCCCGGCCCCCCGGTGCCGGTGCCTTGCGGACAGCCGCCCTGGATCATGAAGTCGTCGATCACGCGATGGAACTTCAGGCCGTCGTAGAACCCGTCCGCCGCGAGCTTCTCGAAGTTGGCGCAGGTGTTCGGGACCTTGTCATCGTGCATCTGGATTCGAATCATGCCCCTGTCGGTGGTGATCGTGGCGACCTTCATGGCTGCTCCTTGTTGAGACGGCTGGGACTCGCGTGCATCGGCGCCCGTCACGCGAAAGAACCACGGATGGACGCGGATGGACGCGGATGGACGCGGATGGACGCGGATGGACACGGATGGGCAGTAAAGAGACGCAATCCGCGTTCATCCGTGTTCATCCGTGGTTCCGTGCCAACCTACACGAGCGCCGCGATCTGTTCAAGGGTCTGCGCGAGCGCGTCGACGTCTTCACGGACGTTGTAGACGTGAAAGCTCGCCCGCACCGTCGGCGTCGAGCCGAGCGCCTCGTGTAACGGCTGGGCACACTGAAACCCGCTGCGCACCATGATGTTGGCGCGATTGGAGAGCATTCGCGCGACGCCGTGCGCCTCGAGGTTCTCCACGGTGAACGCCACCGAGCCGCATCGCCGCCCGGGCGCGACCGGCCCGAACAGGCGCAGGCGCTCGATCGCGCCGAGGCGCTCGAGGGCGTACGTGACAAGGTCGTTCGTGTGCGCAAAGACCTCGTCCATGCCAAGATGATCCAGGTAGTCGACCGCGGCGCCCCACCCGATCACCGCCTCGATCGCGGGCGTGCCCGCCTCGAACCGGTGCGGCAGCGGCGCCACCTCGTACCGGTCGACGTGCACCGCCTCGATCATCTCGCCGCCGAGCAGTCGCGGCCGCATCTGCTCCAGCAGCTCGCGCCGGCCGTAGAGCATCCCCGCGCCGCCGGGCCCGAGCATCTTGTGCGCGCTGCAGGCCAGGAAGTCGACGTCCAGATCCCGCGCGTCGATCGGCATGTGCGCCGCGGACTGGGCCGCGTCGAGCAGCACCCGCGCCCCGCGCTCGCGGGCACGGGCAACGATCTGCCGAACCGGGTTCAGGGTGCCGGCGGCGTTGCTCACGTGCGCGATCGCCACGAGATCGGCCCCCGGCGCCAGGGCCCGGTCCAGCGCGTCGAGATCGATCTCGCCGCGCCCATCGACTCCGACGATCTCCGCGCCGGCGTCGAGCCACGGCAGGAAATTGCTGTGATGCTCCTGGACCGTCGTGACGATCCGCTTCAGCTCCGGCATGCCCTGCCGCACGAGGTTGATCGACTCGGTCGCGCCGCGGGTCAGGATGACCTCCGCCGCCTCGACGCGGAGGAACCGCGCCAGGCGCTCGCGGGCCTGCTCGAACGCCTCCGTCGCCTCCTCCGCGAGCCGGTGGACCGCGCGATGAATGTTCGCGTTCCGGGCCGTGTAGTGATCATGGACGGATTCAATGACCGCGTCCGGCTTCAGCGACGTGGCCGCGCTGTCCAGGTAGATGATCGGCTCGTCCTCGATCCGGCGGCGCAGCAGGGGAAAATCACCGCGCACGTCCTGCATGGTCGAACCTCAACCGAATCGATCGAATGTCGCCGAGCGCACGAAGCGGAACTTTCCGCTCGACTCCGGCTCGATGGACCGCACGTCGAACCGCTTCACCGTCGCCCCGGGCCCGAGCAGCGCAAGCACGTCGTGGTCGACGCGGCTCGACGTCACGGCCCCGGGCGCCGGCACGACGAGCAGCTCGAACCGCCCGGGCGTCCGCTCGGTGAGCTGAAACTCGTCCACGTCGCCGCGCGCGTAGATGAAGTCCATGATCTGGTCATTGGTGACGATGCCGCCGTCCCCGGTCACGATCACGTCCTGCACGCGCCCCTCGACGAAGAGCCGCGCCGAGGTTCGGCCGCAGGGGCACCGCTCGCGCACCAGGCGGCCCGCGTCGCCGATGTCGTACCGGATCAGCGGCATCGCGTGGTTACCCAGATCGGTGACGAGGATGCGGCCGAGCTCGCCGTCCGCGACCGGCGCCCCGTGGCGCACGACCTCGACGAGGAAGAGATCCTCGAACACGTGGAGCCCGTCGCGGCGCTCGCACTCGCAGGCCATGTCGCCGAACTCCGCGCTGCCGTAGTCCTCCTGGTAGGTGCCGGTGAACCCCTGCTCGATGATCTACCGCATGACCGGACTGACCGACCCGCCCATCGGCTTGACGACGTCGATCGGCAGCGGCGCTTCGCCGTGCCGCACCACGTACCGGGCCAGCTCCAGCAGGTACGTCGGCAGCGCCTTGATCAGACGCGGCCGGTACCGCCGTAGCTCGCGCACGTACTGCTCGAGCCGCTCGTCGGTCAGCGTCGACCCCTCCGAGCCGAAGGGCGCGAGCGTCTTGCGGCGATAGATCAGGTCGCGCTCGATCATGCCGCGGAACGACGTCGCGGTCTGCGGGTCGCGCCACCATGCCGGCTTCATCATGCGCAGCACCTGTCGCCCCGCCCCCGTCGTCTCACCTTCGTCGCCGCAGACGACGCTGCAGACGTCGGGCGGAATCTCGACGGACTTGTGCCCGGCGCGGTAGCCGCCGGAGAGTTGCAGGGCCCGCAGCGTCGCGGCGCGGACGAGGTCGCGCTTCTCGAAGTCCTGCACGACCATGAGGCGGTTCGTCGTGCCGCGCGTCGAGACGTAGCGCCAGTCGCCACGATCGCCGACGTCCGACGTGATTCGATCCGGGAAGTGACGCTCGATCTTCTGCTTGGTCAGCGCTGGCAGACGCGCCACGTCGTCGGTCCGCTCGAAGTCGGATGGCGTGACGCCCGCTTCGTGCATCAACTTTCCGTAGTACGGCACGTGCTCGTACGCGTGTCGGATCAGGCGCTGGAGGCGCTCGCAACGGACCGAATCGACCGCACCGTTACCCGATCGCTCGAGCGAAAGCATGTCGCGGTACCGATCGACCCATCGGCTGCGAGTCAGCAGCGATATGGACGGCATGGCCAGTCGACGGACCATCCAACTGTACACGACGCGTTCCCAGTACGGAGTTGCCGCGCTCAGATGCCGGCACAAGACGGCAGCGGAACTGAAGGGTTCGGGCGGCTGGAGATTCGTGAACCGTGGCGGGGCCGCCTCGCGCCATGCGAGGTAGCGCTCGGCATGATCGAGATCCAGGTCCTGCGGACGGTACGCGAGCAGACCGGCGTTGAAGAACCGGTGCCCGAGGCGCCACGGCCGCCCCTCGCGGCCGAGCGCCGATTCGAGGCTGCCGAACGCCTCCTGCGCCACGGGCGTCATCACCGCTTCGTCCTGGTGATCGTGCAGGTAGACCGGTCCGTCGATCGCGCCGCGACAGTACTCGATCAGCGTTTCGGGGCGCTCGAAGAACGCGGTGTCCGCGTCCAGCGAAATGACGCACGATGCGTCGCCGAGCAGAAGCGGGTGAAGCAGCTTGAGGCCGAAAGGGAACCGCCGGTCGCGGTAGAGCGCACCGAGAAGCGGCCTTGCGGCACAGGCCGCGTCGATCCGGGGATCATCGGGACACCGCGCGAGCCAGCGCGCCCCCGTGACGTGTCGGTCGACCAGATCGCAGTGCCGCGACGTCAGCGAGCCGTCATCCGTGAAGGTGACGGCCACCTCGTCGCCGGTGAACCGCAGCAGCGACTTGACCGCCAGCACACCCAGGCGCACGTCCCGGGCACAAAGCAGCATGTGAAGCTCAGCCCTCACCCGGTCGACCGTCCCGGCGCTCGGGCCGAGCCCGAAGTGCGCCACGAGGTCGCTCTGGGCGAGATAGTGGCTGCCGCCGTCGATCTCGCGCACGAGCACCTGCTCCGGCGCGTCGAGGTCGGGCGTCACCGTGACCCGGGCCCCGATGCCGTCGCGGTTGGATTGCACGCCGACCACCCGGACCTGGAGCCAGTCGTTCTCGTTGCCACCGTCGTTGCGGTACAGCACCGGAGCGTCGCCGTGGTTGACGATGAACAGGTCGAGGTCGCCGTCCCCGTCGTAGTCGAAAGTCAGCAGGCCCTTGCCGGGCCGCACATCGGTCACGCCGAGATCCTCGCCGACCTCCGTGAACGAGCCGCCGCCGTCGTTGCGCCACAGGCGCGACCGGTCGGTCTCGAACGGGTCGTCCCGGTCCGTTTCAAAGTTGATCCCGTTGGTCATGGCGAGGTCCATGTCGCCGTCGTTGTCGTAGTCGAGACCGGAGGCGCCCCAGCCCCACCCGCCGTCCCGGACGCCGGCCTCGTCGGTCACGTCATCGAACGTGCGGTCGCCCAGGTTGCGGAACATCCGGTTGCCGGTCGTGCCCCAGTTGCAGCCCCCCGCGCCGCAGGTGTCTTCGGGGTCGTAGATGGAGGTGATGAACCAGTCGAGCAGGCCGTCGCCGTCGAAGTCCGCGATGGCCGACCCCATGCCGTTCTCGTCGGTGCCGACGCTGGCGTCGTGGGTGCCGTCGGTGAACGTGCCGTCGCCGTCGTTCCAGTAGAGGCGGCTGGTGCCGAAGTCGGCGACCAGGGCGAGGTCGGGGTGACCGTCGTCGTCGAGATCGGTGAATCGCGGCG
>NYZC01000444.1 GCA_002686995.1 Phycisphaeraceae bacterium | reverse complement strand
TGGGTGAGTGGGTGAGTGGGTGAGTGGGTGAGTGGGTGAGTGGGTGAGTGGGTGAGTGGGTGAATGGGTGGATGGGTGGATGGGTGGATGGGTGGATGGGTTGATGGGTGAATGGGTGATTGGGTAGTGATGTCGGAACTGAGACTCGATCTTGACGCTACGACCTGCGTGATTGCAGCACCCTCGATCGCGCCGTACGTGGCGATCGCCGAGAGGCTTGCGAGCGATCTTCCGGGAAAGCCGCGGGTCGCAGACGATGCCGCCGATTCCAGCGAGGTCGGCGACGGCCCGGTAATTCTCCTGGGCAACCTCATGGACAGCGCGCTGGTGCGCCGGCTGTATCTCGAGTCATACGACTTTACGGATTACAGTTGGCCGTCCATTGGCGGGTACGTGGTGCGCACGATTCGTGATCCATTCGGATCCGGCGCACACGTCGTGCTGCTGGGCGGCAGCGATGTCGACGGCGTGTCCCGGGCGGCCGATGAGCTTGCCGCGATCGTGCGGCGCGACGGCGTGCAACTCGGATACGTCAACCGGGTCGAGCTGGGCCGACTCGCGGACGTGATTCACCGTTACACCCAGCGGTTTCTCGCGGACGACGCGAAGACGTGGAACCGTATGGGCGAGGCGGGAAGCTGGGCGTACGAGAAGAACATCGCGCTGTGTGGCCTCGGCTACCTCCGCACGGGCGAGGAGCGGTATCTCGTGGGCTTCGCCCGCGAATTCGCGCACTTTTCCGACCAGGATCTGCACCACCCGCGCACCGACTCACCCCGGCAGGTCCACGGATTTCTACACCTGATCCTGCTGGTCTGGGACCTCATCCGCGACCATCCGTTCTTCGACGGAACGCGAAAGAATATCGACGACGACTTCCTGTTCGTCATGAACGATCCGCAGGAGGGGCCCGAGCACCTGCGCCCCGACACGCTGCACTGGGTCGTGCGCGACAACCACGGCACGATGAGCGCGCTCGACGCGCACTTCGGGGGCCGGTTCTTCCGGCGTCGCTTCCGACACCAACCGGCGCTGGGCTGGATGGAGCTCGCCGCGCGCTATTTCGATCCTCAACTGGTCTCGGCGAAGCCGATCGGCGACCACTGGGGGCATCAGTGGTCGTTCAGCCTGTTCAACACGCTGGTCTACGCGCTTGCGACAGGCAACGAGGTCTACTGGCACGGTCCACATCTCAGGGATGCCGCCGATCGGGCGCTGATCGCACACCCGGTGACGCGCCAGCCCCTGAACTATCTGCGCGCGTGTCACGTGGCGACGGGCGATCCCGGCTACCTGTCCGGCACCGTGAGCGTGGACGACGTCGTGCGGCGTTCCGCTGACATGTCCGAACAGTGGGGGGGCGGGTTCGGCGCCTGCTTCGAGGTCATGCGCGCGTTCTGCACCGGTGAGGCCGTGGCGCCGCGCGGCGATCTCGTCGGCGTCGCAGAAGCGCCAATGGACGACCTCTGGAACGACACGATCGCCGAGCGCGGCTTCAATCCCGGGCACGTGTTCGCGACGGCGGCGCGCCGTGAGGAGCGGTTCGACAAGATCGGGCTTCGCGAAGGGTGGGCGCCGGACGACTTCTTCCTGTGCATCGACGGAATTTCCGGCGGTCACCACTCGTTTCTCGATGCCAACTGCATCAAGTTTCTCTATGAGCGGGGCGTCTCCTGGCTGGCCAATCTCGCGGCCGACCTTCATCGGGCCTCGACCGTGGCGATCGAGAACGGCGTGAGCGTGGTGCTTGACGGCGCCGGACCGGGGCGGCTGCACCGATACGCGCGACGGCTCTATACGGGGCAGTCGTCACGGTATCTCGCGTGCGGCACTTCCCTGCAGCGGTTGGGCCGCGTCGACTGGCACCGGCACATCGTTCGGCGCCGTGGGAGCTGGACGCTTGTCATCGATGTCGTGGAGGCAAAAGATGCGGGCGAGTTGCTGGCGCGTCGGCACTGGCACCTTTGCGGCGACGTCAGCGCGACGGAGGACGGGCGGGTGAGCGTCGCCGAGGACGAGGGCACGCCACTTCGGTTTCATCTACAGAGCGTGGGGATTCGCGCGGCGGAGGACGGCCTGGTCGCGCATCCGGTCGAGACGCTGCGCACGCGCGTGGGGGCCGGGCAGACGCTGGCGTTCGCGACGCTGATGCACGTGACCGACGGTGAGGAGCGGGTGAATCGGCTCGATCGCGACGAGGACGCGTGGCGCGTCGCCTCGGCGGATGGCGAGGCGACGGTGCGCGCCGGGGAGTCGGGAGTCGAGGTGGACGGGGAGAATTTCGGCGTGTTCGACAGCACGCTGGACACGGTATCTTCCGAGCCGGGCCGTGTCGGTCCGGAGCGCAGTCGTCCGCAGGCTCCAGATCGACACGCTCAGGTTCGGCGTCAGATCAAGGTGGGCGAGCGGCCGATCACCGCCGTGGCCGGCGGTGTCGCGGCGTGCGGGGATGGTGACGGCGTCGTCAGCCGTTTCGACAATGACGGTGCCTTGTCGTTCGAGCACCGCGGTGCAAGCGCCGTGACGGCACTGCACGCCATCGAGGATGACCTGCTCGTCGGGACGAAGGACGGGGCGCTGACGTGTCTCGGGCCGGACGGTTCGGTCAGGTGGCGCCACGTGATCGAGTACGAGCTGAGACCGTTCGCGCACATGGGCGAGCACCACACGGCGATCCGGGAGATCGGGGCGATGGATCTCGACGGCGACGGCGCCCGGGAGATCGTGGTCTTCTGCTCCGACCGGGCCGTCTACCTGTTCGATCGCGAAGGCAATCGGAGGTGGTACAAGGTCATCACGTCGGGCCTGCCCTCGGCGATGTCACTCGGGCCGTGCGAGGGGCGGAACGTGATTTTCGGCGGCACGTCCGATCCGTCGATTCACGGCTGGTGCCTGATCTTCGATGCTGACGGCGACATGCGCTGGTATGCGCGCGACGACCTGGTGATCTGGTCTCTGCGCAAGCGAATGTGCGACACGCGGGTTGCCGACGTCGACGGCGACGGGCAGTTGGAGGTCGTCAACGGCCTGGACACGGCGTGCCGCCAGTTGGTCGTCTACCGGCAGGGGGGACGGGGGTTGTGGGATGCCGACATCGCCGGCGCCGCGCGGTGCGTCTCGGTGATGCCGCCGCGGATCGTGTGCGGCTCCGATGCAGGCTGGGTCTGCGCGTTCGACGGCAAGTCAGGGCAGCGTCTCTGGCAGTGTCCGATCGGCGCGCCGACGAATTTCGTCGGGCGACTCGACGATGAAAAGATCCTCGCGGTCACGGACGACGGGCGCTGCGTCCTGATCTCGCCAGAAGGCAAGCTTCAGGGCGATGCGGCCACACCGTCGCCCGTCACGGCTCTCCCGCGCGCGGGCGATCACCGCGACGCGGAGCGCATCGTGCTTGGGACGCAGGACGGCCATCTGCTGATCCCGTAGCTGAAGTCGCCAGACTTCAGAGGACCGCGCGAGAATCATTTCCGCGACGTTGTCAGCGACGACGACGGATCACGAGCGGCGCGGCGGCCGTGGCCAGCAGGATCATGGCGCTCGGCTCAGGCACGACGGCGGTCACGTTGAAGTTGCCGTGGATCCATGACGGGCCGGTGGTCCCGTGCAATCTGACCTGGAACGTCGTCATGTTGTTCGCGACGTTGGTCAGACTGAGGGGGATCGAGATGTCGATGGCCTCGCCACCGCCGCCGGGATCGTTCGCGCCGCGAATGGTGGTCCAGGCGTCGCCTGCGGTGGGACGTGCCTGGAAATCGATCAGCCTTGCCAGATCGAGATGCAGGTCCAGCGACTGCACGGCGATGTCCGGAACCTTGAACGCGTAGATCAGCTCGTTGTCGGAGCTGACATCGGTGCTCAGCGCCAGCGCCTCGCGTCCGAGGTCGGTCCCCTGCTTGACGAACTTCGCAGACCAGACTTCATTGCCCCACGGGAGGGGATAGCGGTCCCACTCGGAGACGGCTTCGAAGCCCCACCAGTTCTGTGTGGTGAAGTTGCCGGGATCGACGTAGTCGTTCTTGATCCACCGATACGTGGTCTCGTCGACCGGGAGCAGATCGAGCACGTGGCCGGCTCCCGAGTGGGTACCTTCCTCGATGGTCCAGACCGATTGCACGCCCGGCCCCACGGAGACACGCTCGCAGATCGTGGGGTTGTTCGTGCACACCCCGGTATCGGACGGAATGTGCGTCGCCCACGCGCCGCTCGTCACGCTCAGAATGAGGGTCAGCGCAGCACAAACACTGAGTTCTCTTGTCACCATGTTCTATTCTCCTTAAGTCAATGGTGTGAAGATCAGCGGCGTCCGCCGGACAATGACGTAACTCTCCGGCACACGTACTTGTTCAGGTCATTTTACACCTGCCTCGAAGACGATGCCAGCATGATTCGGGTTAGCGGTTTGTTCGGTAGTGTTGCCTGTCTGACGCGGCCACGGGCTGGTGGTCCCACCGATCCGTACCCGTCCTCCTGCCAACGAAAACGGCCCCCGCAGGATCACCTGCGGGGGCCGAATCATGTGAACTGGTTTTCGACGATTCCCGTCGCTCAGCGACGACGACGCATCACCAGCGGCGTGGCGGCCGTGGCCAGGAGGATCATGGCGCTCGGCTCGGGCACGATGGCGGTCACGTTGAAGTTGCCGTTGATCCATGACGGGCCGGTGGTGCCGTGCAATCTGACCTGGAATGTCGTCATGTTGTTCGCGACGTTGGTCAGACTGAGGGGGATCGAAATGTCGATGGCCTCGCCACCGCCCCCGGGATCGTTCGCGCCGCGGATGGTGGTCCAGGAGTCACTGGCGGTGGGACGTGCCTGGAAGTCGATCAGCCGTGCCAGATTCAGATGCAGGTCCAGTGACTGCACGCCGCCGTCCGGAACCTTGAAGGCGTAGATCAGCTCGTTGTCGGAGCTGACATCGGTGCTCAGCGCGAGCGCCTCGCGTCCGAGGTCGGTCCCCTGCTTGACGAACCGCGCGGACCAGACTTCGTTACCCCACGGAAGGGGATAACGGTCCCACTCGGAGACGGCTTCGAAGCCCCACCAGTTCTGTGTCGCGAAGTTGCCGGGGTCGACATAGTCGTTCTTGATCCACCGGTACGTCGTCGCGTCGACCGGCAGCAGATCGAGCACGTGTCCGGCGCCCGAGTGGGTGCCTTCCTCGATGGTCCAGACCGTTCGAACGCCGGGACCCACGGATACACGCTCGCAGATCGATGGGTTGTTGGTGCACACTCCGACGTCGCTTGGAATATGCTCCGCCCACGCGCCGCTCGTCAGGCCTGTCAGCAGGGCGAGCGCGCCAACGATACTCAGGGTTCGGTTCAACATCGTCTTCTCCAATGAACTAAGGGAAATGCCACCGAGTCCGCCGGACCGTCCGACGGGCACAGTCAACTCCTCATGCAAATGGTCCTGGGTGCTTCTCCATCGCTATCCCGCTCCACGCTTTCTACCTGTGTATGAGATCACCTCTCAGTACCAGGCTGGTACCATTCTACCCGAGATGGCCTCTTGGTACCAGTCTGGTACCAAATGTAATTTGTTTGGTTTTTGTGTGGCAATCTCATCGCGATCTGTCGAGAACATGGAACGTCCCGGCAGATTCCTCATAGAATGGAGCATCGCCGTTCAGGGCAACCGCAGGCGAGGAACCGCGTGTGACACCAGTTCGAGTCTCCAGGCAGCGTGCCGGCGGCTTTACGCTCATCGAGCTGCTGGTAGTCATTTCGATCATCGCCCTGCTGATCGCGATGCTGCTTCCGGCCATCAAGAAAGCCCGCGAGAGCGCCCGGTCCGTCAAGTGCCAGGCTCACCTGCGGCAGATGGGGCTGGGGCTCGCTCTTTACGCCCAGGACTACGACAACCAGTTCATCTTCCATGCCTTCCGCCCGCCCTCTCCGGCTCCGCGCGAGCCGGCGTGGTTCGAGTTCCTGATGCCGTACGTCACCTCGAGCTCGGACGTCTGGGAGTGCCCGGCGCTGCCGGAGGAGCAGCAGTACGACAAGGGCGCGATCGGCTACATGTACAACGCGGACGTGACGAGCTTCTCGTTCGGTCTGCACCCCGGCGCCAGCGTCGGCGGCACGCTCATGTGGTCGCCACGGGTATGGGACAACCTGCCGGAGCCGTCGATGAAGCTGCTGCTGACCGACTACCAGCGCTGGAAGCCGTGGGGGACGGACGGTCCGCCGTGGGGCGGCTTCTGGGAGGCTGGCGAGGCGCACAGCTACGGCCATACGGGCCGGTATCACTTCGAAAACGCCAACGTGTTCTACGGCGATCAGCACGTCGAGTATCGAGTGCTGCCGCCGCCGGACGGCAACTACCAGTCCCACGAGCTCTACCCGGCCTGGCAGGACATGTGGTGGGTCATGACACCGATCGAAGGTGCGGCGTTCAACTGACCTGCGTGTCATCCGGGCCGCGGGCGGAGTAGCCACAAAAAGCCTCGAAGAGCTACAGCGCCGTCTGAGCCCGCGACCCATCGAATACAGGTCAGGACAATGCGACACCCCCCCAACCCCCCCTTGCAAAGGGGGGGCTTGCTTCCGGGTAGAAGATCTTCTCGCTGAACTGCTGCAAGGGCACCGCCGATGGCGGGAGCCGGAACGAGTCAATGCCGAACACCTGCCTTCTTCGCCCCGTTTCGTGGCTTTTCGTGGCTTTTCGTGGCTATTCGAAATCCTCTCGACGGCGAGCGTTTCGGCTCGCGGCATTGCTGGTGTCGAGTTTCGTCCTGACGAGCGTCGCCCACGCCGCCCCGCAGGTCCTTCACGCCGAATCGTTCGATGACGGGCGCGCTGTCGGCTGGAAGTACTACGACAGCTCGCTTGACGGTCGTGATGCGTCGATCGACGGTGAGGTCACCTGCGGCGACAGTCCGGGCGCGCTCTTCGGCGAGAGCAATGCGGCGTCCGTGTCGCTGGTCAAGTTCCTGAAGCAGAGCTCGGTGTCGATCCCGCTCGAGGACGACGTCTACCTGAGCTTCGCCTTTCATTTCACGGCACCGGACACGGCGCGCGACGAGCTTCACCTGTACGCGACAGGGCATGACGCCCAGGACGCGCCGATCGCGGTGACGGTGCCGATCGCCATGCAGCCGGCGGTTAACCGGTGGCATGTCGTTACGATTCCCGCCCGCGCATGGGGGAAGAAGAACCTCGGTGGACGTCTTGACGGGCAGATGATCCTGACCTGGTACCGTGGCGCTCACGATGCGCACGACCTGCGGCTTGACGATCTTCGCGTGACGCGCGGCGCCCCGCACGCGCCGCTGCTCGTGCATCCCGGCACGTTCCAGGTGCGCCCGGAAGGGATCGAGATCGAGCAGAGCAGGTACCTGCAGCGCCTCCGCGTCGCCGCCCGTCTCTATCGTTCAGGGCCCTGGCGTGTCGAGATCAGCCGGAACTCGGAGCAGGTCAGATCGGTGGCGGGCGCGGGACGCAGGGTCGACGTGATCTGGGACGGTCGTGATTCCGCTGGACGATTGCTGGAGCCCGCGGAGGTCGAGGTGACCTTGGTGCCGGCCGGGCAGCCGGGCGAGCCGACGCCGTCGACGCACACGAGGACGGTGAATGTTCCGGGCGGCGCCTTCGAGAACGTGCTCACCGCTCCGCACGCGATGCTCATCAGCGATCGGACGATCGATTACGGGCGCCGCACCGCCATCGACAGGATCGAGGCGCCGTACGACGAACCGGAGGTCTTCCATCCACTTACGAAGGCCGCCATCGACGTCGTGGCGCATCGCGGCGGGCGCGGCGGGGTGCGCCTTCGGCTCGTCAACCTGGAGCCTGGCGATGCAAGCGCACTTTCACTGCAGTCCCACGACCTGGTCGGACCCGACGATCGCGTGCTGTCGGCGCCGGACATCCAGTTCCGCATCGTCGACCGGGAAGAGATGGATCTCGGATTCGCGTGGCGGCCGATCCGTCGCGTCGATCAGCCGCTGGTCGTGTCACAACCGGTGGACATAGAGCTTTCCGTCGCGGCCCCGGCGCACCTGGGCGCCGGCGCATACAAGGGAAAGATCCTTGTCGATGCCACCGAGATCGCGCTGAACGTCGTGGTCGAGACGGCGCGCGCGGGGCGCCAGTGGTGGCACGACGACAAGGTGCGCCTGATGCTGGGCAAGCCCCAGGTCATGCCGCGGCCCGAGTGGTTCTACCAGTCCACCGAGGGATACCGGCGGATCGCGCAGGCCGGTTTCAACGTGATGATCCCCTACATCGGCCTGAGGGATCACGAGCTCATCGCCGGCAAGGCCGGCGCGTTCGATCTGAAGTCGATCGCGCGAACGCGGGCGCCGGCGTACCCGCGCGAGGATTTCCACGAGCCGTACTTCGTCTGGCCCTCGGGCATCCGCACGCCCCTGATGTGCCCCTTCAGTGAAGCGTTCTGGAACGAGATCATCTTTCCCCAGGTGCTCGACCTTGCGGAGGTGTCGACGAAGGTGCCGCTCGTGGGCATGGAGCTCGACTTCGAGATATACGGGATCAAGGGGCCCGACAAGTTCGCGCACATCTACTGCCACTGTTACTGCGACACGTGCTGGTCGGCAATGCGGAAGCAGCACCATGCCGTGCCCGAGAAGGACGTGAAGGCGCGACGTTCATGGCTGATCAACCAGCGGAAGCTGGGCGAGTACAAGGTCCTGCAGGACCGGCGGCTCGTCGAGCTTGCCGACGCACTGCGCCAGGCGGTCGACACGATCAATCCCGACGTGCAGTTCATGCTGCTGGCCTGGGACTCGGGGCACTTCCTCGAGTTGATCGCGAAGAGCCTGGGCACCGAGCGCGCGCCGGTGATCCTGGCGACGGAACGCACTTACGGGCGCGGCCGCACGCCGCAGGCGTCGCACGCGGCGCTGGCGAACCACCGCGGTCACTGCCTGCGCGGCCTGGCGGAATCCCGCCGGATGGGCCTGCACAGTCTCTACGTGCCAGGCGTCATGCCGGGGCACCAGAAGGCCGACCCGGCGTTCTGTCGCGCGAACGCCGAGATCATGAGCAGCGTCAGCGACGGCTACTGGGTCTTCTTCCAGCAGGTTGAGAAGCCGAGCACGGTCGGGCAGAACCTGGAGCAGTTCCGCCGGGCCAACGCGCGGATTGTGAGCGAGCCGTGGTAGGGGAAGTCGAAGAGTCTTAAGAGTCAAAGAGAGATTATGTTCACATGAATCCGGTCCGACGATCGCTTGTCGCTGAACCGCAGGAATGGCAATGGTCCAGTGCCTCCTGGTATCTGAATGATGGTCCGGCGCCCATTCAGCCCGATCCGATCACGTGAGGTGCGATACCAGGTTTTCCATAGAATTCATCTGGGGGCTCGCTTCGCTCGACCCCAGCGACCCGATCCGGAACAGAAGCAATGTCCACTGACGTTCCCGACATCGAATACATCAAACCCGAGGCGCCCCCGTTCGACTTTCCTGCCTTCCGCGGGCAGCGATTCGAGGCGCTCGTCCCCGACACGCTCGACCTGGCCGATTCCGCGGCGCGGGCCGTGCATGTCATGACGGAGAATCCCGGGCCGGAGACCGACTACGAGCCCTATTGGTCGGTGAACTTCGTGCCCGTGCCGTTCATGTCCTGCGACTTCGTGAGCGCCTCGATCACGCCGAAGTTCCAGGAGGCCGTCTGCCTCGACCGGATCATGAGCGGCAGCGAGCAGAACCTGCACGTCGATCGGCGTTGGATGGAACTGACCCTCCGCCGGCAGGGGCCGCACGGGCTCATCTACACGCCCACGAAGGGTCGTCCGTGGGCGATGCGCTTCAAGCCTGGACACTACGCGTCGAGTGACGAGATTGCCGCGGACAACGGCCAGTGGCTGTGCCCGTTCTCCAACGGCCAGTTGCTGCGCACGATGTCGCTCTACGCCGCGCGCGACGGCGGTTCGTTATGGCCGCGCGTGGTGCGCGAGGTCGCGGACGGCATGATCGAACTCGGCGTCGACGCCGGTGAGTACGCCTACTACTGGCCTGGCCCGTTCTATGCGCGGCGCGATCATCCGCGCGACGTCCGGCCGGTGTACCAGTATCACATGGTGGAGATGTCGCAGATCTCACTCGGCCTCACGGTCGCGCATCGCCAGGTCGACTACGAGCCGGCGCTGGACTTCGCCGGGAAGCTGATCGAGTTTCAGCGTCGGACCTTCTTCCGCCCCGACGGTACACACGTGACGTCGCAGCCGGGCGCCATCAAGTCACACGTGCATGGACACGCGCGGGGCCTGCATTCGATGGCGGATTACGCCATGCTTCGCGACGATCACGAGTTGCTGGAGTTCGTGGCCCGCAGCTATGCGTGGACGCGAAGTGCGATGGATCCGCTCACGGGGTTTACACCGAACATCATTCCCAGTCCTCCGTGGACCGAGCCGGTGATTCCCGGCGAGATGGATCCCGGCCGCCACTCGAGCTTCGTCAACATGGACGAGTACAACGGCTGCGAGGTCGCGGGTCTGACCGACATGATCGCGATCGCGCTGTGGCTGACCGAGGCGGGCGTCATGGACGGCTGGGACGACGTCGATCGCTGGACGCGCAACATGCTCTGCGGCTCCCAGCTTCGCCAGATCGACTGGGTCGATCAGCTGCCGGGCATGATCGGTCATGTGCTCGACGCGGAGCGCGGCGACATGATCGCGAAGGGGGGGATCCAGTTGATGCCCGGCCAGACCACCGATCGCGTGATGGAGCGGAATCTCGGTGCCTGGCCGACCGGCGCGGCGCCGAACGATTTCTGCCACGACGAGTCGGGCGATTTCGGCTACGGCCTGGTGCACGGTGACACGGCCACGGCGGGGCGCGTCCTGTACTACATCTGGCGCCGGATGCTCACATGCGACGGCGGTCACCTGCGGGTGAACCTCCTGCTGAACCGCGCGTCGAAGTGGGCGGACGTGGACAGCTTCATTCCCTTCCAGGGCCGCGTGGAGATTTGGGTCAGGCAGCCGGTACGATTGTCGGTGCGCCTCGCCGAGTGGACGAACCCGCGCGACGTCCGCGTGACCGTCAACGGCGAGGATCGCGATGCGCCGGTGCAGCAGCGGTACGCGGAGATCGGCGACGTCCGACCGGACGACCATGTCGTCATGACGTTTCCGATCGCCGAGACGCACGACGTCGTGCACATCGAGAAGAAGCGCTACGCGCTGATCCGCCGCGGCAATGACGTCGTCTCGATCCATCCGCGCGGCAGGTACTATCCGTTCTATCAGCGCGATCACGATCGGACGGACGAACCCCGGTATCGGAGGGTGAGCAGGTTTGTGGCGGAGGATGAGGTGGTGTGGTGAGAGGCTCGTTCGAGACGTGATGGGCGCTACTTGGGAGCGAACATGCGCTTCACCTCTTCAATGGAGAAGTCGTCGCTATCCAGGAGCTCGAAGTACTTCCGCTCGAACTCGAGCATTTCGCGGGCCTTTTCCAGCACCGGATCCACGATATCGAGCGG
Organism: Phycisphaeraceae bacterium; assembly: GCA_002686995.1. Classification (GTDB taxonomy): domain Bacteria; phylum Planctomycetota; class Phycisphaerae; order Phycisphaerales; family Phycisphaeraceae; genus NYZC01. The sequence continues at coordinate 2,492 of NYZC01000444.1, read as the reverse complement.
CACCTTCAGGACGCCGCTCTCGTCGCCGTGCAGCAGGTCACCCGGTTCGATGGTGAGCCCGCCCACCGTGACGGTCGTGTTGAAGTTGTAGTACGCGCCGTAGCCGTGGGAGACGACCCATCCGCTGGAGAAAAGATGAAAGTCGGGCGATCGTCGCGCGATGCCAGACCGGTCCCGGGCGTTGCCGTCGGTCACGACGCCGACGGCGCCGAGCCTGCTCATCGTCGCGGTGAACATGTCGCCGAGGTAGCACATGCGTGCCTGCTCGTGGCCCGCGGCCTGGATCACGATGACGCAGGGTTTGGGCGCGGCGATGACGAGGTCGACCATGTCGGCGACGCCGGGCGGGCGCGTGTCGCCGGGCATGGTGGTGTCGCCGGTGCAGGTGATGGCGTAGCCGACCATCGGCCGAGGCTGGGGGAACTGGCAGACGATGTCGCGGTTGGCGTAGCCGGTCACGCGGTCGCGGACCTTGAAGTGCTCGATGGCGTTGGCGATGGTGGGGCTGTCGATGCTTTGGAGAGATTCGAGCGATTCCGGTGAGAGCTTGGGTTCAGGCACGGTGGGATCTCGGGCTGGGGGGAGGGGAGGAAATCAAGCTATTAGTCGTTAGGCTCTGTCTCAAAACTCTGCCTGGCGTCGACCGGCTGCATCGCCCGTTGGCGGCGTCGGCCTCCATCGACGATGCAGGACGACGCCGCGCACGGGCCTTGCAGCCGGCCGACGCCAGGATGACTTGCGGGACACAACCTAGTGCCTTGATGCCTTATCGGACAGGTCGTAGGTGGCGTCGCATGACGGTCAGAGTGGGGTCATCCGCCAAGCCCGAACTCCCGCGAATACGCACGCGCCGTCCTCGACCGCCAAACCGAGGCGCCCGCTGGGTCGGGGCGAGATGAAGAACGCCTGCACGAGGCGCTCGTTCAGGTAGAGTTCGAACATGTCTAGGCGAAGCAACAGGCGAAACGCGTGCGCCCGCCCTTCTGCGGCGCCGGCCACGGTGGCGCAGCCTGACCCGGTCGTGTCCTCGCGCACGAAAGCCAGCTTCCCCGAGCCGTAGTCCACACGGTCGATCCGGGTAATGCCCAACGTTTCGAACAGAACGGTCTTGCCACTTCCGGGCGATTCCTCGAAATAGAATCCCGCGCTGACGGGTATCCGGTGCGTGAGTTCGCCCTCACTCGTATCGAGGAGCGTCAGGGTCCCTTCCAGGACCACCCCGGCTCGCATATCGAAGCAATCCGGCAGGATCACGATCGTGCCGCCGCCGGCATGGCGGTTATAGATGGTTCTGCGGTCGGTTAGTTCGATCCGGTTGCCGACGGCACGCACAGTGTGCGCCACATCTTCAATTGCGGGATGTACCCGCTCGCACCGAGCGAGGTCGATGGGTATCTCGCGGTCTTTCAACGCCTCGTTTCCCTGCCAGTACCCCATGCGCAGGTGCCCGCCCCCGTCCACAATGACCTTCTTGATTGGCGCGAACCAGACATCTTCAACTCCAGCCCACCCGGAGACCATGCAGTTGGTCAGCAGCAGTTCGCCGTCACCCCGCCCGAAGGAAACCAGATCTTGCACGCCGATGTTCCGCAGCTTGCCGCTGTAGCCGAGTTGGCGCAGGTCGTGGGAATTACCGCACAACCGGTACGCTTCCAGGTCGGGACGAAACGGTCCGGCCGGTTGGTCGGCCACGAAAGTGAACGTCGAATATCCGAAATGCCCCATGTAGCCGAAGCGCGCGCCCTGGATCAAGTAGTACCGGCCATCGATACGTTCGCATCCGCCGACTTCCATGTACATCTGAGGCCCGCAACCCCAGTCGAATGCCGGCGGGGGCAGCCATCGCCAGTCCACACCGTCAACAGACTCGAGCATCCCAAGGGTCTTGTGCGGCTCAACAGCGTTAGGGGTCGCCACACAATATCCCCAGTACCCGTCGTCCGGCCGGTCCTCCACCTTTGGGATCATGTACATGTGGTCGCAGCGGCCCTGCTCTCTGTACCAGCTTGGGTCGGGGTGGAGGTCGAATTGTTCGCCCAGATAAGTCCAGTGGACAAGGTCGTCCGACGCCCAAAATCGCAGGGTGTCGTTCCACCGGACGTGCCTTCTGTGCTTTCCGCTTAAACTGCCGTGATTTAACAGCCAGCGGTCACCACACCGGGCGACGAACATCTTGTAGAAGATGAACGGCGCATTGTCGATGACTGGCCCGAGCGGCTTCCAGTGGACGCCGTCCGCTGAAGACGCCATCCACATGCTCCGGTGGGGTCGGAGTATTTCGCAAAACAGGCAGTACGTGCCTCCGTGCCACACGACGCACGGATCCCACATAGTCCCCCCCGTCGGCTTGTGAATCATGGCTTGGCCCGATATGCGCTGGTTGTCTTAACTCATATTTCCCATATAACGATTGCCCGGCTCCGTTACCGGGTCACTCGGGCACCAGTATAACGCTCCCCGGCGAAAACCAAGTGAAAACCTCTCCCTTTCGG
>NYZC01000443.1 GCA_002686995.1 Phycisphaeraceae bacterium | reverse complement strand
GCCGCCGATCTCCGTGCCGACATGTGGCTGGGCCGTCGCGGCGCCCGCCTGCCCGAACGCCCGGCCGTCGAGCGTCATCAGGACGGTGCCGCGGCCGAACGCTCGAACGAGGTGGGTGGCCGCCGTCGCGCCGCCGTCGCGCACGGCGTCCCACCGCCAGGACAGCGTGTATTTGCCAGGTGGAGGATAGGTGAAGGTCAGTTCGGGAAAGACCGCGGTCGCGCCGGCATCGCAGTCGAACCCGTACTTGTCGACCAGGCCGAAAGGCCCGGCGCTGATGAGCGTGCCGCCGCCCCGCACCCACGCGAGCAGCTTTTCGCCGAAGCCGTCGTCGAAGGATTGCACGTAGGGCAGGATGAGCACGTCGTATCGGTCGAGCGCGTCGCGCCCGCTCACGATGAACTTCTCCGCCACGATGCCGAAGTGGTATTGCTTCGCGAGCAGGCGGTGCATGACGTCGCGGGTCACGAGACGGCAGGCGTTGGTCGGAAAGGCGTTGATGATCGACACGCCCGGGTGCAGCACGCCAATCCGGGGCCGGACGATTGGCACATCCATGAAGACGTCGTTGACCCTCGACGCCCGCCGCTTGACCACGGAGACCAGGTTGATGAACGGCCGGATCAGCGGCGAGTGCTCCATGTCCACGCCGCCGCGGATCTCAACGATCTTCTGGGTCCAGTAGAAGATCAGCATTCGCCGGTCCCAGCTCAGTTCGTGCCACACGTCGCGGCGGCCGGCGTGGTAGATGTCTTCGGCGGTCGTGCCTTCCGGAATCGTGAAGGTCGGCCAGAAGTCGTCGCCGAATTCCTCCTGGGCCCAGCCGTAATACTCCAGCGAGACCAGCGTCTTGCCGAAATAGCGGTTCATGCCCCACATGTACGGTGAGTCGTCCCATCCGTAGCCGCCCGAGGGATGCTTGCCCCACATGTCCACGCCACGCTCGGCCATCTGCAGATCGTCGATCGAGCGGATCAGCCCCTCGTCCATGATGCCGCCCGAGGTGGAGGAGGCCAGCGGATGACGTGGATCGCCGCGCCGGATCGCCGCGCGGCAGTCGGCGAGATAATCGGCGTAAAGATCCTTGCGGCAGCGCTCGAACTCGTAGGTCAGGGGGGTGGGGCGCACGCGCTGGCGGGGCAGGAACGGTGAGAAGACCCTCTGATCGCGCTCGTCCTTCGTGATGAAGTAGGCTTCGATCATCGCCTCAGGCGGCTCGATCGCATCGAAGCTGTCGTAGGCGCAGCGCCATGCCCGATTCAGCGCGTCGATACTCTCGAACTTGCCGGCCAGGTACTTTCGAAAGGCTCGGACCGCGAACTTGCTGAAGCCCAGCTCCTGCGCCGCCCACACGCGCTGGTCCGGCACGCTCAGGCCGTAGCCGGTGTAGGGATGGGCCTCCCACGGTCCCTTGTAGATGAACGTGTAGGGCTTGGCCGCGCAGCGGCGTGCCGCCTCCTCCAGGTACGACTGAATCATGTCGCGCACTTCGGGATGCCGGTATTCGTACCCGCCGGTGCCGATGTAGTTCGGCGAGGGATGAATGAAGTAGTCGAGGTTGTCCCCGCAGTGCTCCCTGAACCAGGGCGGGTTGGCCATGCTGTCGCCGATGGCGTAGTTCAGAACGGTCGCGGACAGCGGCATGCCGTGCTCGCGCCACTGGGCCAGCACCTTGGGATCTTCGTGGGTTTCGAAACGGTTCTTTTCCACCCACCGCATGCCTGGACCGTCCTCGTGGCGCACGTCGAAACCCAGCGGCAGCATCACGTCCGTTCGACCCGCGGTGGGGCCGGCGAAGATCAGGCGCTTCAGGGTGCCGTCGGGCGCGACGTCCACTGGCGGCAGGGGCGCCGGCACGTGCTCGCGGAATCGGCCGAATCTCGCGCGAAGCGCAGGATCGTCCCGCAGCCGGCGCAGGGCCGCGCGGACTTGTCCCCGCGCGCCGGCCACGCGGCCCGCGACATCGGTCAGTTGCGCCGTCAGTTCCGCGAGGACGCGTCGCTTCGCCGGGTCGCCAGTCGACGCGGCCGGATCGGCGCGGCGGGTTTTCGCATCACCGAACGCGTCGAAGAAGACTTCGCACGACCGGACCAACGCGTCCGTCGCGTGCCGGACCGTCTTGGCGCCGCGCGCCACGGCGTCGCGGGCCGGCCTCTCGTCGACGATGTCATCGGCGTAGTGCAGGGCGCGGTTCAGCCCCTCGATCTCGTCCTTGAGGTAGCCGACATCGACCACGGTCCGGTTGTAGAGGTCGGGGAGGCCGGCGTAGGCGCGACCGGTCGCGACGGCGATGCGGCGGTGCGCGGTTCGAAGCGCATCGGCCGATTCGTCGACGAGGCGCTGCAGGCGGGACGGATCGGTGCGGTCCGATGCCCGCAACGACGCGGTGACGGAGTCGAGCGTGACCTTGGCCGTGGTCATCGCGGTCTCGGCGGCGCCGATGGGCCCCGCCACTTCGTCGCCGGTCAGCGCCGCGGCATCCGTCAGATCGCTTAGGGCGGCGGCAAGCTTTCCGAGATCGGCCTGGATCTGCTCGACGCCCGCGCGGACGGCCGCCGGCGTGCCGGGGGTTGCATACGGTCGCGTCGGCGGCGAAAAGTCGGTCAGGTGTTCCACCTGGTCGGTGATGCGCAGCTCGTCCACGCGGCCGTGCAGAAAGATGTCGAACGCGTAGTTCCAGATACCGACGTGCACGGCGCCTGCGGTCGCCGGCGGCACCTTGTCGGTCGTGAGGCGGATGATGCGCCGGCCGTCGAGGAAAATCTGGTGCGCGCAGCGCCCGTCTTCGCCGGTGCAGTCCCAGCTCACCTCCAGGTGGTGCCAGTTGCCGGTGGCGGGATCTCCCGGGCCCCACGACCCTTCGTGAACGTCGCCGCGATAGACGTTCAATCGGATGGCGTCTCCCCGAGCATAGATCTCGAAGGCGCCGCCGGGCCGGTCGTACCAGCCGATCAGCGGGTGGTACATCCCCTGGTTGTCCGGCGCCGGCTCGTCCTCGTCGATGACGTACCAGAAATCGATCGTGCCCCGGCGCGGGTCGAAGTTGCCCGCGGCGCCGTAGGTGCATCTGCCGCCGGGGCCCGTGCGCAGGTCCAGGGCCCGGCCCCACCGGCCGGGCGCCGCGGCGCCGGCCACCGCCCGTGCGCCGACGGACTTCGCCTTCGCGTCACCCCGGGCGTGCTCGGCGTCGGCTTTCCCGTCGTAATGGGCCAGCAGCAGCACCTTCCCGTGGCAGACGGCCGGCAGCACCAGGCAGATCGCCACGCCGCCGGCGATGACCGAGGCGACGGCACCGGCCGCCGGCCGCGGGTGCCCGCGTGATACCGTCGCGGGTGCGCGGGAATGATTCTTCAATTCGACCCTCTCCGTGTCTCTGTGCCTCCGTGAGAGGCGTGAAATCCGCTGATCGAGGAAAGAATGTGATCGATGGCTGGTGGCACGGATGAGCACGGTCATGTTTCTGATTTTTTTTCGGAAATGCCCGCGTTCGTCCGTGGTTCCTGAATGTTGCGACTCGGCCGCGTCAGGTTCAGGTGGGCAACCGCATCTTCAGCGCCAAGGGGCCTTCCGTCGACCGGCACGCCTTCAGATCGACCTTGAGCGATTCCGGTTCGCTTTCGCATGACACGGGGGCGTCCTGTCCGAGCACGCTTGCGGTTTCGACGGTTTCGCCGGCCAGCGATCGGATCCGGACCTCGCCGTTTTCCGGCCACTTCATCACGATCGCGAACAATTCGTCCCGCTTGGTCGTGAACCGGATGTCCTCGCTCGTATACGGATCGCGCTTCGTGTCCGCGAAAGATCCTTCCGGGACCTTCGTCGGGCCTTCGCCGAATTCGCGCCACGGCCGCGTGTCGTAGATGCATTCGCCGTTGACGCTCATCCAGGCTCCGATCTCGCGAAGCATGTTCTGCTCCGTCTCGGGGATCGTTCCGTCGGCACGGGGCCCCACGTTGAGCAGCAGGGCGCCGTTCTTGCTCACGACGTCCACGAGGTCGTTGATGATGTCGCCCGCGACCTTGTAATCGTGCCCCTCGATGTAACCCCAGGAGTTGCGCGAGACCGACGTGTCGCTCTGCCAGAAAAGACCGTGAATGCGCTCGACCTGGCCGCGCTCGATGTCCAGGACGCTCGTTCCGGCGGGATATGCGTCCCACTTGCTGTTGATGGCGACGCCCAGGTTCCATTGCGCCCCGCTGTTGTAGTAGTACGCCGCGAACTTCTTGAGCCACGGCTTGAACGCCATGTGCTGGATCCACCAGTCGAAGAAGACCATCTGCGGACGATAGGTCTCGATGAACTCGCAGCACCGCAGCAGCCAGTCCCGGCAGAACGCTTCGTCGGGCGGATTGTCGCAGTGCCAGTCCGAGGGGCGCCGCGTGCCCGAGGCCGGGCCGTAGAGGTCGGCGTACTCGGGATCCTGAACGTCGGACTCGAAGTTGTTTCCGCCGTTCATGTACCACCAGTGCTCGGCGCGGTGGCTCGACACGCCGAGCACCATGTCTTCGGCTCTCACCGCGTCGGCCAGGTCGGCGAGCACGTCGCGCTTCGGCCCCATCTCGGCGGCGTTCCAGCGCGAAAGGCTGCTCGCGTACATCTGGAAACCGTCATGGTGCTCGGCGACGGGCATTACGAAGCGCGCCCCGGCTTCCCTGAACAGCTTCGCCCAACCGACGGGGTCGAAGTGCTCGGCCCTGAACTGCGGGATGAAGTCCTTGTACCCGAACTTGTCCTGGGGGCCGTACTTCGCGCGGTGATGCTCGTAAACCTTGTTGCCGACGAGGTACATCTGGTGCGGGTACCACTCGTTGTCGAATGCCGGAACCGCATAGACGCCCCAGTGAATGAAGATTCCGAACTTCCCGTTGACGTACCAGTCGGGCACCGTATACGACTCGAGCGAATCCCATGATGGGGCGAAAGGCCCCTGCGCGATCCGTTGCTCGATCTGTTCCAGTGTGGGGGCGGTCATATGGCCTGCATCCGTGAGTGCTTTCGGTTTCCGGTTCCGCTGGCAGGACGGCGATGATAGCGGGATGATGGGCGGGAAGCGCCGAAGGAAGCAAGAAGAGGTTCTAAATTGCGCGACCGAGCGTCCACATCAGGCAGCCGTTTCGAGCAGCCGATCGGTCCCCCGGTGCCGGGTTGGCGCCCGCCGCCCGCTCCGTCGCGGCAATCGATGGAAGGGCGCTTCTGCCGTCTCGAGCCGCTGGATCCGGAGCGTCACGCGGAAGCCCTGTACGCGGCCCATTCGCGGGACGCAACCGGTCGCACCTGGACTTATCTTCCCTACGGGCCCTTTGATTCGCTGGACGCCTACCGGTCGTGGATGGATTCGTTCTGCCGGCAGGACGATCCGCTTTTTTTCGTCATCCTGACGGAGTCCGAACGCGCGCCGGTCGGCGTCGCGAGCTATCTCAGGATCGCGCCCGGGAACGGGGCGATCGAAGTGGGGCACATCCATTACACGGAATTGCTCAGGAAGCGTCCGGCCGCCACGGAAGCGATGTACCTCATGATGAGCAACGCGTTCGATCTCGGATACCGGCGTTACGAGTGGAAGTGTGATGCGCTGAACGCGGCATCGCGTACCGCGGCGCGCCGCCTCGGGTTCTCGTTCGAGGGCATCTTCCGCCAGGCGACCGTGTACAAGGGAAGGAATCGTGACACGGCATGGTTTGCGGTCATCGATTCGGAATGGGACGCCCTGAATGGCGCCTATCAGAAATGGCTTGATCCGGGAAACTTCGACGGTGACGGCAGACAACGCACGAGGCTGAGCGACCTGACGCGGACGCTGCCGCGTCGGGAGGCATGACGGTGGGACCGATCGGGAGTGCTACCGGTCACCATACTTCTCGCGGAGCCGATCGAGCTCGTGGTGCAGCGCCTGCTGAACCTCCGCGTATCTCGGGTTGTCGTAGACGTTCCGAAGTTCGTTCGGGTCCGCGCCGAGGTCGAACAGCTCCCAGTAGGGATCGATGATCGGCTCGCCCGCCTCGCCGGACATGACGCGCTCGGGTCGGTAGAAGTGAACGAGCTTGTGCTCAAGCGTCCGGACGCCGTAGTGGGCGCAGACGTTGTGTCCGCCATGGTCCCAGTAGCGGTAATAAAAGGACGTCTGCCAGTCGGGCGGCACGTCGCCGCGCAGCATGCCCCGGCCTGACACGCCCTGCATCGCGTCCGGGATCGCCACGCCGGCATAGTCGAGCAGCGTCGGCGCGAAATCGAGGTTCGTCAGCATCCGGTCGCAGGCGGTGCCGGGCGCCAGTTCGCGCGGATAGCGCACGACCATCGGCATCCGTAGCGAATGCTCGTAGATGAAGCGCTTGTCGTACCAGCCGTGATCGCCGAGGAAGAAACCCTGGTCGCTCGTGTAGATGACGAGAGTGTCGTCGTCGAGCCCCGCCAGACCCAGCCAGTCGAGAAGGCGACCCACCGACGCATCGACGCTCGCGACGCACCGCAGGTAATCCTTGATGTAGCGCTGGTAGTACCAGTTCTTCAGCGCCGCGTCGTCGAGACCGTCAGGCGGATCCGCCTTGACGTCCTCGCGCACCAGGTCGCCGAGGATGCGCATCTTCGCCGCCGCGGCCGCGGGACGCGAGGCGTAGTCGTCGTCGAACGTGGACGGTCGGGGGATCTCCTCGTCGCGATAGAGGTTCCTGTATCGATCCCCCGGGTTCCAGGGGCGATGCGGCGCCTTGTGGTGGACGCACAGGAAGAAAGGGCGATCGGGATCGCGCTGCTCGTTCAGCCATTGCAGCGACATGTCGGTGATGACGTCGCTGCAGTATCCCGCGACCGTGATGTCGCCGTCGGGCGTGTGGAACCTCGGATCGTAGTAATCGCCCTGTCCCGGCAGCGTCGCCCAGGCGTCGAAGCCGGCCGGCTCCGACGGCACGGCGCCGGGACCGCTCTCGTCGTCGACCCAGGCGCTCCTGGTCAGCCCGTGTCCGAGATGCCACTTGCCGAAGAGCGCGGTCTGGTACCCGGCGGCACCAAGGAGCTTCTGCAGCTGGAAGGGCCGGCGGTTGTCGAGCGCTTCCCATTCGCGCACGCCGTTCACGTGGCCGTGCTGTCCCGTGAGGATCGTCGCCCGACTCGGCGTGCAGATCGAGTTCGTGCAGAAGCAGTTGTCAAGACGGACACCCGTCTCGGCCAGGCGATCGATGTGCGGTGTCCGGTTGATGACGCTGCCGTACGCGCTGATCGCGTGCGCGGCGTGGTCGTCGCTCATGATGAACAGGATGTTCGGGCGGCTGGGCATGGGCGACGAGTATATCTCGCCGGAAGGACATACTGTCGCGGCGTCGAAGGACGGAAGGTCGAAGGTCGAAAGTCGAAAGTCGAAAGTCGAAAGTCGAAAGTCGGGAGTCGGGCGGTTAGCGGGGTCCGTGGTCCAGGCGCTCGAGCAGGTCGAGGTCGATCTTGCTCTTGACGGTGCGCCGGTCGATGTCGAGCAGTTGCGCGGTGCGCTCGTAGTTGCGGGTCTTCGCGTACACGAGCGTGCAGTAGCGCCGAGTGATCTCTTCCAGTGTCAGGGCGCCGTCGGCCACGAGACGGGCGAGGTCCTGGAACGGTTCGGCGCGCGACGGGACGATCGGACGGTACCGGCTGTGCATCACGATGTTGAGCACGCACTGCTCCAGCTCACGTACGTTTCCCGGCCACTCGTAGTCGAGGCCGAGGTGCTCCTCGATCCACGCGACGACCTCGTCCGCGATCGATTCCGCTTCATCCGTGCCGACCAGGCGCGTGGCCAGGAACGTCACCAGGATGCGCAGCTGCCCCGGGGTGTCGCGAAGCTGCTCGTGCAGCGTCGGCGTGGAGATCATATCCGAGCAGAGCCGGTAGAAGAAGTCGGGACGGCATCGGCCGGCGTCGAGCTCTTCCCGCAGATCGAGATTCGTGGCGGCGACGATCTTGCCGGGAAACCGGCGCGACTCGGTCTCGCCGATCGGCTGAAACGTTCGTGTCTGCAGCACGCGCAGCAGCTTCACCTGGATACGCCGGTCGAGGTCGCCGATCTCGTCGAGGAACACCGTGCCCTGTCGCGAGCAGTTCTCCAGCCAGCCGCGCCGGTCGGCGATCGCGCCGGTGAACGAGCCGCGCCGGTGACCGAACAGCTCGGATTCGACGAGGGTGGGTGACAGAGCGCTGATGTTCAGGGCGTGGAACAGGCCCGTGTAGTTCTCGGTGAAGTTTCGCGCCTTCGGATCGAACGGAATGTAGTGGGCCAGACCGATAGCGCGGGCGACGAGCTCCTTGCCCGTGCCCGACGGCCCCGTGATCAGGGTCGTGACGTCGTTCGTGCGTTCGTAGAGGACGCGACGGTACCGCCGAAGGTCGTGTCCGAAGATCGACTGCCACACGGCGGCCCGCAACGCGACGATGGGTGCCGACACGCCGACGATGTTGTTGAAGATCTCGAAGAACGCCCGGCGAAACTGGTAGAACATCGAGAAGAGGTGCGGCAGTTCGGCCGCGGCGTCGAGCGCGGCGCCGGGAATCGTGAGCAGCCGCCGCCCGTCACGCTCGAATTCGGCGTAGAACGCGACGGGCAGGCACCTGCCCGGATTCTCGAGATCGTGCGCCACGACTTCGTCGAAGCGGGTCCGGTAGCGGTAATAGAGGAGGACGAGGACGAGCAGATCGAAGACGTCGCGCTCGTCGTCGTCCGGAACGTGCCCGTCGGCCAGCCGTTCGTGCGCGTGATCGACGAGTGCCGTGACTCGGCGCTCCAGCCCTTCGAGGTTCGGATGGATCGCGCCGGAGCCGGGACGCAGGTTCCAGTCCGAGTGCACGTCGACGAAATCCGGGCCGAGGATCTCACGTTCGAGCGCGATGCGCTCCGGAAGGAAAGGGTTGGCGACCACGAGCCGCGCCATGGTCGTCGCCGACGCCCGCTCTGGCGCCTCGAACAGCCCCATGTGGACACTCCCGGCCGTCGGTTTCGGGTGGCGCCGTACACGGCGTGTCACCTGCCGTGCATTCTTTGTCTTCGGCTGCGGTCGATGTCGACGGCCTTGGGCGCAGTATAGCCGCCGAAACGTCGATTCCAAGAAACCTGGCCCGGCCACGAGGACAGGCACGGCGATTGCAACGGGATTGGCGGACCCTGCACCAGGATCGCGAAATCCGAACGGGGAACTGACGTGACCGGTTCGACGCCCATTTCGTCCATCTGCATGATCATCCTCGCCGCCGTGATCGGGGCCCTCGGATCCTACCTCTACAAGTCAGGGGCCGACGCCGTGGACGGCACCGTCATTTCCTATCTCGCCAGCGTGCGCATCCTCACCGGCGCCGCCTGCTACGTGGGGGTGATGGTGCTTTTCGTCGCGGCGTACCGGGTCGGCGGCGGGCTGACCGTGCTCTATCCGGTCTACGCGACCACGTTCATATTTGCCGCGATCATCGCACTGTTCGCCTACGGCACCCCGATCCGGCTCGTCAACATCGGCGGTATGGCGCTGCTTGTCTTCGGCATGTACCTGATGGGACGACAATGATGAACGCACCCGAACTCAGCCTGCGCCAGGATGCGCCCGACACGGATCGCAGACCGCTTCGCGCCCGCGACGGGTACGTGTTTCTTCGATCGGCGACCATGCTGGCCGGCGCCGGCGTGACGCCGAACGCGATTTCAGGGGTCGGTCTTGCCGTCGGATTGCTGTCGGGATGCGCGCTCGCGGCCACATCCTGGTCGGAGCCGGTCACGGTGCAGCGCGGGCTGTGGGCGGCTGCCGTGCTGCTCATCCTGCTGCGCGGCGCCTGCAATATTCTCGATGGCGTGGTGGCCGTCCATTACGGGCAGAGCTCGCGCGTCGGTCTGCTCTACAACGAGATTCCTGATCGCGTTTCGGACGCGGCGACGCTGATCGGCGCCGGATTCGCGGTCGGCGGCGCGCCGATGCTCGGCTGGGTCGCCGCGCTGCTCGCGATCTTCGTCGCCTACGTGCGCGTCCAGGTGCGGATGGCCGGGGCGCCGTCGGACTACTGCGGCCCGATGGCCAAACCGATGCGCATGACGTTCATCGCGGCCGCGTCGGGGTACATGGCGCTGACGCCCGCGGCGTGGCACTGGCACTGGGGGCCGCGTGACGACTGGAGCATCATGTCGGCGGCGCTGCTGGTCGTGGTTATCGGCTGCATCGTCACGGCCTGGCGGCGCATCGGCCGCGCTGCGCGCCGCCTGCGGGAGACCGAGCCATGATTGCCGCCGACCTGCTCACGGGCTCGCTCGAGGCGCTGAAGGAGCCGTTGATCTTCGGCACGGCGGCGGGGTTGGCGTCGAGCCTGGCCGTCGCGGCCGTCACGGTCTTCGTGATGGGTCGATTCGGGTGGATCGAAAGCACCGTGCGCCGCGAGCTTTTGCTGCGATGCGGTACCTGGGCGGTTCTGGCGGCGCTGATCCTGGGCCCGATCGTGCTCGGGAAGATCTGCGTCGTGATTGCGGTCGGGCTGCTCAGCCTCGGCTGTTATCGCGAGTATGCGCGGGCAACTGGGCTCTTCCGTCAGCGGCTCGTGCACGTGCTCGTCGTGGCAGGCATCATCGGGGTGGCGCTCGCGGCGGCCTTCGATCGCTACCACGTGTTCATCGCGCTGTGGCCCTTCGCGATCGGCCTGATCGCAGCAGGGTCGATCGCGCTCGACCGTCCCCAGGGCTACATCCAGCGCACGAGCCTCGGGGTGTTTGGGTTCCTGCTGTTCGGCGCGTGCCTCGGCTTTGTCAGCCTGCTCGCGAACGACGGCAATTTCCGCCTGCTCCTGATCTGGCTGCTGCTCGCAGTCGAGCTCAACGACGTCTTCGCGTTTCTGACGGGCAAGCTCGTCGGCGGACCCAGGCTCAGGCCGCGCACCAGCCCGAACAAGACGCTCGCCGCCTCGATCGGCGCGATGATCCTGACGACCGCGCTCGTGATCCTCGTCGGCCTTCATGTCTTCGAAGGGCAACCGGTCGGGACGCCCGGGCACCTGGTCGCGCTCGGCCTGATCATCAGCATCTGCGGCCAGCTCGGCGATCTCGTCCTGTCGTCGATCAAGCGCGACCTGCAGATCAAGGACATGTCGGTGGCGCTGCCCGGTCACGGGGGGCTGCTCGATCGCTTCGACAGCCTGATTCTCGTGGCGCCGGTCGTCTTCTACTACCTGGCCGCGTTCCAGGGCGTGGGCGACCTTCGACCGTGGCACTTCGTGCGGATGACCGCAGGAGATTGAGCTGATGCGACGATGGCGCTACGAATCCGCACGGGACCTGGGACTGGGCCGGCGGGCACGGTTTGCGAGCGTCCGACGCGAGATCGGGGTCACCGAATGGCTCCTGCACCACCTCGCCTGCTCGACGCTCCGATTGCTGCTCGGCGGATTCGAGCATCTCGAGGTCGTCGGGCGCGACCGTCTGCCCGCGCGACCACCTTTCGTCGTGGTGTCGAACCATTGCTCGCACCTCGACGCGCTCGCGCTGAGCGCTGCGCTGCCGATGACGGCAAGAGACCGGCTCTTTCCGATCGCGGCGGCCGACACTTTCTTCAATTCTCCGTCCGCGACGATCATGGCCACGCACCTGCTGAACGCGCTGCCGATACGGCGCGGCGGATGTGGCGCGCACGCCATCGCCGATCTGCGCAAGCGGTTGATGAATGACCCATGCGGCTACATCCTCTTCCCTGAGGGCACTCGAAGCCGCACCGGGGCGTTGGGCCCGTTCAGGCCGGGCATCGGCATGCTCGTCGCGGGACTCGATGTTCCCGTCGTGCCGTGTCATCTCGGAGGCACCTTCGCTGCATGGCCGCCGCACCGACCGGTTCCTGCCGCCGGGCATGTGCAGGTGTGGGTCGGATCGGCGCTGCGCTTCGATGACGTACGAAATGACCGCGCGGGATGGGAGCACATCGCGCACCAGCTGGAAGCGACCGTTCGGAGCCTGGGCGATCGAGCGTCCGCGTCGATCTCCGGGTCGCGTCGGACGATCGGGACTTGAGGAGTCCGAGTCATGTCCAATCGCATTTCGTACAGCGTGCTGGATCCGATCCTGTCCCCGCTTATTCCGGTGCTCTATCGCCTCCTGCGCATCCCGCGCCGTATTCCGCCGGAGGGCATCGTCCTTGTCGGTCACCTTCTCGCCGTCGTCGGCGCGCTGGGTCTTGCGTGCGCGCCGCGCGCCTGGTGGGGCGGTCTCCTGGCCGCCGTCGGCATCGCGGGCAATCACGTGTCGGACATGCTGGACGGCACGCACGCGCGCGCGACGAAACAGTGTCGCAACGGTGGCGAACTGCTCGATCATTTCATTGATCCGCTGTCGTTCGCCTACTGGGGCATCGCGCTGGCGGTGTCCGTCGGGAATCTCGTCCTGGGGCTCGCTGCGGTCATCGTCATCTACGCCACGGCGCTGCTGACAAGCATCAAGGCGAAGCTGATCGGCCGATTCACGCTCGCGCGATTCGGTCCGACCGAGATGAAGGTGCTTTACGTCGCCTACGGGCTGACGATGGCGGCGATGATGGCCTGGTACGGTGCGGCCGGCGCCTTGCTTCTGGCGAAGGTCTTCCTCTGGACCATGCTGACCGTCGGCGTGATCCAGCTGGCATGGAACCTCGCTCTCGCCGTTGGCGAGGTCAACCGCTACGGCACGGCGCCCGACACGACGCCGTGGAAGATCGGACTCGAAAAGCGCAGGGACCACCGGCCGCGGATCGCGCGGCCTGTCCGAACCGCGGCGCTGGTCGGTGCGCTGGTCGTCTTCGCGGGCGCGGCGCCGGCGTGTGCCTCTGCGATGGCGCTGCAGCAGCCGGGCAGGCGGGACATGGGCGTGCTGCAGCCCGGGACGCCGCGCGAGGTCGTCATCTGCGAGCTGGGCGTGCCGACGACCCAGCGCCGCGACGGCCGGTACGTGGACCATTTCAGGTTCAGGCAGGGATTTGACGAGGGTGTGAAATGGGCGCGCGCCGTGGGGCATGCCGCCGCAGACGTCACCACGTACATGCTGTGGAGCTTCGCCGGCATGGTGATCGAGGAGCGCTGGAGCGGCGAGCCGGTCAGCATCAAGGTTTATTACGACGCGGCCGACAACGTGGAACGTGTCGAGATCATCGAGGGGGAGAAGGTCATCGCGAAGACGCTCGAGCGGGAGTGACGGCGGGTCGATTCCGGCGTTCGATCGCGACGGTATTCGAGGAATCTTCGTCCTGATCCGAGATCTCGATTCGTGCCGAATCACTATTTCAGACAAAAGAGCTTTATGTCCGAATTGGTGCTCGGCAGCAACATGCTCACCGGATGGGCGTGCTGTCGAAAGAGGGGTTGGCGCCGTCCGATTTCGTGATATCTTGTCTTTGCGCTTCGCATTCTGTCTTCGTTTCGTATCGAGACATAAGCAAGATCAAACAATTCCGGCAGGCCGTTCGCTGACATCGCGCGTTCGTATGCATGGTGCCTGGGGTGAGCAATGCGCCAGATCCGTACGTCTCGTGTCATCTTCTTAATGAATCCGATCGGGTGGAATTCCAACGAGGAGCACGCATGATGGGTCGTATCCTCCCGAATTGTCGAAGAGCGATACAGGTGGTCCGCCGCGCCCAACGTTCTCTCGAGCGTTTTCGCGGTCGAATCGTATCGCCACGTATCGAGCCAGCAGTGCGGTACATTTCCGAGCCGCTCGAACCGCGCGTGCTTCTGAGCACCGTAACGTGGGTCGGCGCTGCCGGGGGCGGCGACGGCAGCTCCTGGTCCGATGCGAACAACTGGGAGCGCGATGTCGGCGGGTCCCCGGTCATGCAGGCGCCGCAGGCCGGTGACGACGTGGTCATCCCCGACGTCACCGGAACGAGCAGTGTCCTGTTCAACTCTTCCGCCTCGAGCGTCATGCTCAACAGCCTGGTCAGCGCCGAGGCTTTTCAGATCTCGGGCAATACTCTGACGCTCGATGGCGCCGGGTCGTTCGAGTTCAACGCCGGTCTGACCATAAGCGGCGGGGCGCTCACCGCGAACAGTGACGTGACGGCCGATGCGCTGACGATGAGCGGGGGGACGCTTGCAGGAGACGGTGAAATCGAGGTCACCAGTACGCTGAGCTGGTCGGGGGGTACGATGGGCGGAGACGGGACGACACGTTTCTCGGGAGGGAGCGGTTCGATCAGCGGCTTATCCTTGTTCCTGGGCCGCAGGTTCGACAACGCTGGCCATATCACCTTCAGCGTCACCGAGCTCAGTTTCAACGTCAGCGGCACGACGTCCGGTGTGATCAACAACGAGTCGGGCGCGACGTTCGACGTCACCGGTGAAGGGGCCTTTCGAAGCGATGATGCGGCGGGCACCTACGCGTTCAACAACTTCGGTGAATTCATCAGGAGCGGTGTAGGGACCACGACGAAGTTCAACAGCACAGGTGCCGGCAGCGTACCATTCAACAACCAGGCGGATGGCATGGGGATTGACAAAGTGCACGTTCAGTCCGGGACACTTGAACTGCTTGGGGGGGGCTGCACAGCGGCGGCGTATTCACGGTTGACGCTGATGCGACGCTGTCGTTCGCCGGCGGTACGCACATGCTCGCGGATTCCGCATCCGTGACGACGACGGGAACCCCGGCGACGATCCAATTCAGCGGCGGGGATACGACCATCGAGAACGGAGTGGTGTATGACGTGGACACGACGGAGGTCACGGGTGGTACGGTGAGATTCGAGACGTTCGCGACGACACCGATTGCGTTCACCGATACGCTGACGATGAGCGGAGGGACGCTTGGCGGCGATGGTGAGATTGAGGTCACCAGTATGTTGAGCTGGTCGGGGGGGACGATGGGCGGGGACGGGACGACGCGTTTCTCGGGGGCGAGCGGTTCGATCAGCGGCTTATTGACCCTGGGCCGCAGGTTCGACAACTCTGGCCATATCACCTTCAGCGCCAGCCAGCTCGATTTCGACCTCAGCGGCACGACGTCCGGTGTGGTCAACAACGAGTTGGGCGCGCTGTTCGACGTCACCGGTGAGGGGACCTTTCGAAGCGTTAATGCGGCGGGCACCTACGCGTTCAACAACTTCGGTGAATTCATCAGGCGCGGTGCAGGGACCACGACGAAGTTCCGCAGCACAGGTGCCGGCAGCGTGCCATTCAACAACCATGCGGTGGGGAGTGATAAGGTGCACGTTCAGTCGGGCAGTCTGGAGCTGGAGGGCGGAGGTACCAGCACGGGCGTGTTCGAAATCGACGCAGAACCCGCGGATCTGAGATTTACGAACGACTACCTGCTTGACGCGGGGACGGAGATCATCGGTTCGGGTTTCGCGAAGGTTATTCTTGGCACGGTCACTGCCGGAGATGCATCGGGAGAAGTGATTTCCGTGGAGAGCTTTTCCCTTGAAGGGGGGACGCTTGCAGGAGACGGTGAAATCGAGGTCACCAGTACGCTGAGCTGGTCGGGGGGTACGATGGGCGGGGACGGGACGACACGTTTCTCGGGAGGGAACGGTTCGATCAGCGGCTTATCCTTGTTCCTGGGCCGCAGGTTCGACAACGCTGGCGATATCACCTTCAGCGTCACCGAGCTCAGTTTCAACGTCAGCGGCTCGACGTCCGGTGAGATCAACAACGAGTCGGGCGCGACGTTCGAGGTCACCGGAGAAGGGTCCTTTCGAAGCGATGATGATACGGGCATCTACGCGTTCAACAACTTCGGTGAATTCATCAGGCGCGGTGTAGGGACCACGACGAGGTTCCGCAGCGCAGGTGGCGGCAGCGTGCCATTCACGAACGACGGAACGATCCGTGTCGACGAGGGAACGCTTTCGCTTGAAGGAATGCTCACGAACTTCAGCGGTTCGACGCTGTCCGGCGGGACCTATCTGATTTCGAGTGTCCTTCGCTTTCCAGGTGCGAACATCGTCACGAACGACGCGACGATCGTGATGGACGGAGTGGACTCTCAAATCACCAATACTTCGAGCGTGGACGCATTGACTGACTTCGCGATGAACACCGCCAACGGTAGCTTCACGATTGAAGGAGGTCGGGATCTGTCGGTCTCCGGCGCGTTTGACAACGCGGGTGAGATGACGTTCGATGCGGGCATCTTTGCGCTGCCGGCGACGATGACGTACACGCAAGGCGGCGGTAGGACGATTCTTCTCGACGATGGCGTTCTCGACGCCGATACGGTTCAGCTCGACGGGGGAACTCTCGAAGGCAACGGCAGCATCGGGGTGTCGCTCATCGGCGATCTGATCAATGATGGCGGTGACGTGAGCCCCGGCCTGTCGACGGGCGAGATCACGGTGAGGAACGACTACACGCAAGGCAGTGGCGGCAAGCTCACGATCGACATCGAAGACTCAAGCAACTTCGATACGCTCGCGGTTGCAGGCGACGTAACCCTCGACGGGGAACTCCTGATCGACAGCTCGACGCTTGATCCGTCGACCCTGGCCCTGGGCCATGAATTCAATATCGTTCCCGGAGCCTCCGCCGTCACGACCCGTTTTGCGTCCGTGACCGGATCGGATCTCGGAGGCGGTCGGTTTCTCGACGTCGAATATGATTCGACTCCGGCTGTGACGCTTTTTGTTGACGAACTCGAGGAAGTAACCAGCATCTCTAAAGACGAGGGCGCCCCTCTGAATGTGACGGCAACGTTCAATGACTTCGGCACAGACGAGAATTTTGACGCGACCGTCACGTGGGGCGACGGTGGTTCGGGCGAGGTCCCGGAAACACTCACC
Source organism: Phycisphaeraceae bacterium (assembly GCA_002686995.1). GTDB lineage: Bacteria > Planctomycetota > Phycisphaerae > Phycisphaerales > Phycisphaeraceae > NYZC01. The sequence continues at coordinate 11,246 of NYZC01000443.1, read as the reverse complement.
GTCGACAACATCAACAAGGAAATCTTGCTCGATCACGTCTATGCCGACGACGACAACGGTGCCGGAGGCAACGTGTTCACGGTGACCGTGACGTTTTCTGACGACGACGGATCGGAAGCGGAGGTCAGCTTTCCTGTCACCGTCAACAACGTGAATCCGGAGATCGATCCGATTTCGCCGCTGACAGTCAAGGAGGGGGAGACATTGAGTCTCGCCGATCTGGTCGTCAGCGATGACGGTTTCGTGAACCTGGCACTGTCGACGGCGGAGACGTTCACTTATTCGGTTGAGTGGGGCGACGGCGACAGCGATACCGGCGATGCGACGATCATCACGAGCGGATCGACTGGTACGACGGCGTCGATCGACGTCACGCATGTCTATATTGACGACGACCCCACGGCCACCTCTCAGGACGAGTACCAGGTCGACCTTGAGGTGACCGATGACGAGGGTGGAACCGATAGTCATTCGTTCCTGGTTACTGTCCAGAACGAAGATCCGACGCTTTCCGATGTATTGGTGAGCGATCCAATCGACGAGAATGGCACGGTCACGCTAAGCGGTACGATCACGGATCCGGGAACGCGGGACACGTTCACGCTGGAGGTAAACTGGGGCGAAGGGGCGCCTGAGACGTTCAGCTACGCCGCCGGCACGACAAGCTTCAGCGAGACGCATCAGTACGTCGACGACAATCCAACCGCCAGCAGCTCGAACATTTACTCGATCGGTCTGACGCTGAGCGACGACGACGGCGGTTCTCACACGGATAGTGTCACAACCACGGTGAACAATCTTGCACCGACATTGTCAGATGTGTCGGTGACGCCTTCGATCGACGAGAACGGAACGGTGACGCTGTCGGGCACGATCGCGGACGTGGGCACACAGGACACGTTTACGCTCGAGGTGAATTGGGGCGAAGGGGCACCGGAGACGTTCAATTACGCGGCGGGGACGACCAGTTTCAGCGAGACACATCAATACCTCGACGACAATCCGACCGGCAGTGACTCGGACATGTACACGATCGATCTGACTCTGACCGACGACGACGGAGGCACGGATACTGACAGCGTCACGACGACGGTGAGCAACGTGGCACCGACATTGTCGGGTGTGTCGGTGACGCCTTCGATCGACGAGAACGGGACGGTGACGCTGTCGGGCACGATCGCGGACGTGGGCACACAGGACACGTTCACGCTGGAGGTGGACTGGGGTGAAGGGACGCCGGAGACGTTCAGCTACGCCGCGGGGACGACGAGTTTCAGCGAGGCGCATCAATACCTTGACGACAATCCGACCGCCACCGGCTCGGACATGTACACGATCGATCTGACGCTGACCGACGACGACGACGGTTCGGACAGCGCGAGCGTCACGACCACGGTGAACAACGTGGCGCCGACATTGTCGGGTGTATCGGTGACCCCTTCGATCGACGAGAACGGGACGGTGACGCTTGCGGGCACGATCACGGACGCGGGCACACAGGACACGTTCAGGCTGGAGGTGGAATGGGGCGAAGGGGGGATCGAGACGTTCAACTACGCCGCCGGTACGACGAACTTCAGCGAGACGCATCAATACCTCGATGACAATCCGACGCTCACCGGCTTTGACGATTACATGATCGATCTGACGCTGACCGACGACGACGGAGGCTCGGACACCGACAGTGTCACGACAACGGTGAACAACGTGGCGCCGTCATTGTCGGGGGTGTTGGTGACTCCTTCGATCGACGAGAACGGGACGGTGACCCTGTCGGGCACGATCACGGACGTGGGCACGCAGGACTCGTTCACGCTGGAAGTGGACTGGGGAGAAGGGGCGACGGAGACGTTCAACTACACCGCGGGAACGACAGCTTTCAGCGAAACGCATCAGTACCTTGACGACGATCCCGCAGGCACCAGTGCCGATACCTATGTCATTGATCTGATGCTGACGGACGACGACGGCGGACAGGCACCCGATCTTCCCGACCTCGTCAGCACGACCGTCAACAACGTGGACCCGACCGCCGACGCGGGACCCGATCAAACCACATTTGAAGGAACAAACGTCTCACTGATCGTGGATTTCGCTGACATCGGTTCGAAGGATACGCATGCCGCTTCGATCGATTGGGGTGATGGAACCACCGGGGCGGCAAGCGTGACGGAGCCGCCCACGGGATTCACCGGCGATCACGTGTACGCCGACGAGGGGGTCTACACCGTCAGGGTGGAAGTATTCGATGACGACGGCGGACTGGCCAGCGACGTCATCGAGATCACGGTGGACAACAGTGCGCCGACGCTGACGGTGGTCGGGGAACAGGCCGTCGTCGCCGCGGAGACATTGACCCTGGTCGACCTGGGTCGTTTTGTCGATCCGGGCTTCCACGATCCCCTGGGTTCGCCTCCGACGTTCGAGCTGTTTGATTACACCATCGATTGGGGAGACGACACGGCTTCGGACAGCGGGTCGGCGACGATCGACGCATCCGGATCGGCGGGCGTGGCCACGGCCGGCTCGTTCGACGGCCAGCACGTCTATCGGCACCCCGGCCGGTATACGGTGCTGGTGACCGTGGCTGACCAGGACGGCGGATCCGACTCCGGAACGTTCGACGTGATGGTGACGCTTCCGTTCATGCCCGTTCACCAGGACTACGGGGACGCGCCCGACAGCTATGCGACCTTGCGGTCAAGCAACGGGCCGCGCCATGATCTGGTCGAGGGGGGCGTCTTTCTTGGAGCCAGCGTCGATAACGATGTCGATGGACAGCCGGATATCGATGCATCGGGCGATGATGCGACAGACGTGAACGATGACGACGGCGTCGTCTTCGAGACACCCCTGGTACCCGCATCGAACGCCTCGATTTCGCTCACCACATCGGGAGCCGGCGAGCTGTCGTTCTGGATCGATTTCGATCGGGACGGTGTCTTCAGCAACGCGACTGAGAAGTTCATGGTGGCGATCGCCGGACCGGGTGTCCTGGAAATACGCTTCGACATCCCGGCCACGAGCACGCCCGGACCGACATTTGCCCGATTCCGGATCGGCAGCACGCCGGTTTTATCCTTCGACGGACCGGCTCCCGACGGTGAGGTCGAGGACTACGCAATCCAGATTCAAGGTGACTTCGACGGAGTCACCGACGCGGTCGAGGACGCCGGTCCCAACGGCGGTGACGGAAACGACGACGGTACGCCCGACAGCGAACAAGGCCACGTCGCGTCCTTGCCCAACAGCACCGACGGCAGTTACGTGACAGTATTTGCGCCGTCAGGTAACGAACTCATGAACGTCCACGCGACGGACAATCCGTCGCCATCCGACGCGCCCGCGGACGTCGAGTTCCCTGAAGGCTTCATTGATTTCGACGTGCCCGTGGCTTCAGGTGGCGCGACGATCGTGACTCTTGTCTACGACTCGGGCACCGCGCCCGATACGTACTACAAGTACGGTCCAACGCCGACGAACACGACGCCTCACTGGTACGAATTCCTCTACGACGGCACGACAGGGGCGGAATTCAACGGTAACGAGGTCACCCTCCATCTCGTGGACGGGATGCGCGGGGACAGTGATCTCACCGCGAACGGCACGATCGTCGATCCGGGGGCGCCGGCCTTCATCGTGACGCCACCCCAGGTGGTCGACGTGCTGGTACACGGCAGCAACTGGAACCAGGCATTCGTCGATCAGCTCGAACCGGCGGGTTCCGGCGGCACGCGAGGCCACGCGATTCCGACCGGCGGCGCCCAGCTCGCGCCGCTGCCTTGGGCCGAGTTGGACCAGGTCATCCTCCGATTCAGCGAGCAGGTCGACGTCGAGCAGGGCGACCTCGCCCTGGTCGGCACGGTCGGTCCGGACGGCGTCGAGGACGCGATGGACGATTACGCGTTCAGTGCTTTCGTGACCGAGACCGGTCCGACGGGCGCGTTCCAGGCCGTCTGGACGCTTTCCTCGGCGATCGGCAGCGACCGCCTTCTTCTCGCCCTCGATGGCTTGAAAGTGACGTCCACGGCCTCCGGCTTGGCGCTCGACGGCGAGTGGACGAACGAGGTTAGCAGCTTCCCCTCGGGCGACGGCGCAGCCGGCGGCGACTTCACGTTCCGCTTCGACGTGGCGCCGGCCGACGTCGATCGCGACGGGGCGGCGACGGTCTTCGACATCAAGCCGGTGCGCGACGCCCTCGGATCGAGCGCGGGCGGCGCGGAGTACTCGATCTTCGCCGACCTGAACGGCGATGCGATCGTGGATGATTCCGACAAGGGTCCGCTGCGTGCCAACCTCGGGCGCGTCCTGCCCGCGTCGGAGCCTCAGGGCGGATCAGGACAAGGCGAGTCCGGCACGATCGCGCTGACCGGGGACGATCGCGTGGTGACGATGCCGGACGGCGCGCCCGCGAGCGGTTCGGTGGATATCGTCCTTGACACGGATGACGGCTCGTCGGTGGACATGCTCAATTACTCGGTTCGGGTGCGTCTCGAAGGCCCGGGGGCAGGCAGTGATGTCCTGCTCACCGGCGGCGGCGAGGCCATGACATCGCCAGCGACCACCGCGCCGGACACGCTCAACGCGGCCGGGAACCTGGATCGTCTTCCCGACGAGTACTACCACGGCACCGTCAACTTCGATGAGACGCCGTTCGTCGTGAACGATCGCGACGGACTGATTCGCGTGGACTACCAGGTGCAGCCCGGGGCACTGGGGTCCTATACGTTCGACATCGTCAGCGACCAGACTTACGACACGGCCCTGATCGCGAACGCGGCCAACGGAACCGAGGGATTCCTTGTCGCCGCACCGCGCCTGATCGTCACGATCCCCGGTGACCTGAACGGGGATTTCACAGTCGGGGCGTCGGATCTTCAAATCATCCTGAGCAACTTCACACGGAGCGTCCCGATTGGCGATCTGTCGCAGGGTGACGCCACGGGTCCGGGGGGCAACCCTGACGGTGTCGTGGGCGCGTCGGATCTCCAGGTGATACTCAGCAACTTCACCAACTCGGTGACGCCTCCGACGAACCGAGCGGTGGCGCGATCCGAATCGGTCGATATGCTTGACGTCTCGCCCTGGAACGGGTGGACTGAACTGCAGGCACGTGTCGCACAGCGAGCGCCGAGCGCGATGCTTTTCAGCGGGATGGATGCACAAGACCGCATTGCTGCCTGGCTGGAATCCCGGATCGCATCGACCTCAATGGTCGAATGAATCGTTGAAGGGCTATATCCCCAGGAACTCGATGCCGTCCCTTGCCTCGTTGATCCGGATGCGCACGACGAAGATGCGGTTGGGGGCGTGCGCGCTTTCGCAGTAGGAGATCATGATCGACTCGTCCTCCATGACGAACGCGCCGGGATAGCCGTAGACGGAGGTGTCGATGGCCAGTCCGCGCCCGTCCCTGCTCCAGGTGCGGCCGGCGTCGGTGCTGATCCACGCGCAGAGGTGCGGCGTACCTTTGCCGACACCCATGACGTGCCACGTCGCGAGAACGACGATCGTGCCGTCCTTGAGCACGAGCACCTGCGGCGCGCGGAATGTCGGGCCGTTGTCCCGAACGGACCGCCTCGTCAGCTTCCACGTGACGCCGCGATCGGTGGAATAGAGGATGCCGCCGTCGGGTCGCTTCACCATGATCAGGCGGCCGTCGCGAAGCTGCGCGATCGCGGGCTCGTCGATCTCGTTGTCCTTCAGCCGGATCGTGGAGATCGTCTGCCACGTCCTGCCTGAGTCCACCGAGCGGTGGATCGCACCGAACAGGGGATGGGGGCCGCCACGGTGGGGGCCGCCCGATTCCGGGCCGCCGACGTCCTCGCAATACGTCGCCCAGAGAATCGAACCGTCGTCGATCTCGATCGGTCGCCCGTGCGCGCGTTCGTAGAAGGTGCCCGGGCTGTCGATCCAGATCGGCTCGGACCAGGTGTGGCCGTTGTCGGTCGAACGGAGGACCAGCTGCTTGTCGTTCAGGCCGTCGATATCGTTCTCGAAGGCCTTCGGCGCCCGGGGATAGCCCGCCCACGACGATCCGACGTTGACGAAGCACAGGACCGTCCCGTCGCGGCACACGAACAGGCTGTGCGGCCGATCGTCGAGGCGATGGTCGATCACGGTGACGGGCTTCGACCAGGTCTTCCCGTTGTCGCGCGACCGGCACGCCATCGATCTGCCGCCGGTCGGGGCCGGGGGCTTGTCATCGCGTCCCTTGATGTCGCGCGGCGATGCGAAGGAGCGATGTGCGTACCCGGCCGAGTGTACGAGCAGGATGTCGCCATTCGGCATCCGCTCGATCGCTTCCGCCCAGCCGATGAACTCGCCCATGCCCGGAAAGGGGTCCGGAGGGTTGTGGTCGTAGCCGGTGACGCAGACGCGGACGTCCTTCGCGGTCAGCGGGCGCGGTCTGACGACGACGCGCACGCGCGCGGTGGACTCCCGGTGACCGTCGCTGATCGTGTAGGTGAACTCGTCCGCGCCGAGGAATCCGGGTTCGGGCGTGTAGATGACGGTGTAGATCGACCTGGCGCGCGTGGGTTCCGCGCCCTTCGAGCTTTCCGCATACACGTAGCGCGCTTCGTCCACGCTGAGCGCGCGGTCGTAGATGCGCACGTCGTCGATCGTGCCGCGCGTGTGCCGCCGGGAGCGGTCCTTGCACCACATGAACCTCAGCGGCTGGTCGGGGTGATAGGTCGTCGGTTTCGCCAGCGACTCGTCCTCGACAAGCACGCCGTCGTAGTAGATGCGTCCTCTCTTCCCGTCCTTGACGGCGACGAGATGGTGCCACTGGCCGTCATCCATGGGCGGCGAGAGGCCGGTCGCGCGGATATGGGGATGGCCGTCCGCGTCGAACGTGATCATGCCCCGCTCGGCGAAATACGTGAGCCGCCATCCCTTTTCGGTGTCGTCGAAATCGACCCGGTTGTAGTGCTGCACGAGCGAGCCGTTGCCGGCCAGATCCTTCACCCACATCGCCACGGAGTAGGCGTCGCCGAGGTCGGGGAATCGACCGGTCGTGACCTCGTCGTCGACGCCGTCGAAGCGCAGGGCGCGACCCGACCTGCCCGGCACGATCGAATCGGCGTTCATGTCGCCGCTGTACTTGCCGAAGTTGTCGTTCCGGCTCGAGTCCGTCGCGTGGCCGGTTGCGTCCGTCTCGTCGAAGCGCCACCACCCGACCAGCGACGGCGCCATCGACAGCGACCCATGCTCGGGTTGCGTGGCGCTGGGGATGAACAGGGGGGTCGCGCCCGGGTTCTCGTCGTTGGCCAGGATTGGAATGACGATCGGTCGATCCTTCTCCGTTGTGGCCTGGTCGTCACGGGCAACGGGGGCGCCGGGTGTTGCGGCGCAGACCGGGCCGACCAGGGTTGCGGCGACGACGAGTGACAGAAGGATCGCAGGGGTGATGCGACACCCCCCCAACCCCCCCTTACAAAGGGGGGGCTTGTCGAATCCGCGCTCCGGGGGTGAGGGGGTGGTCCTTGAACGGACTCGTGTAACCTCTCCGCGGCTTCTGGTGGCAATCCGGATTCGCCTCATCACGCCAATCTAACGGATTCCGCGCGAGGACTACGACCTGCGATCTTGCCGGCTCTTTGCCGCCACCCACTGCGCGTCGCGGGCCTCGCCGATGACCTGAGCGTCCTCGACACGCCCGTCGAAACGGCCAAGGCCGCCCTCGAGATGACCGATTGCCGTCTCGACCTCGCAATGCTGAATGCGGCCGGATCCGGATCTTTCTGCGGCGAGCTTGCCGTCGATGTAGAGCCTGACGTGGCGCCCGTCGTAGATTCCGGCGAGGTGATGCCGGCCGGGTGCGAGCCCGCGGTGGGCCCAAGCGCCGACGACCCCGCGCTCGGTGTTGACCAGGAACGACGGACCCGGGACCGCGGCGCAGAGACCGCCGTTGTGTCCGAAATCGACCGCGCGCAGGCTGAACGACGCGTCCTGTCCGACCGTGTCGTACCGCAGGACGTTTCCGTGCGCGATGGCGCTGCCATCGGCCGTGGCGCCCGTCCGCCAGGGCGCCATGTAGATGAACCGTCCGTCGAACGCGCCTCCGTTGAAGCCGATGCTCTCGAGCCCCGATGTTCTTCCTGCATCCACCGCCTGCCAGCTCTCACCATCGGTGAAATCTCTCGTCGCGTCGTACCGGAGCACCTTGCCGTGGAATCCCCGGCTCGGATCTTCGCCCTCCCAGAACGGCAGGTAGTAGACGAAGCGGCCGTCGAACACGGCACCGTCGTAGCCGCTGCAGTACAGACCGCCGGTCTTGACCGCGTCGAATGCGGACCATGCGTCGGCATCCGCGAACTCACCCTGTGTGTCGAATCGGACCGCGACGCTGTTCGCGTAAGGCACGTAGTAGACGTAGCGTCCGTCGAATGTCGCGCCGACGCAGGTTCCCATCTTCAGGCCGGAGATTTTCCGCGCGTCGAAGGCGTCCCAGCTTGTGGGATCCGTGAACTCGCCGAGGGTGTCGCAGCGCAGCATGCCGCCGACCGCACCCAGCGGCACGAAGTAGACGTACCGGCCGTCGAAGACCGCGCCGTCGAAGCATCCGGTCTCCACGCCGTCCGTACGGCCTGCGTCATGGATGACATAGCTGTCGGGGGCATCAAAGGCCGAATGCGTGTCGTAGCGGAGTATTCTCCCGCAGTGCCTCGTTTTCGGCTCCGTCTCGTAGCCAGGGCAGCAGTAGATGTAGCGGCCGTCGAACCCTGCGCTCTGGCAGCTCATCGCGTGACCGATGTCGAAGGCCTGCCAGCTTCCCAAGGCATCGAAATCACTCTGCGTGTCGTAACGCAGTATGCGCGTGTGCAGGTTCGCACCGTCCGTGCGCGGGATGAAGAACACGTAACGGCCGTCGAACACCGCGCCGTAATAGCCGCGCGTCTGCAGCCCCGATGTCGCCGAGGCGTCGTAGGCGCTCCATCCTGACGCTGATGCAAAATCTTCCTGCGTGTCGTAACGCAGCACGTGACCGTGTTGACCGGGCGCCGTTCCCTCCGAGGCCAGCCCTGTACTCTGGGGCACGAAGTACACGTAGCGTCCGTCGAACACGGCGCCGAAGAAACCGCGCGTGTCGAGACCGGAGGTCGCCGAAGCATCGTACGCTTCGAACCGGTCGAATGACTCGCCGATGCGCCACTTCGACACGACCGTCTGCAGCGTTTCGGCTCGGAAGGCGTCGCTCTCGACCGATGCCTCTACGGTGACGGTGTCGGATAGCGCTGGAGAAGGATTGTGTCGGCCCATGCTGCCGCGGAATTACTCGTAGGGACCGTGATGGGGAGCCTGTCGGGAGTGGGCCCACATGTTCCGCTCGTTGGCGAGGCAGGCGTCATAGGACAGCGTCTCGACGTGCCCGTCGACGAATCCTCCGTTGACGTCGGAATGGTAATCGGTGAACTCGCCCCCATTGTGGCGCCCCCCGGCTTCGGTGGTCGACAGGCCCAACCAGTACCAGCCCACAGGGCAGGTGATGGTGTTGGCGCCGGAACCGTAGTACGTGTGACCCGGTTGGAGGTTACGCGTCGTCGGTTGCGCGTCGCCCACGAGCCAGATTTCCGATTGCCGCTGGATCTTGTACAGCAGCGTGTGCGTGGGCGTGGGTTCTCCGTCCCGGAAGTTCTGTCGCATGACGTGCGAGGTGTTCACGCCGTAGCCCCCGTAGCCGGCCCCGCCTCGGCGAAGCACCTCGTCGGTCACCTCCGGGCAGCGAAGGACACCTGAGGCGTAGGCGCCGTAATTGCGCCAGTGCCAACTCTTGGGCTCAGGCAGATATCCGCCGTTTTGCGGGTCGGGACCCGTGACCAGCATGTCCGTCCAGTACATCCCATGGCTGAGAGGATTGACCCAGTTGTGGGGATTGCCGATGGGCAGGTAGCTCTTATTGTCCGCCGCATACCCATGAAAGGCCATCGCGACCTGCCGCACGTTGCTCTGGCACTGAGTCGTCCGCGCCAGCGCCCGCGCCTTCTTGATGCCAGGAAGCAGCAGGGCGATCAGCAGTGCGAGAATGCTGATCACGACCAACAACTCGATCAGGGTGAAGGCCCGGAGAAGACGTCGATCGCCTGATGTGGTCGTTCGGCGTGCCATAGCCTTCGATTATACGCGGCGACGGGGACCGATGCACGCTTTTTCACGGATTCTGGGCGGCTGGGGTAGAACGCGGCGAGCCGCCAGCGGATGTCATGAACGCGTTGAACCACTTGTCGCGCGGTGAGCGCGTCGGAGAGGACTGGATTAGCATCCAAGGGGCTCATGCCCACCGCGGAATCACTTGTAGGCCCCGTGATGGGGATAAAGGCTGTAGTCGTGGGCCCACATATTCCGCTCGTTGTCGTAGCAGGCATCCCAGGACAGCGTCTCCACGTGCCCGTCGACGAAGCCGGCGTTGACGTCGGAATGGTAGTCAGTCCACTCACCCCCGTTGTGGCGCCCCCCCGCTTCGGTGCCCGATACCGCCAACCAGTTAAAGAAAACAACAGGGCACACGATACTGTTGGCGCCGGCGCCGTAGTACGTCTGGCCGGGCTGCAGGTTGGCCGTCGTCGGCTGGGCATCGCCCACCAGCCAGATCTCCGATTGCCGCTGGATTCGGTACAACTGCGTGTGCTCGGGGGTAGGATGGCTGTCGTAGAACTTCTGACGAATGACGTGCTGAGAGTTCACGCCGTAGCCCCCGTAGCCGGCCCCGCCTCGGCCAAGCACCTCTTCGCTGACTTCCGGACAGCGCAGCACGCCGTCGGCGTAAGCGCCGTAGCTTTCCCAGTACGTGTACCTCGGCGCCGGCAGATAGCCACCGTTCTGAGGATGGGGCCCGGTGATAAGCATGTCCGTCCAGTACATCCTGTGACTGGCGACATTCGTATGGACATGAGCGTTGTAGATGGGCAGGTTGCTGTTGTTGTCCGCCGCGTACGCACGCAGCGCGACAGCGACCTGCCGCACGTTGCTCGCGCACTGCGTCGTTCGGGCCAGCGCCCGCGCCTTCTTGATGGCGGGCAGGAGCAGCGCGATCAGCAGCGCGAGGATGCTGATCACGACGAGCAGTTCGATCAGGGTGAATGCCCGGAGGGAACGGTCGCTCGATGTCTTCAGTCGACGCGACATGGCCTCCAATTGTACGCGGCAATGAGGAGTATGTACGTGTTTCGAGCGTCAAGTGCGGCAAGGGACCGCCATGGCATTCGACCCGCGGGCTCACGCCGCGCGGTACGCAGCCGGAACCG
>NYZC01000442.1 GCA_002686995.1 Phycisphaeraceae bacterium | reverse complement strand
CTCTGTCTCAAAACTCTGCCTGGCGTCGACCGGCTGCATCGCCCGTTGGCGGCGTCGGCCTCCATCGACGATGCACCGCGACATCGCCTGCTTCGGCCTTTGCGCCAACGGACGATTCGCTCGGTCTTGGGCCCGCGGCAGAGTTCTGAGACAGAGCCTAAGAACCGAGTTCGGCCAGTGCAATCCCGTTCCCGCTCCCGCGCTCGTTGAACCGTACATGCTTTCAGCGGCGGCTGCGTCGATACGGCGTTTCGATGAGAAGCCGGGCCTGGACGGCGATACTGCGCAGGGTGTCGACCCAGGGCCGGAAATGGCTCACTTGCTGCTCGGGCGGAAGGTAGCGGCTGGTGATGGGCGTCTCGATGATCTCGAAGCCTGCCCAGGCCGATCGGGCGATGATCTCCGTCTCGAAGGCAAAGCGTTGGGCGCGGCAGGGGACGGCACCGATGAGGCCGAGCGGATAGACGCGCATGCCCGACTGGCTGTCGTGAACCGCGACGCCGCACTCGAGGCGGAGCATCCGGTTGGTCAGGCGGCGGCCGACCAGGCAGCGCGCCGGGGTGCCGTCGACGCGGTCGCTGCGGGCGCCGATCACGAGCGCTTCGGGTCTGCGCCGGGCGGTCTCGAGCAGCGACGGAATCTGCTCGGGATCATGCTGACCGTCGGTGTCGATCGTGACCGCGTGGCTGTACCCGTGCTCGATCGCGAGGTCGAAGCCCCGGTGAAGCGCGGCGGCCTTGCCGCGATTGCGCGGGTGAGCCGGAAGGTGAAGCGCCTCGGGGCGCCAGTCGGAGCGCTGCGCTTCGAGCACATCGGCGGTCCGGTCGGCGCTGCCGTCGTTGACGACGATCAGCGGCAGGTCGAGGCGGTGGATCCGCTTTACAATGTCGCCCAATGTCTCGGCGTTGTTGTAGGTCGGCGCGATGACGACCGGCGAGATGGAGTCGGGCTCCGCCATGAGTCAGGGAGGCGGATTGTAGTGGACGCGATCGACGGACTTCACCAGGTGAGATCAGCCGAATGCGGATGACGCCCATCGTGGGATCAAGGTTTCGGACCGACGGCGGGACGATGTTCGGCATCGTGCCGAGGGTGATCTGGCGGAAGGCGATGCCGCCGGATCGATCCAATCGCGTGGCGGAGAGCGCCAACTGCATTCTGATCGAGCTCGACGACGGGCGGCGCGGCATCGTCGAGGCCGGTTGCGGCGACGCGCGCGATTTCGACGCTCGTGAGCGTCGCATTCATGCGCTGGGCCCGGGGTCGCCGCTGATGGAGACGCTCGAGCGCATGGGCCTCGATGCCGCCGACATCGATTTCGTGGTCCTGTCGCACCTGCACTGGGACCACGTCGGCGGTGTGTGCTCGATGGTGGACGGGCGGCCGACGCTGACCTTTCTCAACGCCATGCATTATGTCCACGCCGTCGAGTGGGCGGCCGCCGGAGGCGGTGATCCGCTGCTGTACAAGTCTTACCCGCAGCGTCCGCTCACGCCGCTTCGCGAGCATCCCGACCGGGTGCACTTCGTCGAGGCCGACGACGAAGAGGTCCTTCCGGGCATCCGGATGGTGCGGAGCAGCGGCCATACACACGGTCACTGCGCGGTCGTGCTGGGCGAGGGCGAGCTTTCGGCCAACGGGGCATCACGCGCCGTCCGCCGCGCGGTGTTCGCCGGGGACAACTGCCCGACGCAGCATCACCTTCGCATGGTCTTCCAGACGGCCTTCGACACCCATCCGCTCGACACCCGCGCCTGGAAGCGCCGCTGGCTGCCTGAAATCGCCGAGAGCGGCGATCTCCTGCTCTTCTGCCACGATCCGGATGCGTTCGGCGCCTGGATACGGCCGGATCCAAAGAAGGAATTCGTCGTCGTGGAGGCGGTGGGGAGTGGGGAGCCAGGAGCAGGGAGCGGGGAGCGGGGAGCGGGGAGCGAGGAGCCGACGTGGAGCGACTAGAAGGCCGGCGACTTCAGTGACGACTCGTCGCACGCACGACCGATGTCACCGCGCGGGTGACGATTCTGTCCGTGGTGGTATGCAGCGCGTAGCCGGCGCGGGTCGTGAGGGCTGACGCGAAGGCGACCGGGGATTCGCGGCCGCGGAGCATGCCGGCAAGGCGTCGCCGGTACTTGCCGGTCTCCTGCCGCGGGCGAACGAATCCGGCCGACCGGACCGGCGCGAGCTTGCCGGAGCCGGTCGTAACGTCGATGGCGAGGCTGAGATAGCGCCCGTTCGACCGCGCCATCAGCCGATCGCCCACGAGGCGCTCGAGCGCCGTTCGGATTGCGGCCTCGGCGTGCGCCCCGCCAAGGTGCTGGGTGATCTCGCCCGGCGCGCGCGCCTTGTCGCATAGCTCGTAGGCGCGCCGTGCGAGCCCGGTCAGGCAGTGCAGCGAACGACGCGCGCAGCGCCGCGTGTCGACGATCAGCAGGCTTCGATGCCGCGGGATCGCAACCAGCCACGATCGTTGGTAAGACCGCTGCCATTCGGCGACGACGCGCTTGAGCCGGGCCAGGCCCTGGCTGCGGGTGACGCGCTCAAAGAACGCCGAGCGATGGAAGTACGCGATGTTGCTCAGGGCCTTGTCGTCGAAGGGGTAGACGTGCCGATAGGGCTCGGCCGGCCCGACGGGGTCGAGTCCATGCCGCCCGGGTTCGTTGAAATACGGGCTGAAGCGATCGAGGCGCAGCGCCCACGTGCCGACCGGAGGCTGCAGGTGATGCACGGTCGCGATCGTGTCGGCGATCTCGTCAAGCTCGTCCTCGCCCTCGCCCGGGAAGCCGAACAGGTAGTTCCACGCGACGCTTACGCCCGCCTCGGCGGACCACTTCAGCAGCTGCAGGTTCTGCAACCGGGTGCAGCCTTTTCGCATCAGCTTCAGCGTGCGGTCGCTGAGGCTCTCGATGCCAGGCTGGATCTCGTCGATGCCGCATCGCGCCAGCAGCCGGACCTGCTCCCTGGAGAGGTTGGACTTGGTCTCGAAGAAGAACCGCGCGACCGGACGTTCGGACAGCATCGGCAGCAGCGTGCGGAAGTACTTCATGTCCAGGATGTTGTCCGCGACGGCGAACTGGTTGACGCCGTGGCGTTTGGCAAGCTGCTCGATCTCGTCGCGGGCCCGCGCGGGCGACTTGCTGCGAAACGACATCTCCTCGCCGTTGAGCCCGCAGAAGGTGCAATGCTGCTTGGCGCCCCACCAGCAGCCGCGCGCGGTTTCGAGCACGAGCCCAGGCACGATCCGGTCGTTGACGCGTGATCCCGCGAGCTGCGAGAAATACGGGTCGAAGTCGGGAATCGGCAGGCGATCGAGATCGGCGCCGCTCAGGGGCAGCGAAGCGGCAGGGCGGGTCGCGCCGCGGCCGATGAAGCCGGGCACCTCGTGGCCGGCGACCGCGCCGTGGTTGTGGTGCAGCAGCCGTTCGCACAACTGCACGATGCTCAGATCGCACTCGCCCTGGCCGACGTAATCGACCTGGTCGAATCGCGCCATGATCTCGCGACCCATCTCCGCCTGGCAGTTGGCGCCGCCCATCATCGTCACGATGTGCGGGATCAGCGCCCGGACACGCTTCAATACCGCCAGTGCCGCGCAGTTCTGCTGAAAGCTCGAAGTCATTCCGACGATCAGAGGGCGCTGCTTCGCGATCCCGGCGGCGGCGTGGCCGCGGCAGAAGTCGGTCGCTTCGTCCATCAGCCGGCGCAGCGCTTCGGTCGGGGCCTGATCGGGATAGAACGACTCGAGCCGCAGCTCGTCCTCGGTGCCCCGCAGCACCCGGTCGACGTACTGCTCGATCTGCTCGTCGGTCCGGTGAAACAGGCAGTCGGAGAAGATGAACTCGCCGAGCAGGACGTTCATCGTGCTGCCCGAGATCCACTCGTAGACCTCGATCCCGATACGTTCGGCGAACGCGAAGCTCAGGTAGAGCACGTCGCACGAGATGCCGGCCTCGCGGAGGTTCGCACTGAGCTGGCTGACGCCGAGCGCGGGGCGCGTCGTGGTCTGGAAGGGCGGCACGACCAGAAGCACGCTCGGTCCTGTCGTGACCATGAATCGATTCTCGGTTCACTCGGAGAGGGGACGAGGTATTGTACCAGCGTTTCCCGGTGATCACGACGGTCATGATCTTCAGACTTCTTCGCCTTCTGCCAGATGGCAGGCGTCGAATCCTTCTTCGTGTTCGCGGTGGTGTACGCGGTCTACTTCTTTCCCTGGCGGATCATTCGACGCGCTGCGCCGTACGGCGCGCCGCCGTGATCGCGATCTCGACGTCTTCGCGCCGGTGCGCGGCGCTCAGCTCGAAACTTCCGCAACTGAACACGCCCTGCCGGATCAGCTCGACGAAGAAGCGGCGTTGCAGCGCGCGGCTCCGGTCATCGTCGGCCCGGTCGAAGACGAGGCAGAACACTGCGGGATGCCCGCCGACGCGCGCGGGCAGACCGGTCTCTCGGACGACGCGGGCCAGGTCGGCCATGAACGTCGTACCCAGGTCGTGCAGATGGTCGTACACCTCGCCCTGCTGGAGAATCTCCAGCGTGGCGACGGCGGCGGCCATGGAGAGCATCTCTCCGTTGTACGTGCCGGTGATGAAGGTCCGTCTGAGATCCTCCGCGAGCGGTTCGGTGCCCACGAGCGCCGCGATGGGGTAACCGTTGGCCATGGCCTTGGCGAAGACGGCGAGATCGGGCTCGACGTCCGCGATGCCGTGTCCCCCGCGGAGGCCGAGGCGGAACCCCATCTTCACCTCGTCGAGGACGAGCACGGCGCCGTGGGCGTCGGCGAGCTCTCGCGCGCGGCGCAGGAACGTCGCGTCGAGCGGGCGGTCCTCCAACGCGGGGGCGAGGACAAGGCCGGCGAGGTCGTCTGCGTGTCGTTCGACGAGCAATTCGAGCGCCGACGTGTCGCCGTAGGGCACGTCATGCACGAGGCCGGCGAGATTGGCGGGAACACCGGCGGTGCGGGCCCACGAAGGCGCTTCGAGGTGCTTGCCGAGCCACCAGTCGTCCCAGGCGTTGTACGCGCAGCTGATGATGACCGACCGGCCCGTCCGGGCGCGGGCGAGGCGGACGGCCGCGGTGTTGGCATCGCTTCCCGACTTGAAGAAGCGTGCCCAGGCGGCCCAGCCGAAGATCGAAACGAGCGTCCCGGCGAGTCGGGCCTCCAGGGGGCAGGGGAGGCTGAACAGGACGCCGCGCTGCAGCTGCTCGGAAACGGCCTTGTCGATCACAGGATGCCGGTGGCCGAGGATGATCGGTCCGAGCGCGGCCTGGAAGTCGATGTACTCGTTGCCGTCGACATCCCAGACGCGTGCGCCGTCGGCGCGCTCGAAGAAGTTCGGCCCGGCGCCCAGTTGCAGTTCGAGCGGAGCCTTGGCGTTCGTCTGCGATCCGGGCGGCGTGAGGCGCGCGGCGCGAGGGAGCATCGAGGCGGAGCGCATCCACGTGCGTTCGCGGTTGATGAATTCGTCGACGCTCATGGGACGTTCAGCGAGCCGATGCGGCTCCGGCACGTGGTTGCGGTCAATCCGAAGGCAGGCGAATTCGGCTACTTCAGCTCGTGCCCCAGCCCCGACTTCGTCTTCTTCACCGGGGCCAGGTAGGCTGCCACTTCCGAGTCCTCGACGCGTTCGATCTTCTGGTATGGGAAGAAGCCGCGCTCGCCGTATTGCTCTGCAAGCCTGACGTGCTCGTCGTTGTAGAGCGGGATGACGTCACGGTCACGGCCGGCGATCTCCTTCGTCAGGTTGACATATTGCGCGAAGTTCGGATCGAGTCTGCCGACGACATGCGTGATCCCGTCGCGCGTGTGGAAATCGAACATGTCGCGCTTCGTGCCGTGCCAGCCCGATCCCGGCGTGCCCGGAATCCAGTATTCACCGGTCACCGCGTCGTAGAGCTTGTGGTAAGCGGGATCGATCTCCGCGAGCCACTTGTCGTACCCGGCCGTCTCCTCGTCGTTCTCGAGCTTCACGTAGAGGTAGCCGCCTTCGTCCCAGGAATCGAAGTGGTCCCAGACGAAGACCACGTCACTCTTCCCGTACAGCTTGTTCCAGGTTCGCTCCAGCGCCGCGAGCGGCACGTTGGAAAGCTTGATCATCGCCAGACCGGGCACCCCCGGCTTGTTGTACCGATGTCCGCCCAGCTCCCAGCGGCCCCATTCGAAATCGATCCGGGGACCGAGCAATTGCTCGTGGGCGTAGATGATCCGCTCGATCGCATCGTCCGTGTCGTGCACGAACGGCGACTTGCGGATCGTCCACCACTTCGTGCCGGTGCACTGGTCGGTCGCGCTGTAGGTCCAGCCTGCGAAAAGAAACAGGCGCCGGTCCTCGGGGCAGTGGTCGTAAAGGCCCTGGACGAACGCGGTGCGCGTGTTGTGACGCAGCCCCTTCGCGTTGATGCGGTTCTCGATGTTGTACTGGATGCCGGTCAGACCAGGGTAAAAGCCCATGGTCACTTCGGGATAGGTTTCGACCAGCGCCCGCATCGCGCGGCGGGCCATCCGCCTTGCGAACTGCGTGATCTCGTGCGGCGACATCCTTTCCTTCAGGACGTCGAGATGCGTCCACTCCATGTCGATCATCATGCGCGGGATGCCTGCCGACCTGGCCAGGGCGGCGCGCTCCGCGACGTACTTCGAAACGTTGTCGAGGAACTCGTCGGGCGACTCGCCCTTGCGCGGCGCGTCCATGTAGAAGGTCATGGTGTTCTCGGCGCAGCCGTGCCGGGCGTAAAGCTTCTGGAAGCGGCGGAGACGGTCGGTGAGGGCCGTTCGCTCCTCCTCGGAATCGACGAAGGGTCGGGCCGCCTGGTTGTCGCCGGCGTTCTCGGTGAACGTGCGGATGCTGACGGCGACGCCGTTCGATCCGATGACGCGCCCCCAGTAAAAGGCGCGCTGCTCGGTAATATCCCCGTCGGGGCGCTCCTCGAAATTCGCGGTCGTGTAGGGCAGCCCGCGCAGCGCAGGCCAATGGTAGAGCCGGCGCTCTCCGGACGGGCGCCGCGCGTGCTCCGACAGTTCGCGCGTCGTGTAGATCGCCTCGGCCTCGCCTTCGGCTTGCTTCACGTCGTCGTCGGCCTGGAGGCCGGTCGCCGGTGCTGCGAGCAGTAGTGCGATCAGTAGCGGGCGGCGGGAACAGTGGGTGGCGTTTGAGGGATGGTTCATGGCGTTTTCAGGCAGTACGGCGTGCCGTGGCATGTTCACTTCAGAATTCCAGGCCTTCGCTCCCGAACCTCGGCCCCGGATCCGTCAAAGTGGAAAATCGAAGAGATTGTCGGCGTGGATCGTCACCGTGCGCGAGTCCTCCACCTCGACCCGTCCCCGTGTGGGAATGGTGTCGACCAGATCGTCCCGGGTGAACCGAATCCGCATCGAATACGGAGGATCGAAGCGAAGCGGCACGATGTTCCCGATCTTCCCCACGGCCTGCGCGGCCGTGCGTTCAATCAGCCGTTGCGCGCCCGCCGGCGACATCGTCTGCGCGACTTCCCTGTCGATGGCCTTCTTGACGACGGCGGTCGTGATGCCCGGGATCAGCTCGCCTGCCTCGGCGCACGCGCAGTCGTCGCCAGAGACCCAGATCACCGGCACACCCAGCGCGCCCAGCGCCGCGGCGCGGAATCCCATCTCGCCCACCTCGACGCCGTTCAGCCACATGGCATCGTGGTTCTCGTAGCTGTAGGAGTGGCTCATGTTTGCCCGCGGCGTTCCGGCCCGCGCATGCTGGGCGAGGAAGAACGCCGCGTCGAAGCCCTGATCCATGCCGAGGGTCGGGCCGACGGGACCCCGGGGAATCAGCTGGACCGATGCATCCAGCGCCTGGACCTCCAGGCCGCCGCCGCCATGTCCGTCCCACGCGACGATCTCGGCCTGTGCGTCCGCGCTGCAGATGCCGCGGGCGCATGCGTTGAGCTCTTCGCTCAGAAGCTGGCGGGCCAGGTCGTAGCGCGGGCTGTCGTGCATGCACCAGCCCGCGAAGTCGGTGACGCCCGCGGCGCCTTCCAGGTCAGTGAGAATGTAGTACTTCATGTGTGCGCATCCCGATGAAATCGCATTCAAGTGTACCGGTGGAATCGCGCCCCATCGAACGGTAACATTACTGAACTGCAGGAGTCCGCAGAATTTCGCACCACGGAAGGCGACGCGACGCATGACGTCCAGAAGCCCACGATCGCCGTCTCGAGCATTTACGCTGATCGAACTGCTGGTCGTGATCAGCATCATCGCGCTGTTGATCGCGCTGCTTCTGCCGGCGGTGAAACGGGCGCGCGAGCTGGGCCGGCAGGCGAAGTGTGCGAGCAACCTCCGACAGATTGCCCTGGGCATCACGATCTACGCGGGCGACTGGGACCTGGCGATTATCTGGCAGGACCGCGACGCGGACCAGCCCGGCGTGACGACGCCTGTCAGCAACCTGATTCCGCACACGTACAACCACTGGGCCGGGCGCCTGGCGGAGCAGGAGGTCGTGTCGATCGACGGCGACGCCTCGCTGTTTCATTGCCCGACCTACGAGGTGATGCCGCTCGACCTCGGCGGCGACCGGATCTCGGAAACCATCAGCTACGGCGTGAGTGGCGGACGCAACTACGGCGTCGGCTTGAATGACACGTTCCGCGGCTTCCATGGACAGCCGCGCGTGGGCGGCGCGGGCGCGGACGGCTACTGGCCGCGCACGTTCGACATCGGGAAGGAGTCGGAGTTCGCGATGGTGGCGGATTCCGACGAGAACCCGTTCGATCCGGTCTTCGGCATCGTCCGCATTCGGATCGTGAACGATCACGGGGCGCACTTCGGCTATCGCCACCTCGGCGGCGGCAACGTCGCCTTCTTCGACGGGCACGTCACCCTCTACCGCTACGAAGAGGCGATGAACCGCTTCTACGGGCAGAACCTGGAGTTCGTCTACCCGGACTATGTCGGTCCGCTGGTCGATCTCGACTGAAACATGTCGCAAGCATCGCATGCCGATTCCGCTTTTCACGGACCGGGAGGTCGAGATGGCGGGCGAATACCAGGCGCGGGGATTCCTTCCGAAGGTGCGCATCGAGCGCCTTGCCGACGGCAACATCGCGGGACGGCTGGTACCGGTGACCGGGGATGACAGGTGAGCGACGGGGGTCGACCTGCGTGTGGCGAACCGCGCGGCGTCAGCCTGCGGGTCTGAGGGCCATGGTGTTCGGTGCGCCATGCGCCTGACGTTGCTCTGCGTGCGGTCCACCCCCCGGCTTACGTCGGGGGTACGCCATCAGCCCAACGGCTCAGACTCCAACCGCACGACTCCCATCCCGAACTCCACGATGCTCCGCCGCTCATTTCCACGGACGCATCTTCCGCCGTCGATGCGGCGCATGCGCCAGCCCTCGTGCTCGATCAGCGCCGTGAACCGATACCAGGTCGGTAGTCGCTTGCACCACGGGGGCAGCGCGGGTTTCAGCAGCAGGGACCAGGATTCGGCGTCCCAGGCGCATTGCTCGAAATCCGCCGTGCTGCGGGTCAGCGTCGGCACGCTGCCGTCGCCGTACGTGACCCGGAGCCGATAGTCGCCTGGCGTCTTCGGAAGCCAGAGCAGCTGATCGTGGAATCGCTGCCACGGTTTCGCTCCAATCCACGCGCGCTCGACGCGGTCCGCCAGACGCACGTACGGCGTGGCGACGGGGTTCGACGCCAGCACGGCGACCGTGCCGGAGAAGCCCTCCGGGGACGGCGACGGGTTACGGAAGGCGAGGACGTAGTCGCTTCCGGGTCCCGGTTCGATGGCGCCGCAGAGCAGACCGTCGTCACCGACCTCGACGTTCCACCGTGGATCTTCATAGGTCTTGACCCAGCCGCGATTCGGGCGGGTCAGCGAGGGCTGCAGCGCCTGGCGATGCCACCAGGGGCCGCGACGCACCCAGACCGGGCCGCGGACTCTCGAGACGAGGTCGACCGGTCGAACGAGTCGGCAGGTCGAAGGCCCGGATCGAGTGCCCGTACGAAGGGCGGTCCGAAGCGCCTGGGGCGTGGTCGGCTTCAGGCGATCGGAGACGCCCCAGACGAGCGTCCATGTTCCAGAGCCGCGCGGTGCGAGTAGGACCCGGTCGTCTTTGAAGGTCGGGTGCAGCTTCGTGGCGCCGATGTCGAACAGGAATCGATCAGGCAGACGGCGTGCCGGATCCCTCAGGAGGCCTACGCCGTCACGGCGCCGCAATCGTTGGCCGGCGCCCGCGCCGATCGTCGTCGCGCCGCGACTGCGCACGATCACGTACGGCGAATCGGCGTGCATCGTCAATCGAAGTTGCTGCCGATCCTTGTGATCGCACGCTTCCAGCTCCGCGACGACCGGGCCGAGCTCGCGGACTCGCCAGGACCAGGTCGGGTCGAGGCGGAGGAAGGGGGCCGCGAGGCGGCGCGCCAGGGCGTTGCCGTCAAAGTGCGCCGACGCCTCGGGATCCCAGCAGAGCTCGGCCGTGGCGGCGCCGGGGCGCGCGTAGACGCGAAGGTGATTGTTCTGCAGGAAGAAGGTGTCCGACGGCCGCGCGTCGCGCGGCCGGGCCGCGGCTTCTTCGAATCGCGCCGAGGACGCGCCGCGGCGCTTGGCGTCGAAGGTGCCGTCGGCGCCGGTCGATCGAAGTTGCGCGGCGAAGGCCCCGCGAATCGGGTCGTTGCAGGCCGCGGCCGCGATGAAAAGGTTGCTCTTCGAGGTCCTGTTGCCGCCGCAGGACCACGACACCGCGGCGACGTGACGTTGCGGTGTTCCGGCATCGGGCCGGACGAGGTCGTGCACCTGCTTGATGACCCAGTCCTCGTGGGCGTCACCACCGTAGTTGGCGGGCGGCGGCACCCAGTCGCGACAGTCCAGCTCGGTAATGACGAACTGGTCGCCCCATTCGTCGCGCAGGCGCGCCGCCGGCGTTCGGGCGAACATGCCGTAGAGCGGCGGCTCGTACCAGTCGGCGCCGTCGGCGAGCGGGCCGCGCATGGGGTCGTGATCGTCGCATCCGAACCGCGCGACGGTGCCGTACCCGTGCGCGGTCTGTCCGGCGGTGAGGAAGTTCGGGCCCCGCTCGGACGGACGCAGGTGATGATCGGCGACGAAGGCGCCCGGGCAGGTCTGCTCGATCATCCGGGTCATGCGCTTCACGTCGCTCAGCTTCGTGAAGTAGAACTCGCTCGCGAAGCCGTGGTAAAGCTCGTTGGCGTCGAGGTCGAGCGCGTCGGACAGGTGGTCGAGCAGGTCCCGGATCTGGCCGTGGCGGTCCTTGCGGCCGGGCGTCGGAAACACCGCATGCGGCCACACCATGACGCCGTGGTCGAAGTCGAGCCGCGCGTGGTGGCGGAAGCCGCCGTCGATCCAGCGCGGATCGTCATGGTGGCCGCGCTCGGGCCCGCGGCTGCCGTCCGTCCATTCGATCGGGTAGGCCATCCCGGCTCCGTATCCGTGCACGGGCCGCTTGAAATACATCTTCTTGTAGATGAGGTGCGCAAACGCGTTGGCGCCCAATCGGCGATAGGGCGCCACCATGCGGTCGAACAGGGCCTCGGGCCCCAGCCCGTCGTCGGTGCGCTGATAGTACGTGCCGAATCCGTATCCCCAGACCGTGAGCAGGGGCGCATCGGGGCGCGCGGTGCGCGGCCACCCCGTGACAGGCTCGGGAACGATGCGCGAGAGTGCCGCGGCCTGAAGGTGGACGGCGCCACGGCCGAGTGAAGATGGCAACCGTTCGGCTGCGAACGAAAGCGCCGCCGGCGCCTGTCCGACGTGGAACGTGCACGTCAGGTCGATCGACGCGACGTCGGGCAGGTTCGGCAGCCGGAGGTAACCGACCTCCCGGTCATCCAGCAGCACGAAGACGGCACGACCGAATCGACGCGGATGATCGCACCGAAGCGTCAGGCGATAGTCGCCCGCCTCCTCGATGACGCGCCACGCGCGTGGCTGGTCGAGCAGTCGGATCGGCGGACGGAATCGTCGCAGCTTCGGTCTGGTCGGCATGCCGGCCCCACGGTTCGAACGAATGGACGTGAGGCCGCCAGACTAGCCGCCGGCAACGTCGCCGCCAAGGCCGGTGCAGCATCGCGAATCCGGTGTGGTCTAGCGGTTGCGCCGCCGCGCCGCCGACGCGGTCGCCATGACCAGCAGCAGGGCGGTGGTCGGCTCGGGAACGAGCGTCGCCCCGACGGCGCCCGCGCCGCCGGTGCCCCAGGCGGCCAGGCTCTGCGTCCCGAAGTCGCCGTTCAGCAGATCGCTGCCGGGAATCGAGACGTTGTCCAGGGTCATGGTCGACCCGGTCGGGCCGTCGTAGAGGAACGTCAGATCCGCAGCGGAAAGCCCGCCGTGCCCGCCGTCGGTGACGTCGATCGAGATCGGCTGAATCACGCCCGCCTGCGATGCGCCGATCGTGTCCAGCAGCGTGCCGTCGAGCGAGACCTGGAGCGCTCCGCCGCCGGAGACCGACGCGCCGTCGAACGCCACGTCGAACCCGAGGGTGAAGGGCACGGCCGGCGTCGCGACGGGCTGGGTCAGTGAAGCCGGCGATCCCGCGGTGAACGTGGCGTTGTAGTTTGCGCTCACGTCGAGCACTTCAATGTCCGTCACGACGTGGGCGACGAACGCCGAGTTGCCAAAAAAGACGACGTCACCGGAATTGAACTCCGACAGGGGGATGAAGCTCGCGTCGGGAGGAATCAGGGACTGGCCGCCGATGATGACGTCGTCGGTGTCGATCAGCCTTATCGGGGTCCCGCTGCGAAACAGCCAGTTCAGGAACGCGCCCTTGGTGATGCCTTCCGGCGACACCGCGTCCCCTGCGAAGACGGCGTAACTGTCCGCGTTGTGGGGGAACGGTGCATCGACGACGTTGATGCTGCCCTGCTCGGTGTAGACGGCATTCACCGATCCGTATTACCAGAGGATCTTGACCGGCGGCGAATCCGGATGGCCGTAGAGACCTCGCTTCTCGTGAGCCGTCCCGGACGTCAGCTGATCCGGCAGGGACGTGTCATACTCGACGGTGGCCGTCCCGGTGGTCCCGATGGGAATCCCGGTGAAGGCGCGCGTCACCTCGAGGCCGGCGCGAAAGCGCACGGTTTCCGCCCGTGCTTCGGACGCCGATCCCGCGCAGACCACTACAAGCAATCCAAAACCGATGCCGCGATTCAACATGCTCGCTCTCCCAGGGGTGTGAAAAACTTCTTCTCGCCGTGAGGATCCTACTATTACTAATCTGCAACGGGCCCCTCGTCAACGCACCGGGTATGGGGTATGGGGCGCATTGATGATCGATGCGCCGCGCCGGCCCGCTCTCTCCAGGATCTGGATCCGTCAGCCACGAGGCGCGTGTTGTCATTGCGGCCTCATGGCATTCGACCCGCGGGCTTACGCCGCGCGGTTCGCCACGCGCGCATGTCGGCGTACCGACGGCGTGAGCCGTCGGGTCGAATGCCATGTGGCCGCAATAACAGTGACGCGCCATACCCCATACCCTACGCCCTGGACCCCAGATAGATCACCGCGATCCCCAGCGTGAGGGACCTTGCCGTCACGCTCGCAAACCCCGTGCGCTCGATCATCGAGACGAGATCATCACGGCGAATGAACTGATCAACGCTGCGCGGCAAATACCGATACGCGCCCGATCGATCCCGCGCGATCCACGACGCCGTGCGCGGCAGCACCTGCTGAAAGTAGATCTGATACATCCCGCGCAGCACCGCATTGCGCGGAAGATCGAACTCCAGCACCACCACCCGCCCGCCGGGTTTGAGGACCCTGTAGAACTCCGCGAGTGCCGCGGACGGATCGGTCACGTTCCTGATCCCGAACGCGATGCTGACGATGTCGAACGTGCCGTCGGCCACGGGCAGGCGCATGGCGTCGCCACCGTGAAAGACAAGGCGGCCGGTTGCTTCGGCGCTCTTGCGGCGCGCGATCGAGAGCATGTCGTAGGTGAAATCGACGCCGACCACCGTGTCGGCGCCGGCACGGGCGAACGCGATCGACAGGTCCCCGGTGCCGCAGGCCACGTCGAGCACTCGGTCGTCCGGTCGGACTTCGGCGGCCTTCACGGCGGCCCGACGCCAGGCCTGGTCGCGTCCCAGCGAATGGATGCGGTTGTTGAGGTCGTAGCTCGGCGCGATGGCGGTGAACATCCGCCGGACGCGCGAGGCCTTGTCGGCGAGGTCATGCGGCCGGCCGAGGTCGGACTCGTCCCATGCGGGGGACGCGGTCTCATCCGTCATCGGACTTTCCGGTCGCCTTCCTGCCGTGGCGCGCCGGCGGCAGGGCGGCGAGGTTGCGGATCACCGTATCGGCAAAGCGCTGTCGGAAATAGCCGTCGTCGACGCCGCCGGGCGAACTCGGATACGTCTGCTCGATATGCTGCCGCAGCTTCTTGATGCGCGAGGCAGGTAGTGGATGCGTGGACAGCAGCTGCAGGCTGCCTTCCTGATGCCCGCCGGCTTCCTTGAGGATCTCCAGCACCTCCAGCAAGGCGCGCGGGTTGTATCCGCCGGCCGCCATGTACCGCGTGCCGAGCAGGTCCGATTCGTATTCCTGCGCCCGGCTGTAGCGCAGGAGAAAGACGGTGCCGCCCTGCTCGACACCGACTCCGAGCACCTTCAGCCATGCGCCTTCGTTGTGCTGGGTGGCGATGCCGATTCCCGTGAGGACCGCCTGGAACCCGATCTGCCGCGCCATGGCGTCGTTCGCGTGCTTTGCGGTGACGTGTCCGATCTCGTGCCCGAGCACGCCGGCCAGCTGGGCCTCGTTGTCCATCTTCTCGAGGAGCCCGCGTGAAACGAACACCTTGCCTCCGGGCAGGGCGAACGCGTTGATGACGGACGAATCGACAACGTGGAACTCCCACGGCAGCTGGGGACGCCCGCTGGTCCGGGAAAGCTGCTGGCCGATGTGGCGGACGTACTGGTTGATGTCTTCGGCGGGTATCGGACCGCCGTAGTCGGTGACGAACTTCGGAGCGGCCTCGGTGCCCAGCGCGATCTCGCGCTGCTCGTTCAGCACGATCCACTGGCTCTCGCCGGTGTCCTTGTTGACGGCGCAGCCGCCGGCCAGTGCGAGCGTCGCGATCAGCAGCGCCGTCGGCGCGGCACGCACGGGCTTGCGCGGCAGGGATGCGGGTTCGCGGGGCGGCAATGCGTTCAAGAGCTCTCCGGTCATATCACCTCGCGAACAACGAGGCAGGGCAGGGACCAAGTATAGGTTGCCGCGCGGACGCGTCGTGCGAGGGGATCCGATAAGCAGCCCGTGATCAGCGGTCCCGGCCCGCACGCGGGTTATCGGCGGAGGGCACCGAATCACTTAGTTCGTTCAATTTCAAATGCTTACGGCCACGATCGTGGCGAAGCACCGGCCGGGGGACATTTGTGACGAATCCGACAGAAGTTTCGACTGGGCAGGACCCGATGTACAGGGTGCATTGGCGAGGTCTGGCTGACGGTCACCAGGCCGCGCCCGTCCAGGAAGGTCGGGCGCGACATTCAAGGCGGGGAGACGACACGGCTGTCATTTCATCCCCGGTTCGACAGTAATTGGAGCATGATTCATGCGCGATGTGCTCATCGAACGGTTCTTCACGGCCCTCATCAGTGGTGACCGCCAGGCCAGCCGGGCCGTGGTCGACGAGGCGCTCGACGCCGGGCACGGTGCCGGGGAGATCCTCGTCCGTCTTTTCTGGCCCACGAACGAGCACATCCAGGACCTGTACCGGGGTGATCAGCTCAGCGATCTCGCCCACAACTTCTCCACGCGCCTCATGCGCACGCTCGCCGAGCAGATGCAGCTTCGACTGGAGCAGCATCCGAGGATGGGCAAGCGCCTTCTGATGGTCTGCGGCAACGATCAGGGCGAGGAGCTTGGAGCGCAGATCAGCGCCGACCTGCTCGAAGCCGCGGGCTACGAGATCTACTTCGCCGGTGGCGGCATCGCCAACGACGAGATCGTGTCGCAGGTCGGCCAGCTTCGTCCGCAGGTGCTGGTCATCTTCGGCGCCGTCGCGCCGACCGTGCCGGTCACGCGCCTGCTCATCGATCGCCTGCATGACATCGGCGTCTGCCCTGAGCTGCAGACCGTCGTGGGGGGTGGGATCTTCAACCGGGCCGACGGGCTGGCCGAGGAGATCGGCGCCGATCTCTGGGCGACCGATCCGGAGGAGCTGGTGCAGGTGCTCATCGAGCACCCGGACCGTCGCATGACCCAGGATCAGCGCACGGTCGGTCGCAAGCGCCGCACGAAGCGGCCGGCGGCGTGATGCAGAGTTCGGGGTCGGTGTTCAGGTTTCAGGGTTCAGGTCGGAGACGCGCCGCTTCGCGGCGGCGTTGGGCGTCGGCGCGCCCGGGCGTGAGCGCACGTCTCGATATCTCGATCGGATCGCGCGTACGGCCTGATCGTGGGTGCGTGAGAGCTTGCCTCGCTCGACCCCAGCCTCCCGACGCTGCGGCATGTGTGGCCAACCCCTGACCGGACCAGAGGTCTACGCCGATCTACGCTGATCTACGCCTGCCAGCGCGTCGCCTCGGCGAACCCGCCGGCCTCGGGGTCATGATGGCCGGATTCGATGGTCCCCGCGGCGGTGCGAATGCACTGCAGGTGCGGGTTGATCTTCAGTGCGGTCCGGTAGCAGCGAAGCGCGTCCTGCAGGCTGCCCAGACGGACGTAGCCGTGCCCCATGCCGGCGATCGCGCCGAAGTGGGTGGGCACGAGCCGGATCGTGTCCCGGCACGCGTCGATCGATTCGGACCACTGGCCGAGCAGGTGCAGGGCGATCGCCCTCTGGTTGTGGGCCTCGGCGAACTGCCGGTCGAGCCTGGCGGCCGACTCGAACCGGTCGATGGCCTGGCGATATCGCTCCAGCGCGAGCAGCGCCACGCCGCTCTGGAACGGTGCCGCGGCCTCGGTGCAACAGTTGCGGAACCAGATCATCCAGAGGCCGTGCTCGGCCATCTCGTTGACCTGGGACGCCTCGTCACGCAGGGCCTTGGTCAGCGCTGCGGAGCAGGACATGTCGCCGGCGACGCCCAGCGTGATGGCGGCGGCGCTGCGGACGTCGGACGACTCGTGATCGAGCAGGTCGACGAGATCGGCCAGCGTCCAGTGCGCGTGCACCGCCTCGGCGAGCGCGACGGCGTCGCGCGCAGCCAGCGCGGGACGAATGACCTGCAGAAACTCACTTGCACCGATTCGTGACATCGGACTGATCGAGCGGCGTTGCGGTCCCACCGAAACGTGGGAAGAAAGGGACTGATGATCGGCCTGACTCAACGTCCCCCGGACGACCCTCGCGAAATTAAGGCAATCCCGCGCCGACGTCAAGGGTTTTTTTGATATCGCTCGAAAATGTCGGCCGTTTTCAGGATGACCCGCATCGCGCGCGATAAACGTGGGGTCGACTACCCGTTCCGATAACAGGGTCGTTAAGCCGTCCGTCGCGATGCGCCGATGAAGCGCTTTGGACCGAAGCCGCCGGGCGAATCGGCGGCGTGATGCCCCGAGCATGAGGAAATCACCCCATGTCCGCCATGTCCGAAAGAACTGACCGGGAGCGACGACGCGACCCGCGTGCCCGGATCGCGCGGTCGGCCAAACTGCAGTGCGCGGTGACGGGACGCTACTACCAGGGGTGCACGCAGGATGTCTCCTCGGGCGGCGCGATGCTCGAGATCAACCATCCGTCACTCATGGTCGTCGGGCAGCAGCTGCGCGTCGGGATCGCGTGGACGAATCGCCACGCGCTGATCAGGCGCGACGAGATGATTCCCGCCCGCGTCACGCGCAGTCTCGGCATCGAAGGCAGGCAGCGCGTCGCGGTCCAGTTCGAGACGCCGCAGGAGCTGGCCCTCACGGGATGAAAAGGGACCGCAGGCGGTCCGACTTCCCCGTTTCCCTGACCCTTTCCCCGATTCGTGGACGCGGCGATTCCACGCAACTATGCTTCGACGATGGGCAGTTCGGATATCTATTCGAAGACGATTGCGCATTACCTCGCTCCGCTGAGCGCGTACCTGTCCGACGCGTCGGTCAGTGAAATCATGATCAACCGCGCTGATGAGATCTACATCGAGCGCCACGGTCAGCTCATCCGCACCGATGCGCGCTTCGCCGACGAGCAGGCCTACCAGGCCGCGGTCAACAACATTCTCCAGTTCACCGGCAGGTCGCTCAGCGACGAGCAGCCGCTGATCGATTCTCGCCTTCCGGACGGTTCGCGCGTGCACGTGGCGAAGCAGCCGTGCGCCCGCTTCGGCACGACCATGACCATCAGGAAGTTCAGCCGCCAGATGCTTGACATCGACTGGCTCGTCGAGCTCGGCACGCTGACGCGGCAGGCATGCGAGTACCTCCGCATCGCCGTGCGGGCCGAGCGCAACCTCCTGGTCGCGGGCGGGACGAGCTCGGGCAAGACTTCACTGCTCAATGCGCTGTCGCGCTTCATTCCGGACGGGCAGCGCATCGTCGTCATTGAGGACTCCGCCGAGCTGCAGCTTCAGCAGGATCACGTGATTTCGCTGGAGCGCCGGCTTCCGGACCGCTACGGTCGCGGGTCGGTGGAGATCGGGGACCTGTTCCGCTCGAGCCTGCGCCTGCGCCCGGACCGCATCGTCATCGGCGAGGTCCGCGGCGGCGAAGCCCTGGACATGATCCAGGCCATGACCTCGGGCCACGGCGGCTCGCTCGGCACGCTGCACGCCAACAATCCCGCCGACGCGCTCAACCGGCTGGAGACGATGGCGATGATGAGCAGCGTCGAGCTTCCGCTCCACGCGCTGCGGGCGCAGATCTCCTCGGCCATCGACGTCGTCGTGCAGATGAGCCGGCACGTGGGTGGCCGCCGCATGGTCACCCAGATTACCGAGATCGACCCTCTCAGCGACGACGGGCACTATCGGTTGCGCGACCTGTTCGAGATGCGGGCCGGAGCCGATCCGGACGATCCGAAGAGGATGCAATTGTCGTGGACCGGTGTGCGTTCGACCATGGCGGGGCGGTTGCGGCCCGAGGAAGCGCAGCTGGTCGACGTCACGCGCGATCTGTTCGCGCTGGACAGCCCGCCGGGACGGGCCAACAATGACCCAGGTGCAGTCCCAGGTGCAGTCCCAGGTGAAGTCCCAGATGAAGACGCAGGTGAGTCCCTCGCAGGACATGAAACCGGACGCGACGCCCTCTGACGGCCGCCACGACGACGCGGCGCGCGGCGCGACGTCGCTTGAATGGGCGCTGCTGCTCGGCGTGATCGCGCTGCCGGCCTGGTTCGTGCTCGATGCGGCCCTGGACCTCCTCGTCGGGCACTACGCGCTGATGACGACGCTGAACGCGCTGCCGTTTCCGTGAGCGCGACCATGAATTCGACAGTGAAGGTTCTGAGACCTCGACGGGAAGTTACCGGACTATGGATGGACACTGAGGATGGACACTGAGGATGGACACCGAGGATGGACACTGAGGATGGACACGGATTGTTCGCAACCAGGCGGTTGATCCGTAGCTCCCGCACTAGCGGCTCGGCCGCGCTGGGATTTCACGCCATGAAGAACACCTTGACACGCTGGGCGCGACGCGCGCGTGACGTTCTCCACGACGATCGCGGGGCCGAAGGGCTGGAAAAGCTGCTGATCATCACCGCGATCGTGCTGCCGCTGCTGGTGATCCTCCTGTTCTTCAAGGACACGCTGGCCGAGTGGCTCAGCGACAGCTTCGAGTCCGTCCGGGACGACAGCGACGTCGAGGGTCAGCAGGATCCCTTCAACTGACACGGCGTTCATGCCTGAGCGGATCGCTCCCATCGCCGTTGTCCTCCTGGTGATCGTGCTGGCGATCGCGGCGGTGACCGACTGGCGCGAGGGGCGAATTCCTAACTGGCTGACCGTGCCGGCGATGGTCGGCGGCCTGGTGTTCTGGAGCCTCGCGGGACTGATCGACAGGGGCACGCCAGGCGCGGCGGATGCGGCCGTAGCGTCCGGCCTGGCGCTCGCAGCGGGCTTCGTGCCGATGTTCGTCGTTGCGTACGCCGGCGGCTTCGGCGGCGGCGACGTGAAGCTGATGGGCGCCGTGGGTGCGATCAGCGCCGACTGGCGATGCGTGCTGGCCACGCTCGTCTATGCGCTGCTGGTCGGCGGCGTGATGTCGATCTTCATCATGGTTCGGCGCGGCGTCGTCCGGCAGACCCTGAAGCGCATCGGCAGCGCGGCGATCGGCATGATGGCGCGGTCAGCAGTGCCCGTGCCCGACGACGGGCCGCGCGTGCCGTTCGGCGTCGCGATCAGCGTCGGCGGATTCGTGGCAGCGGCCGAGCACATGCTGGGTCTGATGCTGCCATGGTCGATCTGGGGGCCATGAATGGAATCCTTGATGCTCGATGCTCGATGCTTGATGCTTGATTGTTGAGTTTTGATTTTGGATTCACGGCACCTCTGGGACTGGTCGCTCGGGAGCAACCTTGTTTCCGCGCGGTGCGTGTGGGTCGGCGCCGCCGGTCTCATCGTTTTCCTGCTCGTCGTGCGCGCCCTGTTGCGGCTGCGGCGAACCGAGGGGGCCAGCCGGGCGGCGTGGTCGGGCGACCGCGGCACGGCGTCGTTCGAGTTCGTGCTGCTCTCGCCGATCCTGCTGCTGTCGGTGCTGACGCTCGTCCAGACGGCGCTGGTGATGAGCGGCAACCTCTACGTGCATTACGCCGCGTTCTGCGCCACGCGCGCGGCGATCGTTCAGATCCCGAGAGACGACGTGCTCGACGAGCCGGCCAACGTCATCGCGCAGTCGCGCTCGTCGGGGAAGCTGTCGACCATCCGTCGCGCCGCCGTGTTCGCCCTGGTTCCGGTAGGCGGTCGCATGCCGGAAGCAAACGAGGACGCGGAGGCGTGGGTGGCCGCGCTTGCGAACATGTACGAATCCTACGGTCGGACGCCGCCGAACTGGGTCGAGCGTCTCGCCGGTCAGCGCCTGAGCTACGTCGATGCGCACACCGCGGTGTATCTGCTCGAGGTCGGCGAAGATGCGGCAGGGGATGTGGATTACGATGAGCTGGAAGACGGCGAGGCTATGGCCTACGGACCGAAGGATCCGGTCGCCGTGCGCGTGACGCACGATCTGAACCTGTCGATCCCGTATGCCAAGGCGATATTCGCCGATGAGGTCCCCGACTACGGCGAGGCGCGGTTCGTGCAGGCCACGGTCCGCGCCCACTACACCCTGACGAACGAAGGGATCAGCGACCGGCTTCCGCCGCGTCCGGCGATTCCGCGGGAGCCCTGATCGCCGCCACGCCATGAACGGAGAGTGCCGCCATGAGTGAGCAGCCGCGCGCCGCGTCGGAAATCCGGACGGGCGACGTCATCGGCCATTTCGAGGTCGGGAGGCTCATCGCGCGCGGCGGCACCGCAGACGTCTGGCGCGGCCACGACGGTCTGCTCGATCGGTCGGTCGCGATCAAGCACCTGCTGATCGACCCCGCGGCATCGACCAGCGAGGTGGAGGCGATGCGCGAGCGGTTCCGTGCGGAGACCGAGCTGCTCAAACGCGTCGCGGGCCAGGGCGACGAGCTCGTGTCGATCATCGATCTCGTTGACGACCCGCGCGGCATGTTCCTGGTCATGGAGTTCGTCGAGGGGATGTCGCTCGAGCAGGCCCTGATCGAGTTGCCGGGGCCCAACGACCTGCGCAAGGCGATCGGGATCCTGCTTGCGGTGGCCCGCGCGCTGAAGATCATTCACGAAGCCGGGATCGTGCATCGCGATCTCAAGCCGTCGAACATCCTGCTCACGCGCGATGGCGGCCTGAAGGTCTGCGACTTCGGCCTGGCGGCGATGCTCGGCGACCAGGAGCTCATGTCGGAAGGGTCGGTGCGGTACATGGCGCCGGAGCTGTTCGGCGGCGAGCCCGTCGACGGACGGGCCGACATCTACGCGCTGGGCGTGATCACGTACGAGATGGTGCTCGGTCGCGCCGCGTTCGAGGAGGTCTTCAAGGTGGTGCTGCGCGACCGCCGGAACCAGCCGCTGCGCTGGATGAAGTGGCACACGAATCGGCGCGCGGTCGCGACGCCGCTGGCGGAAGCGGCGCCCCAGGCGGGGGCGGATGCGGTGCCTCAGCCGCTGAGCGATCTCGTCGCCCGGATGATGGCGAAGGATCCGACGCAGCGAATCGCCTCGGCGGGGGACCTGCTTGATGCCGTGCAGCGTCATTTTACGCACGAAGGGCGGAAGGCCGCCCGCGCGAAGAAGCCGCGCCGTCGGGGGAAGGACCCGGTCGCCGTCGACACCTCGGCGCCCACGGCGCCGCTGCCGCGCCGCAGCACGCTGCCATGGATCGTTGCCGCCGCCCTGGTCGTCGTCGCCGTCGTCGCGGCGACCCCCGTGGTCTTCAGCCGCATGCGCGACGCGCGGATCGAAACGGTTGCGAGGCAGGAGGCGCTGCAGGATCTGAAGGAGGCGAAGGCTGCATTCGGGCGGCGTGATTACCAGCAGGCGCAGATGCTGTTCACGATGATCCGCGAGGATCCTCCTGACGACGACGCGCTGGTCCGCCAGTGCGAGGCGTACGCGCTGCTCTGCCAGGCGATGCGCGATCACGGGGAGGGCAAGCACGAGGATGCAGTCGAGCGTATTGCGCAGGCTGATGGGCTGCGCGCCATCCGTGACCGCAACCTTATCGCCGACCTGCGGCGCGAAGTCGAGCTCGAGCACGCGTTCGACGTCGTGATGGAGACGATTCGCAAGGCGATCGATGAAGATCGACTCGAGGATGCGCAGCGCCTGCTGCGCGAGCGACAGCGCGGCGGGGCGCTGACGCGGGCGCAGCAGGAGCGCGTCGACGCTTTGGGCACCGAGGTCGAAGGGCGCCTGGCGCAGCGATTCGTAAGCCGGCGCCGCGACGAGATCCGCGGGCTGATCGAGAAGGACGAGCTCGAGGAGGCGGCGAGCCAGGTCGCGCACGTGCTCGAGCAGCACCCGGACGCGGAGCTGAGCCGGATCCAGGAGGAAATCCGGCGCCTGACCGAGTATCGACGCCTGATGGGCATGGTCAAGCAAGCCAGGAGAGCGAACGATCGTGTGGCCACACTGAAGTTCCTGAAGATGGCGTCGCTCCTTGCGCCGCCCGGTGAACTGGAACTGCAAATCCGAACGCTCAACGGGCAGATCGCCTTCGAAGAGGGGCAGAACGCCCGCGACGCGCGCGCGGCGCGCGACGCGTACATCCGTGCGGCCGGCTTCGGACACGCCGGCGCCAAGGCACTGCTCGCGGAGATGAATCTTCAGGATCGGATCGAGTCGTTTCGGGATGCCGGCCGGACGGCGGCGGCGCAGGGCGAGTTCGAGGTGGCGATCGAGCACTTCACGCGTGCGAAGGAGGCGGGCGGCGGCGCGGCGGTGGACGGTGACCTGTCGCAGGCGCGGGTGAGGCTGCACCTGCGGACCGGCCGTCGCGCGCTGGAGCGCGACGACATCGACGCGGCGCGCGCGGCCTTGGGGCAGGCCGCCGCGATCGATCCGGACGACGCGGCCGTCCGAAGGGGCCAGGCGGACCTGCGCCGCAGGACCGAATATCTCGAGTATGTCGGGCGCGGTGACGAAGCGCGACAGCGTGGCGCGTTCGGCAAGGCCAAGCGGGCCTATCGCCGCGCTCGGAAGATCATGGACACGCCCGAGGTCGAGCAGCGGCTCCGGAACGCGGAGTTCGATCATCTCGTCGCACAGGCCCGTCACTACATCCAGGTACGGCAGTGGCTTGCGGCGCAGGCGAAGCTGCGGTCAGCGCGGGAGATCCACGTGACGCCGGCGGTGGACGAGATGCTCGGACTCGTCGCCGGCGAAATCGAGAAGGAGACGCCGTGAGCCAAGTCGGACTGCCGGCCATGCCATGTCCGGGACGTTCCGCGCGGGGCGCCGTGCTGGTCGTCACCCTCGTCGGCTGCATGGTGCTCGCGGCCCTCGTCTTTTTCGTGATCAACCACGGCCGGCAGGTGAACGCGCGCATCGTGACGCAGCATTCGGCGGATGCGGCAGGCATGGCGGGCGCGGGATGGATCGCCCGTTCCTTCAACACCGTCTCCATGAACAACGTCTCGATGACGCGAATGATCGCGCTGATTCATGCGCTCGACGCGATGCCGCTTGCGACCCGGGGGGCGCACGTGGAGCAGGCGGCGCTGCGGGACGCCCTTGCGGCTCGAATCGGTTCGCTCGCGACGCCTGACGCGTGGCTCACCGACGTGGCGCGTGACCAGTTCGACCGGATGCTGAGCGAGCTGAACGACGAGGTGGCGATTCTTCAGCCTACCGACGCGTTCTGGACGGACCAGTTCGACGTGTCGGCCATGACGGCGTTCGAAGGGCCGTCCGGGCCGGGCAGCATCTGGGAGGCGCTGCGCGGTCTTGACGCCTACAGCCGGGTGGCGATGGAGACGCTCGGGACGCTCGCTCAGGTTCACGCGGTCAACGGCGGCGAAGTCAATCTCGTGGCCGACCGCGCTGCTGAAGGTTCGGCCGTCATGCTTCCGGTCCGACCGGAGATTCCCTGGCGGCGGGGCGAGTTCAACGATTTCGAGCGGCCGGTCGCCTTCGGCCTGCTGCCGGGGGCCGATCGCAGGCTGCGCTCGTCGCCGACGTCGCGGGGCCTCGGCCAGGTGGATGACGAGCGGACGAATCGAGGGCCCTATGACACGATCTACGGCTGGCGCCACTTCCTCTCGGTCTCGAGCGGTGGCGCCGTCGTGTTCAGTCCGTACGACAGCATCTTCAACTGGAGCGACTTCAGTGCGATTCTGGGTGGCGGCGGCGGGGGCGGCGGCGGTTCCTCGTCCGCGACCCTGACGGTCGGCGGCGTCGACACCTCCGGACGTCCGAACGTGTTCGGGGGCGGTCCGAGCAACCGCAGCGAGGGCGGACCGACGGCGGACAAGCGCGCTTACACGGTCAGCGGCACGCATGCGTGGGCGATGCGACAAGTGAGCGGATTTGCCGCCGGCCACCTCAGGTTCAGCCGGTATTCGTCGTGGGCGCGCCAGCTTGCCGACACGAAGATGCGCTACGTCTGGGGCGGCGACAGCGCGCGTCGCTTCGCGATTCCCGACTGGGACGTGGCCTACCCTTCCGATCTCGATACGGACGCGCACGAGCCGCTGCCGTTTTCCGGCACGGCGTGGTTCCGACTCGACATCAAGAGCCGGTATCCGCGCGACGACGCACAGTTCGGATCAGCAGGGTCCTGGGCGTTCGAGGATCGACCGCTGACTTCGTACGAAGTTCACGCTCGCATCGAGCGCCCGAACCGCTGGTGGCTGCCTGAATACCAGGCGGCGCTGCCCGGCGGCGGCGTCGAGCGGCGACGGATGATCGACCCCGACGAGCTGAACGATCATCACGACAACCTGACCGTGACCGACGTCGGTGAGCAGGCGTGGCTGTACGAGTACGAGTATCAGGTGCTGTTCGATCCGGAGATCGGATTGCCGGCGCTGCTCGACGACGACGGCAACATGGTGCCGCAGCCGGCGTACTTCGTGCAGGTCGTGATCTACGCGGCGGTGAACCGCAACGCGGTGCGACCCGGCGTCTTCGACCCCCGGAACGTCGAGGTGACCGGCGACGGGGAGATCGACGAAGCGCTGGTGCCCGTCGTCGCAAACCCGTACGAAGGGTTCGACCCTTCCGCGGCCGAGGCTCCGGCGCCGATCGACTTCGACCACGAGCAGATCGATTCGGGCGAGGAGGTCCGCCGCGAGCGCTTTACCTTCCTGGGGGCCGCACAGCGAAGTGATCGTCCGTTGCTGTGGCCGAGCCGCTTCCAGGGCGGCAAGCCGTACCCGATGAACGTGGCGCTCGCCGAAGGGCACGTGTTCAACAACCACTCATGGGATCTCTGGACGCAGATGTGGCACGCCCAGCTCAAGCCGGTCGAGGACTTCGGCCACTGGCTCGACGTCATCGACCGGTCACTGCTCGACGCGGAGGCGTCCGAGGTGGTTTCGGAGATCGAGCTGGAGGATCTCGGGCGGTTCCTGGGGAGCGTCGAGGCGCTCGGCGAGATCATGATGGCTCATTAGATTCTTCCGCCGTCACTTCTTGTCGCGGTGACGAAAGGTTGAAGAACCACGGATGAACACCGATGAACACGGATGAACACGGATTCTTCTTCCTGATTCATCCGTGTCCATCCGTGGTTCCTGAACGTTGCGGCTCGGCCGCGTTAGGTGACTTTGAAGCGAACCGCACGGACCCCCGGCTCGTTCATACGATCACCTGACCCTGAACCTGGACCCCCAATGCGCGTGAACCCACACGAGCGCGGCTCGAGCATGTCCGAGATGATTCTCGTGCTGCCTTTCGTGCTGTTCATCCTCCTCCTGCTGATCTACTTCGGGCGCGATCTCGTGCGCGTCCAGCGCACGATGGTGTCGGCGCGTTACGAGTCGTGGCGCCAGGTCGGTCGCGGACCCGGGCCGGGCGGGGCCGGCGCGGAGATCGACCAGATGTTTCTCGGCGGCCGTGCCGAGGACGTGGGGCAGTCGGTGCCCGCCTCGTTTCCCGACCACGCCGACGACGCGCTCGTCGAGGCTGCAGCCTCGGACGGCGTCACCACCGCGCAACTGGTCGAGCAGGTGCGACGCGATCATCCGATCGGGCGCGTGGTTCGGGTCAGGGCCGAGTACGAAGAAGGCAACCGCATGTGGCGCCGGTTCTCGGGGCCGTTGCGCCAGACGCACGCGCGGACCGACCACGAGTGGCGTCAGGCCAACGGCTGGCGCACCCGCAGCGACAACTGGCGCGACAGCGCGCTGGAGGGAAGATGGCCGGACGGGCGGCCGGAGCTGCGAAGTGCTTTCGCGCCGAACTGGCTGGCGTGGCCCGAGCACGGCGCCTGGGTGCCCACGCGTCCGTCGGCGTCGAGCCTGCATGCGACGCGCGACGTCTTCTTTCAACCGTTCAGCGCGGGACTCGAATCGCTGCAGGCCGGCGCGGCGCAGCCGATGGCCGGGCTCATCCATCACCTGATGGCTGGCAACCCGAGGTACTTCGGGCCGGCAGTGGGATTCGACTGAATCCAGCAGGGTCTCGGCGCGACCGGTGTGATCAATCCAGGCTTGCCCGGGATACGGGATTTTGAATCTTTTCCCCGCGGCGCCTAGCATTCCTGACCGTCGCTTCAACCCTCACGGGGTGGACGGGCTCGAGGCCGTCCGCGACACGATGAAGCGACCACTGGCCTGATTTCGATCGAAAGAGCGCGCGTTCGGATCGGCGGCGGGGACCGGAAGGTTTTGATGGCTCGAATCATTCTTGTAATCACGATGCTGGCGGCCGTGGCGGTCGGCGCCGCCGGGGGGCCGGTCAACAACGATCCGCTCAAGCCATTCGATCACGCGCCGAACTTCGCTTCGGACGACGCGGCATACCTGGTCGGGATCCGCTCGCGACGGGGGCCCGAGGATTCGCACGGCTGGACGCACGTGCCGACGGCACGCGTCGCCAGGCCCGAGAACCCGGGCAGCGAGCGCGCGACCGAAGTTGCCATGATGCGCTCGGCGGCTCACCTCTACGTGCGCATCGAGTCTTTCCAGCGGCGCTTCAGAACGCACGCGGATCGCTTCGTCTTCGAATGGTTCGCCGAGGATGAGGACGGGGCAATCGAGACCGAGCCCGCGACCTTCTCGGTGGATGTGCTGGGCGCGACGGGTGGCACGCTCCCGGTCGAGGTGCTGTCGTCACAGGTCACTGGACGCACATGGACGGCGCTCGTACGAATGTCGCTGGCGCCGCTCGAGCCGATCCGAGCGGTCACCGATCCGTACTTCGTGCAGATCAAGCGTTATCGGCCTTCCTTTCGCGCCCTTTCGCCGGAGATGTGGGCGCGCTCGCCGCACCACCGACGCGGCGGCTCCTATGGCGAACTCTATCTCGCCCGCATCGACGAGGAGCTGAGCGACCGGCACGAGCAGATTCTCGCGCTGCTCGACGAGCATATTCCGAAGCTCGAGCATGCGCGCGGCAATCGCTGGCCCATCCTTCACGACGACCACTGGGGCAACAACTACGACCTGCTCGACGCGTTCCTGGACCGTGGGCTGCTGCCCCAGCAGTTCGGCGGCTTCTGGATCATGGGGCGTCGGCACCGGCAGCTCCCGATGGTCTTCGGCGCCCGGTACATGCAGAACCGGGGCTTCCCGGTCATCTTCCAGCCGCAGGCGATCGGTCACTGGCTGTTCAAGGACAACTCGAACCATCTGCCCGAGGCGGATCCGGTCTCCGTCAGTCGTTTCTTCACCTGTCCGTCGATTCTCTACGAGCGGTCGCACGCCGACGCCGCCGATTATTTCTGCCGCCTGCTCAGGGCGTACGGGGTCGGCATGCAGGCGTATATCGCCGATGTCGAGGACGGCACCTACCTGCGGACCAGCGCGGCCCACCGCTTCAACGTACAGCAGGCGCTCGAGCAGGCGATGAAGTGCATCAAGTGCATCGACCGGTTCGGCGTGGACGAGATGGACACGGTCGAAGAGTACCAGCTCCTCGCCGACGCGGCCCGCGCGTTCATGCACAAGACGACGATGTCCGACCCGATCCACCAGCACTTCCCGAACTGCCTGACGGGAAGCTTCTTCGACTGGCCGATCAACCGGACGGAGCCCGAGCCGGATCAGTTTCCCGCCTACGGCTTCGAAGGCAGCGGCATGCAGATTGCGCAGCCGCGCGTGTACTTTTCGACGCCGGTGTACGGCCGGCAGAACCAGATCGATGCGGACTGGGCGGTGTTCGCGGACCACGTCGGACTCTATTCGAGGTGCATGAAGGCGCTGGGCCCGGGCGAAGTGCTGGTGCCGCGCACGGGCTACGTCCTGAACCAGGCCAAGGACTTGCCCAGGCTGGAGGCCGGGTTCAAGCTGGTTTCGGCCGAGGCCTACAAGGAGACGATTCGCCATACGCTGCTGCGCGGCGCGAAGACGGTCTCCGTCTTCCACCACGGCCTGCTCAAGGACTACTCCGAGCTGCCGTTTCCGCGCAACGATCTGCCGGCGTTCTTTCTCGGGATGATCGACGTGCAGTCGGTCTACGACGAGCTGCTCGCCTACCGCGAGATTCTCGAGGAGGGCGAGCCGCTGAATCTCGAGCCGATCGGCGATTGGCGGACCCGCGACGAGGAGCATCCGGGCGTCTGGAGCGGCATCGGCACGGCGGATCGCGCCCTGATCCGGACGGTCACCTTCGGGCGCGAAGGCACGCGGACGTTGAAGATCTACGGCAAGGAGGTCACGCTGCCGTTTCTCAGGAAAGGGCGGTATTTCCTGGTCTACCCGTTGGGATCGATCCCGGAGGATTGACCGGTCCCGGATGTCCAGTCCAGGTTCAGGGGCTGGGGGCGCTCGTGTTTTCGTGGCGCCTTCGTTTCGTCAGCGATGGTCTGATGCACGGCGCGACCATGAGCGGTTACGATCTGCCACACCGATTGACTCTTCCGGAGCGACCTGCATGACGGAGCCTTCATCTCCGACGCCGCAGAACTCGAACGTCCGTCTCATGGCGGTGGCCGTCGGCGTCGGCATCCTCGCGGTGATCCTGGTCAACGTGTACGTCAGCCGCGAGCGGGAGGGCCGCCGCGAGCGTGAGATCACGATCTACCGCCTGAACCGCTCGCTGAGCATCGGCGACAAGCTGAAAGCCCGCGACGTCGACGCGTTCGTCATTCCGCGCACCTACGCGCAGGCGTTCGGCAACGCCGTCACCGACGAGCCGGGCGTGGACAAGGAACGCCGCACCGTCAGGAACTGGCTCGGCAAGCGGCTCATCCAGCCGGCACCGCAAAACAGCGTCCTGACGTACAGCCTGTTCTCGGAGACCGGTTCCGCCGCGGGGCAGCTGATGCCCAAGAAGGGTTTCCGCCTGGTCGCGCTGCCGGTCAAGAGCCGGACGCTCGTCGGGGCGCTGAAGCCCGGCGCGTACGTGGACATCGAGGCGCCGTTCCGGACCGGAGGGACGGTGCCGCGGGTCATGCCCGTGCTCGAGTTCGTGGAGGTCCTGGCGCTCGGCACGCGGACGGTGAACGACGAGGCGGAGGCCACGTCGCGACGCCGGTCACGCCAGTTCCGGACGATCACGATCCAGGTGCGCCCCTGGGAGGCGACGTACCTGTCGATGATCGAGAAGCTGGCCGCGGGCGACTTCGAGCTTCACCTGCGCAACCCGGACGACCCCGAGTACCCCAAGATCAAGTCGCCGTCGATCAACCGGGAAGTGCTCAACATTCTGAGCAAGGCGGTCGGCGGCAGGCTGCCCGGACCGGCCCTTGTCGAACCGTGAATTCTGGAAAATCAAGCTATTCGTCGTCAAGCCAATCGTTGTGGGTCATTGTGGGTCATTTCGGACCAGTCTTCCGACCCGAGTCCGAAACGAAAAAAAACGATTGGCCTGACGACTAATAGCGTATTGACATGGAAATCTGGCTCCACGACAACTCGACAAACCAGCGCAGGGTGCTCCAGGTCGACGCCGATCCGTTCGTCGTGGGCCGCTCCGACGAGTGCGACGTCCGGATCAGCGGCCCCTTCATCGCCCGCCGTCACGCGCGGATCTTCGGCAAGGGCAACCAGTTCTTCATTGAAAACCTCACCCGCAGCGGCACCCGGGTCGCCAACCGCGAAGTGCTCCGCGACGCGCCGCTGCGCATCGAGTTCGGCGACGAGATCCAGATCGCCCAGTTCTCGCTCGCCCTGATTCGTCCCGGCGGCCGTGCCGGCGACGTGCCCGGGGCACCGAGCGACGATCAGCAGGCGCTGCAGGAGAAGCTGATCGAATTCGAGCGCGCCGTGCACGCCGAGCTGCTCGATCGAATGAACCTGCGGGTCACCGCGAGCCTCAACAAGTCCGACAACGCGTTCGTCGAGCAGTGCCTGGTTCACCTCGAGGACATTCTCGACGCGCGCTGCCGGGACATGGAAGGGGAGCTGGTCGCCCACACCTGCCGCACGCACATTCATCGCCTGGTCATCGCCGAGGTGGTGCGCCAGTGCCAGGGCCGGTTCCAGACCGACTACCAGCCCGCGGACCAGCGGCTTCTCGATCCGCAGCGCGAGCAGGCGATGGCCCA
This sequence comes from Phycisphaeraceae bacterium, assembly GCA_002686995.1. Lineage (GTDB taxonomy): Bacteria > Planctomycetota > Phycisphaerae > Phycisphaerales > Phycisphaeraceae > NYZC01. Next base: position 4,343 of record NYZC01000442.1, on the reverse strand, counting down.
GATCGTCACTTCGATCGTCGACATGATGCCGCTGCTGTTCGATCCGACGACCGTCAACGAGGACCTGACCGTCGCCGAGGAGGCGTTCGACGACCTGTTCCGCCAGACGCTGCCTTCGATCACGCGCGGCCTGCGCCGATACATCGTCCACCGCACCGTGTCGAAGGACGTCCAGGACATCATGTTCGGGCTCGGTCCGCTCCAGGACCTGCTCGACATGGCCAACGTCAGCGAGATCATGGTCGTGGGGCCCTCGCGCATCTACGTCGAGAAGAACGGCCTGATCCAGCCGACCACCCGCTCCTTCTTCTCCGAGGACATGCTGATGAGCGTGATCGAGCGCATCATCACGCCCGTCGGCCGCCGCGTGGATCACTCGACGCCGCTCGTCGACGCCCGCCTGTCCGACGGCAGCCGGGTGAACGTCATCATCAGCCCGCTGTCGCTCGTCGGACCGTGCGTGACGATCCGGAAGTTCGGCTGGATCCCCTTCACGATCGACGACCTGATCGAGCGTGGCTCGATCAGCGCCCCGTGCGCGGAGTTCCTTCAGGGCTGCGTCATCGCCCGCAAGAACATCATCGTGTCGGGCGGCACGGGGTCGGGCAAGACGACGCTGCTCAACACGCTCTCGGCCTACGCCCGCCCGGGCGAGCGCATCGTGACCATCGAGGAGTCGGCGGAGCTTCGCCTGCCGCAGCCGCACGTCGTCGGCCTGGAGTCCCGTCCCGCGAACGTGGAGGGGCGCGGCGAGTTCACGATCCGCCACCTCGTGCGCAACGCGCTGCGCATGCGGCCGGACCGCATCATCGTGGGCGAGGTGCGCGGTCCCGAGGCGCTCGACATGCTGCAGGCGATGAACACCGGGCATGACGGCTCGCTTTCCACGATCCACGCCAACACGCCCAACGAGGCGATGCAGCGACTCGAGACGCTCGTGCTCATGGCGGTCGAGATGCCGATCCGCGCCGTGCGGGAGCAGGTCGTCTCGGCGCTCGATCTCATCGTCCAGGTGCAGCGCTTCCCGAACGGCGCGCGGCGGGTCACGCACGTCACCGAGATCACCGAGATCGATCGCGAGACGGACCAGATTCGCACCGAGGACATCTTCGTCCTGCACGAGGGCGAGCAAGGGCGGCTGCGGCACAGCGGCTACATGCCATCGTTCGCGGAGACGATGATCGACGAAGGGGGCATCGAGGTGGGGGTGTTCCTTTGACCGAGCTCGCCGCGTTGAGCGCCGTGGTCTTCTTCGCCGTGGTGATGATCATCCTGGTCGGGATGCCGTTCGCGACGGCAATGGCGCATCGGCAGGAGCGCTGGTACGAGCGCGTGCTCGTCAAGCAATTGCTGATCGACGTCTCGCCGCGGCTCGCGGTGATCCTCGGGGTGGTCCTGGTCCTGGGGGTCGCGCTGATGGCCGGCCTGCTGCTCGAGCACTGGCTCTGGTTCGTGGCCGGCGCGGTGATGGCGTCGGGCGTGCCGTGGCTGCTGGTGCGCCACCTCGACGCCCGGCGCCGCGAGCGGCTCGACCGGCAGATCGTCGACGGCATCACGACGCTCGCGTCGTCGGTGCGAGCCGGGCTGAACCTCGTCCAGTCGATGGAGGTCCTCGTCGCGAACTCGATGTCGCCGATCCGTGACGAGTTCGCCCAGCTCATGCGCGAGTATCAGATGGGACTCGACCTGAACGAGGCGATGCGCCAGGCGGCCAACCGGATCGGATCGAGTCACTACCGGCTGCTGTTCACCGCGCTGGAGATGCACCGGCGGCGCGGCGGCGACGTCGGCGACAGCCTGGACCGGATCGGGGCCAGCATTCGCGAGATCCAGCGCCTCGAGGGCAAGCTCGACGCCGTGACCGCGAGCGGGCGCTTCGAGGCGATCTCGATCGCGTGCATGCCCGCGCTGCTGCTGGGCATGGCGTGGATGTTCGATCGCGTAGGGGTCGAGCTGATGTTCAGGGTGCCGCTGGGGCGGGCGCTGCTGCTGATCGCGGCGGTCCTGATCGCGGCGGCGTTCTGGTGGATACGCAGGATCATGGACGTGGATATCTGAAGGTCGCAAGCGTCGAAGAGTCGGTCGAAACTCATGCCGCTGATGCAGGTGCTCATCACGATCATCGTTTTCGCCGCGGTGTTCCTCTGCATCTGGTCGATGTTCCGGCACCCGGTCGTGATCGAGCCGCCGGTGCAGCGACGCATCGCCGAGGCCCTGGGCGCGCCGCCGCGGCGAAGCCTGTTCGAGCGGCGATGGCTGGCGCCGGCGTGGCTGCCCGCGCTGGCCGCGGCGCGCCGGTTCGACGTGCCGGGGCTTCGGCGCCGCGTGCGGCAGGACCTGGACGCGAGCGGCAACGCGGCCGGCTACTCGGTCGACGAGCAGCTGGCGATGTGCCTCGTATGCGGGGTGGCGGCCGGCGTGGTCAGCTGGCTCATCGGCGTGCTGGTCGGCGCGCCGTCGCCGGTCATCCCGGTCCTGATCGGCGTCATGGGCCTGGTCGCGCCGATGTGGTCGCTGCGCTCGGCGTCGCTTGCCCGCCAGCGCCGGATCAACAAGAAGCTTCCCTACACGCTCGACCTGATCTCGCTGATGATGGGCGCGGGCAGCACGTTCACCGAGGCGATCGAGACCGTGGTGCGCGACGATCCGGAGGACGACTTCAACCAGGAGCTGAAAATCGTGCAGCACGAAATCGGCTTCGGGGCGAACCGAGCGACCGCGCTCGAGCACCTGTCCGAGCGGATACCGATCGAAGCGCTGCGGTCGATGGTCGGCGCGATCAACCAGGCCGAGCGGCTCGGCACGCCGCTCGCGACGATCCTGTCCACGCAGGCGGGCATGCTTCGGCTGTATCGTTCGGTGCGCGCCGAGAAGCTCGCGGCGTCGGCGAGCCTCTACATCCTCCTCCCGACCATGCTGGTCCTGATCGCCGCCGTCCTGACGCTTTTTGGCCCGATGATCGTCCGCTGGCAGACCGGCGCGTTTCGGCTGTATTGACGGGAGAGTCGAAAGTCGAAAGTCGAAAGTCGCGGATTCGAGGAGTGAAGAATCGGAAAGTCGAAGGGAGTCGGAGCGTGCTGCGAATTTCGAATTTCGAATATTTCGGCGCGCGCCGGCGTCTGCAACCCCCGCTCCGTCTTTCCTGACTCGGCCGAGCCGCAACGTTCAGGAATCACGGATCCGCCGCGGGCGGACGGATGGACACGGATGATTCAGAAAAAGAATCCGTGTTCATCCGTGTTCATCGGTGGTCCTTCAGGTTCTCGTTGCCGCGACAAGACGTGACGGCGGAAGAATCTAACTAATGCGGCCCACTTGACACGCGACACCTGACACTTTGCACTTGGACGCACCATGCCCTCGTTGCAGATCCAGCTCATGCACGGCAAGACTGCCGGACGCAACCTGGCGTTCGAGCAGGAGCGCGTGACGTTCGGACGGGCCGAGGACAACGATCTCGTACTGGCCGACGAGCACGTCTCGCGCCATCACGGCGAGATTCGGTACGAAGGCGATCGCTGGGTCCTCTACAACCTCAGCCGCTCGGGCACGAAGGTGCGACGGGCGCGCGTCGGCGACAAGCCGCGTCCGCTGGCTGACGGCGAGGTCGTCTCGATCGGGCGGCAGTCCGCGTTCCGGTTGAGGATCGCGCCGGCCGAAGGCGGGCGGGCCGCGATCGCGGAGGACGTCCCGGCCGAAGAGCGTCGCCTGAGCGGCCGGGCCAAGCTGTGGATCGGAATCGGCATCTACCTGGTCGTTTCCGTCGGAGTCATCGTCGTGCTGGCGACCGTCGTCGGTCGCGACAGCAGCGGTCCGGTGCAGCTTGATCCGGTGTTCACGGTCAGCCAGATCCAGCGGGACGTGACGCGAAAGCCGAGGGGCCGCGAGCACCCGGATCCGGTGCGGGCCGACGCGTGGCGGCAGCGGGCCACCGAGTTCTTCATGCAGCGGCAGATCGCCAAGGCGAACCGGTTCAACGCGTACCGCGCGTACCAGCAATCGCTCTCCTGGTCGGATCGCGACGCGTTCGAGGACAAGGCCGATCTGCTGCGATTCAACGATCTGGAAACGGAGCTGATCGACCTGGTGATCAGGTACTACGAGGATGGCTACGCGAAGCTGCGAGCGGGCCAGTACCGCGAGGCCGCGGAGGCGTTCCGCGAGCTGATCCGGTACTACCCGGACCACGAGAGCCCGCTGTTCCGCAACGTCGAACGACATCGCAGCACGGCGCTGAGCCACCTGGGGCGCCGTCGCTGACGTGCCGGCGATGGGCGAGTGGGTGAGTGGGTGAGTGGGTGAGTGGGTGAGTGGGTGAGTGGGTGAGTGGGTGAGTGGGTGAG
>NYZC01000441.1 GCA_002686995.1 Phycisphaeraceae bacterium | reverse complement strand
CTGGCAAGCAGCGGCGGCACTGGCGAAGCGCGGCCGTTGTCCACGCCGACGACCGAGACGACGTCGAACTCGTCCGCCGCGTGATCCATGCGCCGCAGCACCGTCTCGGCGCCGCCGCGCTTGCGTCCGATCCAACTGTGGCTGAACAGGCGAATGCGGTTGGCAACCGGCGGCAGCGCAAAGCCCGTGCGGAGGTAGCCTTCACCGAGAAAGTCATCGAACGTGAAGCAGTAAACAAGGCCGATGCCGGGCGCCAACCCCGAGGGCCCGTAGACGACGCGTGCGGTCGCGTGGGCATGACTCGAGACCCTGCTGTCGCCGCTGTGCCCGACAAGCATCACGCCATCGAACGCGGAGTCGGCGTGCCGCGGCATGTAGTTGTGCGGTCCGCCTTCCACGTGTGCGGTCACGATGCCGCGTCCGGTCGGCGCGCGAGAGCCGAGCCGACGGTTCAGCCGATCGAGTCCGATCAGCCGGGCGACGAACGCGTTCGAGATGGCGCGAACGTGAGTCTCGGCCTCATTCCCCGGCGCGTGCCGACCTGATGAATCACGCGGCTGGGCCGACGCCGCGCGCGGCGAGGCGCCCAGCGGACCGCGGGCGATCCATGCGACCGCGACGATCAGCGCAACCGCCGCAGAAGCGCCCAGCAGGCCTTGCCATCCATCCCGTTCGCTCATTCCACGGTCTTCCTGCCTACGGTGCGTGCCCAAATCGCCAGGACGCCGATCGCCAGCAGCGCCCAGACGTGTATCGGCAACACGAAGGTCTTCCACCACCATGCATCGGTCGTCGCCGACGCGACGATCTCCATGCGCATCAGCGCCCCGACGAGCGGGCTCTTCTCGTGAAACAGCGGGCCGCCAGGCGTCCAGAAGGCACCGACGGCGATCAGCATAAGCCAGGGTGCCGCCCCCACGCGATCACGGATGCCGCGTACCGACCACGCCAGCGCGTACATCAGAAGCACCGCGTCGTAGGAGCGATGGTAGACGGCGAGCAGGCTGATGACTGCCATCATCACGTGCGCCGGAAGCTCATCGTGCACCGGGCGCTCGCCCGCATCTGCTGCGGCGCCCTCGACACCTGACGTAGAAAACCGGGCAGCCAGCCCGAAGCCAAACACCAAAAGGCCGAGGACGACCAGGACCAGCGTGCTGACCAGCGTCCGATCGTCGGTCGCCACGTGCAGGAGGTGATGGAGGTTGATGAGCTGGTAGGCGTATGGATTCGCCTGCGTCGGATCGCCGTCGCCCTCGATCGAAAAGAACCTGACGTTCTCCCGCAGCGCGTCGAGCCATTCGATGCCTGCCACCTCGAGGCGCGCCACACCGACGATCGCCACGACGACGCCAAGGATCCCTCCGGCAAGCACGACGCGCCAGCGCCGGCGCAGCAGCTCGTAACAGAGGTACAGCCCTCCGACCTGCGGCTTCAGGACGGCCGCAAAACCGAGCAGGCAGCCCGCCGCGATCTCGTGCCCGCGCCGTCGCGCGACGTGTCCCCCGATGAGCAGACACGTCACCGCGATCGCCGTCTGCCCGACGAACAGCCCGGTGTGCGCCGGCGCGAGGGCAAGTGCGGCGGCGGCCGCGAACCACGCATGCGGCGTCCTCCATGACAGCCCGGCCAGTCGTACCATGCCCCACACGGCGCCGAGAAACATCACGACGTTGACGGCAAGCCAGATCCCGCGCGCCACCGGCCATGCCGGCGCCGCGAACGGCGCCAGGAGCACGAACGAAGGCGGGGGATACAGAAGATCGTGCCGGCCGCGCTCCGTCGGACGATGCGCTTCGGGCCCGCCGGCGTCGCGCCAAACCGCGTCGAGCGCGGCGCCGTCGTAGGGATTGTGTCCCCCGGCCCACCCGCGCGCCGACGAGTAGATCAGCGCGAAGTCGAGGTTGTCCGCCTGCCATCCGCGCCACGGCCCGCGTACCGTGAACAGGCACGCGGCCACCACCGTCGCCACGACGGCAATCGCCCAGGTCCCGCGCAACATGTGCTTCGATGACATCAAAACCGCAGCCGGAAGGTTACCGGGTACCGAGCCCCGCGCCACGCCCCCATCCATCGCCCCGAGCCTCTACCCCCTCGAGCGTCTCGCGGTCCTACTGGTATCGTCCAAACACCCGCGGCGACGCTCCAATCCGCTCGACGCCGCTTCGGGCCGCATCGAGCCGCATCGAGCCATCGTCTCATAGGTCTCATAGGTCTCATAGGTCTCACATGTCTCACATGTCTCACATGTCTCGTAATCATTGATCTGCCCTCCAGCCTCAGGCTACGATCTGCCGCGCCCAACCGCGCTCGGCAGATCGGGGAGCGCGGCTCCCGCCCGGGCCCGCCGAGATCGCCCCCGACCATGCCTTCCAACGACGACCTCCCACCGCTCTGCGTCGATCTCGACGGCACGCTGATCACCACCGACTCGGCGTTCGAGTCCATGCTGCAGGTGCTGCGCCGGCGTCCCTGGATGCTGCTGGCCACGCCATGGTGGCTGCGCCGGGGTCGCGCCCACCTGAAGCGCAGGCTTGCGGAAAACGGCATGGCGGACCCGGCGCTGCTGCCGTATCACGAACCGGTCGTGTCGTTCGTGCGCAACGAGAAGGCCAAGGGCCGACGCGTCATCCTGGCGACCGGCAGCGATGAAATGGTCGCCGGACCGATCGCCGAGCACGTCGGCCTGTTCGACGAGGTCATCGCGAGCGACGGGCACACGAACCGGACCGGTAGCGACAAGGTCGAGGCGATCGGCGCGCGCCTTGGCGACGGGCCGTACGACTACATCGGCAACAGCACCACCGACCTGCCGATCTGGGCCGACGCGCGCGACGCGCTGGTCGTCCTTGCCAGCGAGCGCGTCCGGCGCCGACTCGAAGCGATCAAGACGCCGTCGCGCGTGTTCCCCGTGGACAGCAACCGGCCGCGCGACCTGTGGCGCTCGGTCCGCCCCTCGCGCTGGATTCGAAACCTGCTGCTGTTCGTGCCGCTGCTCCCTGCGTATCGCGCCGTCGAGATCGCGGACTGGCCGCCGGCACTGGTGCTGATCGCCGGCTTCATCGCCTTCTGCGCCTGCGCGTCGGCGGGCTACCTGTTCAATGACCTGGTCGACGTCGAGCCGGACCGGCGCCACGCGACGAGGAAGCAGCGGCCGCTTGCCGCCGGGCGGGTGCAGTCGCCGGCGCTCGTGGCGATCGGCATCGTCCTGGTCCTCGCGGGCCTTGCGCTCGGGGGGCTGGTCGGCGGCGCCTTCGCGCTGACGCTGCTCGCCTACCTGCTCCTTTCGACCTTGTACAGCATGATCGGGCGCGCATCGGCCCCGCTCCAGGCCGTCCTGCTCGGCGCGCTGGCGATGGCGCGCGTGCTCGCGGGCGCGATCATGGTGGACGTCGCACCGTCCGGCTGGCTCCTCGGATTCTGGTCGCTGCTGCTGCTCAGCCTGGCTTGCGCGGGGATCGTCGGCGAGGCGCGCCAGTCGAGGTCGACCGTGCGGCCGGCGGCTGTGCATGCGATCGGGCTCGCCGCCGCGCTGGCCTCCGTCGCGGTGCTTGTCGCTCATCTTGTCGGCGCGCCGGCGCCCGGATTGCCGCGCCCCTGGCTGTTCTGGTTCCTCGTTCCCCTTCTCGTCCTGTGGCTGGCGCGGACCTTGCAACGCGCGATGCGCGGCATGCTCGGCGGCGACCCGATCGTCGGATCGGTGCGTGATCCGCTGTCCTGGGCGGCGGCCGTCGCCGCCGCGCTGGCCCTGGCCCTGGCGACCGGCGGCTGACCATCCTGACCCCGCCGCACGTCACATCGAAGCCCGGCATCGCACGACCCGGCGCGGTTTTCCATATCATTCGGCCGGAGTCCAGGAATTCGCCATGGCCGATGCGTTCATCTACCGCCGCCGCGTTCAGTTCGCGGAGACCGACCTGGCGGGGATCGTTCACTTCTCGCGTTTCTTCCTGTACATGGAAGAGGCCGAGCACGCGTGCCTGAGGTCGCTCGGGCTTTGCGTCCACACGAAGACGCCCGACGCCGTCATCTCGTTTCCGCGCGTCGGTGCGCAGTGCGACTATCGCCAGGCGCTGCGATTCGAAGATGAGTTCGAGGTCCATGTGAGCGTCGCCGAGCGCAAGGCGAAGTCGATCAGTTGGTCGTTCACTTTTCACCTGCCCGGCGCCGAAGCGCCGCTCGCCACCGGTTCCATCACCACCCTGTGCGTCCGGATGGGCAAGGGCGCCGACGCGATGCAGGCCACGGACATCCCTCCTCAGATCACGGGGAAGCTCGACGCCCTCACCGACTAGAACCGCGACCTGTTACTCGACGACGCGCCACCATGCCTTCAAACGACTCGACATCGACGACCTGGCTGATCTTCGCGCTGATGACCGTGGCGTGCTGGGGACTGTACGGCGTGCTGCTGCACAGCGGGCAGGTCGCGATGGGCGACGCGGCGAACGGACGCTACAAGGCGTTCCTCTGGGTCGGCATCGCCTACTTTCTCTCGGCGGTGCTGGCGCCGCTGGCGATGCTCTGGTGGCGCGGCGCGAGCTGGCAGATGTCGGGCGCCGGCATCACGCTGTCGCTGCTGGCCGGCCTCGTCGGCGCGATCGGGGCGTTCTGCGTCCTGCTCGCCTTCGGCGCGAAGGGCGCGCCCAGCGTGGTCATGTCGATCGTGTTCGCCGGTGCCCCGGTCATCAACGCCCTGGTCGCCGTCACGCTCGCCGGATCCTGGTCGCGCCTGAGGTGGCAGTTCGTGGCCGGCATCGTCCTGGCGGCGATCGGCGGCTGCCTCGTCACGCTTTACCGGCCGCCGCCGGTGCACGCCCCGCCGCCCGCCGCGGCCGAAGCGCCCGAAGCACGCTGATGATCCCGCCCGGCTTCTCCGATCGCCGCGAGCTCGAAGCGCACCAGCGCGGCGCGCTGCGCCGGCTCGTCGCGACGCTGATGGCGTCGAACCGCTTCTACGGCCCGATGCTCGAGCAGGCCGGCATCGACCCTGCGTCGCTCGAGCTTGCGCAGTTCACGCAGCGCATGCCCCTGACCACCAAGGCGCAGATCAGCGAAGACCAGCGGCGACACCCGCCGTACGGCACCAACCTGACGTATCCCCTCGATCGCTACTGCCGGTTCTCGCAGACGAGCGGCACGACCGGCCAGCCGATCCGCTGGCTCGACACCGCGGAAAGCTGGCAGTGGATGTGCGACAACTGGCGCCAGGTGCTGGCGGCGACCGGCGCGCGCCGTGGTGACCGCGTGCTCTGCGCGTTCTCCTTCGGTCCGTTCCTGGGATTCTGGACGGCTTTCGAGGCCGCGCTGCAGGCGGAGATGATGGTGATTCCCGGAGGTGGGATGAGCAGCGCGGCGCGCCTGCAGACCCTCATCGACAACGACGTCACGATCCTTTGCTGCACGCCGACGTACGCCCTGCGCCTGGCCGAGACCGCGGCGTCGAAGCGAATTGATCTCGGTCAATCCAGGGTGCGCGTCATCGTCGTCGCGGGCGAGCCGGGCGGGAGCAGTCCCGCGGTCCGCGGTCGGATCGAGCGGCATTGGCCCGGCGCCTGCGTGTTCGACCATCACGGCATGACGGAGATCGGCCCGGTCAGCTACGGCAACCCCGACCGCCCCGATCTGCTTCACGTCATCGAGTCGTCCTACCTCGCCGAGATCCTCGACGCCGACGGACGCCCGGTCCCGCCGGGCACGCCAGGCGAGCTTGTGCTCACGACGCTCGGGCGCACGGGCTCGCCGCTGCTGCGCTACCGGACCGGCGACCTGGTGCGCCGTTCGACGCTCGGCGCCGACGCGCTCAACCGCGTCGACATGGCGCTGGAAGGCGGCATCCTCGGTCGCTGCGACGACATGGTGCTTGTGCGCGGCGTCAACGTCTATCCCGGCGCCGTGGACGAGATCGTCCGCCGGTTCGACGCGGTCAGCGAGTACCAGGTGCGCGTGCGCGCACAGTCCGGCATGACCGAGCTGGAGCTCGTCGTCGAGCCGTCCGCTGGCCACGGCGACGCCGACGCCCTGTGCGGCGCCGTGTCCGAAGCGCTACGCGACGTGCTGCAGCTTCGCGTGCCCGTAACGGCCGCCGCGCCGGAGACGCTGCCGCGATTCGAGATGAAGGCGCGGAGATGGATCCGGAGCTGATTCGTACTGATTCGTGCCGTTTCGACCTGATTCATACTGATTCATACTGATTTACACCGATTCACAATGATGGTCATGCCGACCGACGACCTGATCCTCGAGCTTTCCGCCTTGACGAAGACGTACGGCGGCACGGACGCGCTCCAGCCCCGGACCGTGCTGGACGGTATCGACCTCGAAGTGCGCCCGGGCGAATCGATCGCCGTCACGGGGCCGTCGGGATCGGGCAAGAGCACG
>NYZC01000440.1 GCA_002686995.1 Phycisphaeraceae bacterium | reverse complement strand
CCGCGATCTGCCCGCCGAACTTGACTGCGCTGCATGAGCGTTCGAACTTCTCCGCACCGTGCGCAGAAGTTACAATCTGAGAATCTAATAGTCGGTTACTGACGACGCGATCATGACGATCGAAGAGCCGGCACGGCACGCAAGGCGGACGAACGCGTTTTCTCGGACCTTTCCGTCAGACGACCCGGACCAGCAGCCCGGGGTCGACCAGGTGGTCGCCGACGACGGTCAGCACGTCGCTGCGCCGATTGAACCCTCTGCGGCCCTCCGCGTCGCGATAGGAAAGTCCCTGGAAGGCGCCGGCCGTGAAGGTCGAGGCCGCGGCGGCGTCGGCGAATCCGGTGGTGATCCTGCCGATCGCGGTCGCAGCGAGGTTCACATTGCGCATCCAGGGCCCTGGCTCGCCGGTGCCGCGCAGCCGCACGGAACTGATCTGCGCCGCCGTGACGAAGTCCTGCGGTCCCACCGGCGACTGCCCCACCGGCACGGTGTCCGCGACCCCGACCCGGACGACGGTGTCTTCCATCCGCCCCGCCTGGAGGCTGCGAATGCCGCTGCGCGCGGTGACGAGGACGTTCTCCATCGCATCGCCTGCACGAAGATCGCGCACCGCCACGTCGCGCGGACGATCGGGGTTGAAGTCGCGCGTGAGATCGATCGTCGTCGCGGTCATGTCCGTCCCGGCCGCGACGCTGCGCACCGAATCCGCTTCGAGATCGACATCGCGAACGTGCCGCCGAGCCTTCAGGGAAGTGACCGGACCCGTGAACCGCGCCGTCCATTGCTCGATCTCGTCCGCCGTGATGGCCCCGGCGCCGCCTTCGACCTGCCAGTCCCCGTCAACGAGGCGGCCGAATCGCCCCTGCCTGACCGCCACGTCCCTCGGTGCCCCTTCGCCCGTCGCGAACAGGGAGAACGACGCGTCCTCGCGCACCTGAAGGCGACCGAACCACGGCGCATCGAGCGAGCCCCCCGCCAGGCGATCGGCTTTCAGGTCCATCGCGACGGTCGACGCGACGTGAAGCTGCTGGGCCTCGTCGAACTTCATCCGCAGCGGGCGCGCGCCGGCGGCGTCATTGACGAACAGGCGCACATGATCCAGCCGCTCCGCCTCCAGCTTCGTCAGCGGGCCGCCGATCGTCACGATGACATGCTCGAACACGACCATGCCCGCGCGCAGCGCGTTGAGCGCCCCGTCGACGTTGATCGCGCCCCGAAGGCCGATTCGCCCGTCTCCGCCGCGGCCGCGAAACTGCAGCACGCCACGCTCGGTCTCGCCGGCAAGATCGATCCCCACGATCTCGATGTCATCCCCGGCGATCGTCGTCGCGCGACGCTCTTCGATCGTCGCGAGGTTCTCGCCGGCTACGGTCAGCGTGCCGTCGCCCTTTGACAGGCTCAGCGTCACGTCGGTGCCGTCCCCGTCCGTGAACATGACCCGCCGCCCCGCCGCCAGGGGCAGCGTCAGGATGGGCTGGGACGTAATCTCGAGGTTGTCGATCTGAAGCTGTGCACCGGGCGCGCCGGTCGTCTCGAGGCGCACCTCGAGCGTCACTGCGCTTCCGGCGAAGGCCGCGACATCGATCGGGCCCGTCGACAGCAAGTCTTCCCCGGCGAAATCGATCCCGACGCGGCGGAAGACCTCGATGTCGTCAATGGTGATCGACAACGCGTCCCCGTCACCGCGATTCGAAAAAAGGTAGTCGAGCGAGAGACGATCCGCGTCGTCCGGAAGGTCGACGAGGCGCGCGATCGCCGCGTCGGACTGCTCGGTCATCTGCGCGACACGGTTCGAAGGATCGTCGCCCTGGACCACCGTCACCGCGCCCGTGAGGTCATACCCGACCAGGTCGTCGAAGACGTCCTTGAGCACGCCGTCGAAGATCTCGATCGTGACGGCGGCCTCGCTGAACAGACCCGCGGCATCGGTCGCCCGCACCGTCAGCGTGACGAGGCCAACCTCCGCGAGGGCATCCGGATCGACCAGGCGCAGCGTCCCGTCAGGGTCGATGTCGAACGCGCCGGCGTCGTTGCCGGCCGCAATGTCGAACGTGACGACGTCACCCGCATCGGGATCGGTCGCGTCCACCGTCCCGACGACCGTCCCCGCAGCGCTGCCGTCGGTCACGGCGAATCCCTGGTCCGCGATCTCTGGCGGGAGACCGTCGTCGACTTCGTTGACGACGACCAGGACGTCGTCGACGCTCTCGGCGATGACGGCCAGCGTTGCGATGCCGTCCACGCCGTCATCGTCGCGTGCCGCCTGCACATCGACGGTCTGCGCCGTGAACCAGTTGTTCGCCGTGAAAGTGATCGGAGTGCCCGTGACGCTGACGTCCGCGTCGCCGCTGCGGCGCTCGACCTGCACGATGACGTCGTCCTGCGGCCGGGCGGCCAGCACGATCGAAAGCGGTGCGGTGCCGTCTTCGGCGACCGCCAGTAACGACGGCGACACGATCAGTCGTTGCTGATCGTTGTCGCCGACGGTCACGTTCACGTTCCGTTGCGGCAGATCGGGGGCCGAGAACGTGAACGTCGCCGTGCCGTCCTGCGTGTCGTCGTCCTCCGCGGCGAGGATCGACACCGGTTGCGGCTGGTCCCAGTTCGCGGCACCAAGCAGGACCGAATCGACGGCGGACGAAAGCCCCTCGTCACCGGACTGCCGCGCGATCTGCACCGTCACGTCACCCGGCGGCTGCGTCGCCAGCCGGACGAAGACGATCTCGGACTGCCCCTCGCCGACGGTCAGGGTCGTCGGACTGACGACGAGGGCCTGCTCGTCGTCGTCGATCTCGGTGACCGTGACGGTTCGGCCGTCCAGACCGTCGGAAGCGACATCGAACCGGGCGGTGCCGTCGGCGTCGTCCGCATCGGCAGACCCCGTGACGACGACCGTGCGCGGCTGGTCCCAGTCATCCGGCGTGAACGTGAGCAGCGCCGTATCAGCATTGAGATCGGGGTCGTCGCCGGCGCGCTTTTCGATCCGAACCTCCACGGCGGCCGTCGGTCGTGCCGCGAGCCGCACGGTGAACGAGGTCGAATCGGACTCGGCGCTGGCAAGGTCCGTCGCCGAAACGAGAAGATCCTGGACGTCGTCGTCACGCTCGGTCGCGGTGAGCTGGACGGGCTGCAGCCCTGGCGCCGAGATCGTAAACACGGTCGAACCGTCCTCCGTATCGTCGTCCTCGTCCGCCTCGATGATCCACGGATGCGGCTGGTCCCAGTCATCCGGCGTGAACGTGAGCGTGTCCGAGACCGAGCGGAGATCCGGATCCGCCCCGGGCCCGGGCGCGACACCGAGGTTCAGCACCGAGAAGGGCGCCGACGAGAGTGTGACGTTGACGATCCCGGCCCCGCCTTCGTCAACGGCGATCGCGGTGTCGTCAAGGACGATCTCGGGCACGTCGGGTCGGACGATCGCCGACCCGAGCGCCAGCGTGCCGTCGAGCGCCGTGCCGTCGAAGTCGAGGAAGTTGTCGGTCGGCGGATCGAAGAAAAGCTCGAGATTGATCGGGTACGGCGCCGAACCGCGGTCCGTCAGCGTGATCGTGGCGAGCAGTGTCTGCATGTACCCCTCGGTAGCGGAAAACCCGATCGCCGCGGCGAAGCCTGCGAACCCGGGCCCCACCTCGACGAGCGCGGGGCCGCCGAGCCCGTTCTCGTCGAGATCCACGGGAAGCGCCACTGCTTCGGCGCCCGCCACCAGTGCGTTCGCGTCATCGAACGTGAGACGAATCCCGGCGCTGAACAGTCCCGGCGGCGGCACCTGGTCGCCCGGCGTGACGTCGTCGAGATCGATCAGCACCTGGACGTCGAACGTGCTTCCCGCCGGCACGTCGTACTCGGGCAGATCGAAATGCACGCCGCTCAGGAGATGGCGCGGCTCGAGCGCATCGAACCGCGGCGCCCCGCGAGCGTGCGCGAATCGATCGAAGCGGTGTCCGCGACCCTTTCCCGTTCCCATCTGGCTGGGCTCCCGATCCCCTGCTCCCGCCGGCCGGTCCGTCATCATAGGCAGAGTCCGGGGGCGCAGGCCATGGTTCCGATGCTGGAGGTTATCGGCCGCTCAACGGGGAGAGCGGCGATGGGTGGCTGGGGTCGAGCGCAGCGAGGCCCCAGGTAATCGGCGCCCAGCCGCTGGGGGCTCGCTTCACTCGACCCCAGCCACCCGAATCAGGGAGCGATCAGGATCGACGCTGACCCTCAGACAACGGCTCCATTCAATCATCCACCCGTGCGCTCGGCGCTCACATCAGAAATGTTCTCTGTCAAGCGCATGGACTCTGACTATTTCACTGAAGACTGATCGTCGCGATTCAGCCGCAGTTCGAACGCACACCCCACGCCCTCCGAGCTGACAAGCCTCAGCGTGCCTCCGATGCTGCGCGCCAGGCGTCGGCTGAGCGCCAGTCCCAACCCGATCCCCGGCGCCGAGTGCGCCGCCGCGCGGGCCGATTTCGAGAACGGCCGGAACAGGTGTCGTCGCGCTTCGGGGCCGAGTCCCGGGCCTTCATCGCGTACCGAGAACGCCACTTCGCCACCATCCCGGTGCACGCACAGCCGTATGGGCGCAAGCTCTTCGCCCTTGCCCGCGTACTTGCACGCGTTGTCCACCAGGTTGAAGACGATGCGATCGACCGCGGCAACATCGGTGGAAAGGGAGCTGCCGCGTGCATGGTCATCGACGTCGACGATCAGCATCGTTCCGGCCTGGGCGCACCGATGCTCGAGACGCTGCCGCATGCGATCCACCAGGTCGTCGATCGTCACCGTCTCAGACCGGTCGGCGCGGTTCGTTCGCTCGAGGCGCGCAAACGTAAGCACGTTCTCGACGAGGTGTCCGAGCCGGTCCGATTCGGCGCGGAGCGTCCTGACGTAGTCACGGCGCTTCGCCTCGTCAGGGATCATCTGTTCATCGAGCATCTGCGTATAGAGCCGGAACGTCGTCAGCGGCGTTCTCAGCTCATGGGTCACCGCGGAGACGAACGCGCCGCGCCGCTCGCTCAGCGTGACGGTCGCGCGGATCATCACCAGCACGGCCCCCACCGCCACGAGCACGCCCGCCCAGGCCACCGCGAGCATGTCCCGCACGGGACGCGAAAGCGGAATCGCGCCGGTCGGGGCGCCCTCGGCCAAAAGCGCGATCGGCAGCGCGGCGACCATGCGGGACGATTCGAACCGGTCGCCGTCCAGGACCGGCACCAGCGTCGCCGCGGGCAGCAGGTCGGCGATCTCACCGAGCAGCCATGCCTCGATGACCGGCCAGTCGAACCAGCATCCCTGGACGACCGTCTCGTCACCGACGACGACGCGACGCAGCAGCAGAAGCTGCCTTTCGATCCAGAACGCGCGGCTGTCCCCCTCGCTGACCCGGCGGATCGACACTTCGCCCGGCCGGGATTCGACCGCCCTGACTGAATCGGCAAGCTGCTGGGTCTGGATACCGCTTCGAACCTTGCCCAGGTTGCGGTTCTGCGCGTTCGCGCGCTGACGGCCGGCGTAGTCGTTCCCGTCACGCCTGCGCCCACGCCGCGCGCCGGTCGCGACGCGGGCCTCCGCCGGTTCCGTTTCGATCGGCACGGTGGCGGCCGTCGCCGTCATCGTCGCGACCGGCACGATGCCGCGAAGACGCTCGAGCCGCTCGGTCGCGCGCTCGATGCTGCGGTCGGCTTCAAAGCGAGCCTGCGCCAGGTCAAGCATGTTCCCGGCCGGTACCTGCGGGCTTGCCAGCGCGCCTTCGCCGTCGATCTGAAAGTGCAGGAGGATCCGCTTCGATTCGAACGCGAGCAGCGGCGACGGCACGAGCACGTCACCGTATTCGAGCGGCGCGTACATGTTCGTGTACGCCGCCTCCACGGGGTAGAACGCCTCGTACTGGAAATGCGGACGCGCGTGCTCGCGCCCGATCAGCGGCGAAAGCGCCGACTCGATGCGCCACAGCGCCAGGCGCACCTGCTGCTCGAAGGCAGCCTGCCGCGCGGCCTCGCCGTTCTCGCGGTCGAGCCGCGCCACGACGGCGCTGACCCAGGCGAGGGCGCCGAGCCCCACGACCAGGCACAGGGCCGAAGCCGTCCAGATGAACCAGGGCCGGTTCAAGTGCGACCACCGAACTTGTAGCCCTTGCCCCGCACCGTCATGAGCAGCCGGGGGCTGGTGGGCCGCTCGCGAAGCTTCTCGCGCAGGCGCGTCACGTGCATGTCGATCGTCCGGGTCGCCACGTCGGTCGGGTCGATGCGCCACACGCGCGAGAGCAGCTCCTGGCGACTGACGACCCGGCCCGCGTTGCGCGCAAGATAGAGGATCAGCTCCGCCTCGCGCTCCGACAGGGCGCAGCGCTCGCCGTCCTCGAAGCACACCTCGCGCCGTTCGAGGTCGATCAGTCCGTCGTCCATCTCGACCCGCGTCAGGTCCGACGGGCGCTCAGGCGAGCGTCGCAGCACGGCCTGGACCCGCGCCCGAAGCTCGTCCACGCTGAACGGCTTGACGACGTAGTCGTCGGCGCCCAGGCGAAGGCCGCGCACGCGGTCCGCCTCGTCGCCGAGCGCCGTCAGGATGATCACGGGCATGGTGGGACGTTCGCGGCGCACCTGCTCGAGCACCTCCAGGCCATGGCGAACGCGGTCGCCGGGAAGGACGAGATCGAGCAGAACAAGGTCCACGTCGAGCTCCAGCGCCAGCGCAAGCCCGCCGTCGGCATCCTCCGCCTCGCTCACCGAAAAGCCGTCGAGCGCGAGGGCGTCGGCGATGCCCCGGCGGATCGCGGCATCGTCCTCGATGACGAGAAGGTGGCGTCCGCTCACCAGGTGAAGCCCTTCTTGCCCGCCTGGGCGCGAATGGTCCGGATCAGCGCCTGGTCGAGGGTGTCCTCGCCTGACGCCTGCGTTTTCGACGCAATGAATTTCTGGCGTTCCACATTGAGCCGGTTGATCCGCTCCGCGATCTCCTTGCGCTGTCGCCGCAGCTTTTAGACGTGGCGACGCCGCTCCTCGAGCGACATCTTCTTCATGTCGTCCGGCAGTACATGGGATTTGATCGTCGCGAGATCGACGCCCTTTTTGTCGAGCGCATCGACGAGGTCCCAGTTGTCGTTGCAATAGAAGTGATTGGCCTTCGTCACGGCTCGCTCGGCGCCGGCCGACCGACTGAGGCTCATGGCGTTGCGGTCCTGCGCATTCTGGTTCGCGAAGCCGCGCCGCGCGTCGCGCCCGAACGGGATGTACGTCTTGTTGAGCTCGATGCCCAGCCGCGCGATCTCGGCGTCCTGCGGCGCATCGATTTGCGCGATCCGCCGGTCCTGGTCGATATTGGAATAGCTGCCCTCGGCGAGCTGCGCGCCGTGCTTCCACGATCCGGCGACGCCCGTCTCGTACGGCCCGCAGTGGATCGTGTTGACGACGATGCCGCGGGTGATCGACTCCTTCGCGGCGTGCCGGTAATCGATCGAACCCTGCGTGAACGGCTCGTTGCCCGCGATGAAGATCACCTTCAGATCGTCGTGGCGCCCGCTCCAGTGCAGGTTCATCGCGGCGTGATGAATGACCTGGCCGCAATACTCCTTGCCCCCGTTCGTCGACAGGGCGAACAGTTCCTGCGAGACCCGATCGAGATCGTCGGTGAGCGGCAGCACCTGGCGGATGTAGCCGCCGGCGGCCGAAAGACTGTCGTTGCCGTATTCGTACAGGGCCACCTCGAGGCGGGGTCGACGTCCATGACGCGTCGTCCGGACGAAGTCGTTGACGATGCGCCACAATTCACTCTTGGCCTGCGCGATGAGGCCGTCCATGCTGTTGCTCGTATCCAGCAGCAGCCCGATCTGGATGAGCGGCTCCCTCACCGGCGGCGGCGCCGGATCCACCACGCCATGCGCCGGCGCGGCTTCATGCGCCGCAGTGACACCTGCGATACTCAGAATCAGCACGCACGAGACCATCTTCACGTTCTTCATCATCGCTACTCCGTGGTTCCAGACGCCACAAATCAAGAACGGGTCCAACCGGTCGGCCGCGGATTCATGGCCACAAAGAGTCACAAAAAGGAACCCTGTCGGTTCGCGAAGTCGGGATCGTATATTTCCGCTCTTCGTGGCTTTTCGTGGCTATTCAGCACCGGTTACGCCCGAATCAAAACCCAAACTTCAGAATCCCTACGGGTTCCTGACCAGCACGACTTCGCCGTCGACCTCGAGCAGCACGTCGCCCGGCAGCGCCATCGCGCCCTGCCGGCGCTGCTGCGCCAGGTGGCGGGCCAGCTTCAGGTGCTCGTCGGTGCCGAAGGTGACGACGCGGTTCGGCGCGGCCGCCCGGCCCGCATCGCCCGCCAGCCGGCTGTCCACCCATTGATTCGACTTGCGGTAGAACGCTCGGTCGTTCACCTGCTGGCAGGAGTGGATCGAGACCTCCTCCATGCGGTCGTTGAGGTAGTTGTTGCCGATGTTCAGCCGATACTGGCCCTTGTAGAACTTGAGGTTGCTTTCCTGGTTGATGCCCGCCATGCCCGATCGGCTCCTGACGGCGCGCTGGTCGAACCGCGTCAGCGCGTCGTTCTGCACGCGAACGCGATCCGACAGGTCAGTGCCTTCGCGCGCCAGGAAGGCCGTGTACTCGGTGAGAATCCCGAACTGCGTCGACAGGCGGATCCCCTCGTCGATCAGCTCCTGCATCTTCGGATCGTGCCCGCCGCGATGGAACGGGCTCGTGTCGGCCCCGCTGCTTCGGATCGCGTCGATCAGCAGGCCGATCTTCCGGCTCGCCCAGAGTCGAGGCACGAAGTCATGCCGGGACGACGCCGACTCCGGCGCGAAATCGAAGCGGAATTGCCGTGCCGCGCCGCGGAAATTGCCCGCGATCTCGATGCCGACCGGCTCCGTCCCGATGTATTGTCCCAACAGGATGAGCTGATCACCCTGGAACAGGTCCGGCAGCCGCGCCGGGATCACGTCGCGGACGCGTCCGATCGCTGGTTCGCCCTTCTCGTCCAGCACGCGCAGCTTGCCACCGGCGAGCACAGGCCCCGCCAGGCGCCGAAACACGCCGGCCACCTTCACTTCCACGTCCTGGCCGGGCAGCACGAAGGTCGACGTGGCCCTCGTCTCCCACGCGAGGCTCTCCAGCAGCGGGGAGTTGACGTCGACGCCCACGCCGAAGGTGAACACGCGCCGCTGATGATGGTTGGCGGACGTGGCGAGCGCGCGAATCCGGCGCTCCGAGGTCTCGCCGATCGTCGGCAGCCCGTCGGTGAGGAACAGCACCAGCGGCAGCATCTTCTCGACGGGCTCCTGCCGCAGCGCTTCGAGCAGCGCGTCGTGAATGTTGGTGCCGCCGCGCGCCCTCAGGCCCTCGAGGTAGCGCCGCGCCGCGGCGATCGTCTCGCGGCTCTTGATCACCGGCCGCGGCGAGAGCATCTCGACCGCCTCGTTGTAGATGATGACGTTGAACGCCTCACCGTCCTCGAGGCCGGCGAGAATCTGCAGGGCCGCCTCGCGCACCTGGTCGAGCTTCTCGCCGTTCATGCTGCCGGATCGATCCAGCACGAGCGTCACCTCGCGCCGGATCGCGGGCGCGCCCTTCGGCTCGTCCGCGGGCAGTCCCGCCAGCAGCAGGAAGTAGCCGCCCCCCACCGACGGATCGGGGTAGCCGATCACCGACGCCGATACGCCGTCGGCCTGCTGCAGGAGATAGGACAACCTGAACGGCCCCGGCTCCGTGCGGCCCGCGGTCACGATCTGCGCCCGGAATGCGCGATCGTCGATCCGCTGCTTCTCGATCTCGTGAGTGGGCGAATAGATCGTCGAGACCGGCCGGCGGTCCTTCACCGACACCTTGACTTTCCAAGGAATCGCGTAGTCGATCGCGGCGCTGCGCGGAAGCACATAGTCGACCCGGTCGGCGTCGGCCTTCAGGATCTGCTCGTAGGTGAGTCGCACGACCTGAGTGGCGCCGGCCTCGACCGGGAACACGCTGGAACGAATCAGGCTGAAGTCGATGAATTCAAGCAGCGCCGGATCGCGGGCCTGGGCGACGATCGCGTCGTAGATGCGCCGCGCCTCGTCGCGCGGAAGAAGCTTCGCGGTGACGTCGACGCCGTTGCCCTGGTAGGTGAATCCGACCACCGCGACGCCGTCCGGGACCGGGACGACCAATTCGGCTTCCGCCCGCGTGCTGCCGGTGTTGGCCAGGCTCACGTCCATGGTCGTCGTCGCGACCTGATCGACGATCGACACCGCGACATCGACCCGGGTGACGTCCACCGCACCGGCGGCGGCGAGGCGGAAGGCCCGTCGCTGAGGCACGACCACGTTCGCGGCCGGCGGCCGGTGAGCGTCGTGCGCCAGGGCGATCCCCGGCGCGAGCATGGTCAACGCGACCAGCAGGCAGATCGGAATCGAGCATGTCATCGTGGTTCGAGTCATGGATCCTGCCATCGGTTCCGTCATCTCCACGACATTAGACGCAACGGAGGCGCATCTGTTCGTAACGGCGATGTAACAGTGCCGGAAAAACGGGGTCAGACCCCGTTTTCGCAGGTCTGGGGGATGGGCGCCGCATTACGCCGAGCGATGCACTCGATTTCGGAGGCCAGCGCAGCGCTGATCGAGGACGAGAACGAGTACGAGTACGAGGACGATTCGCCGGAAACGTGATCGGACCGATCGGACCCCGTTTCGCCGCGGTCGGCCCCGCGTTTCACGGCCCCGGACCCCGGTCCTGCAATCAATACTCAAGGATCTAAAATCATTTTTTCCCCGCGGCCCTGCCCGCAGCCTTACCGGAGCGTCGATACGGTGCTGGTGCGCGACCTTCGTCGAAGCCGGGACGGCCTGATGACCCGCGTCTCGGCCACCGTCGAATGGGAGCAGGCCGATCGCACGCCAGAGCCGCTCCACTTCGCGGTCGGCGACGGCTTTGCGGACGACCTCGCGCCGAACCCCAACGCGATGCTGCTGGCCACGATCATGCCCGCCATGCATCACGGAGAGGACCGGGTTCGGGTCGACGGCGCGATCTGCCCGCGGCTGCGGGACGGCCTCGTCGTCGCGCTGGACAGGCTGTGGCACGCAACGGGTCGCAGCCGAGCCCGACCGGTCGCGATCGAAACGACCGAAGGATTCGCGCCGCCGACGCCGCGCCACCCCGAGCGAACGGCAAGCTTCATGTCCGGCGGCGTCGACGCGCTCGCCGCGCTGAGGCGCAATCGCCTGTCCTATCCTCCCGACCATCCCGGCGCGATTGCAGACTGCATGCTCGTTCACGGGTTCGACTTCGGCGGCCCCGGCGACCCGGACCTCGGCCGTGACCGGTTCGAGCGCGATCGCGTCGCGCTGGAGAAGCTGACGCGGTCCGCCGACGCCAACCTCCTCTGCGTCGAAACGAACCTGAGACGCCTCGAAGCGCCCGGTCTCTGCTTCCCGATCGAATCGTGCGGCGCGGCGCTCGGCGCCGTCGCGCACGCTTGTTCCGGTCGGCTGACGGAGGCCGTGGCGGGATCGAGCGCGGCGATTCGCGACGGCGGCCCCGCGGCGCAGCACCCACTGATCGACCCGTCGTTCACAAGCAGCAGCGCGGTCACGTTGCGCCAGGACGGCGCGTGGTCCGGCCGGCTCGACAAGATCCGGCTGCTGTCGGACTGGCCCGAGGCGCTCGACGTGCTGCACTGCTGCAACGACCCGCAGATCGCGTCCGGCGCCGTGAACTGCGGAGCATGTGAGAAGTGCCTGCTCACGATGACCGAACTGCTCGTCTGCGGCAGCCTGGATCGCTGCAGCACCTTCGAAGCGGACGACGTCAGTGCAGACCAGATTGTCCGGCTGTCGGGCACCCCTCCGGCCGAGCTTCCCGCCGAGCACCTCGAGGCCCTGCGCGCCGAGATGTTTCACATCGACGCCTCGGGATACGACGCCTGGCACGACCTGATCGAACCGCTCGAGCGGACGGGACGCCGCGATCTGGCGAGCGCCGTTTCGTCCCTGCTGCGCGAATGCGATCGGCACCATGCCTGGGTCGAGCAACGTGACTGGAAGGGACGCATCAGGCGCCTGGACGCCCGGTGGCTGAACGGCACGCTGACCCGGCTGGCGGGGGTGGGACGTTAGGCTCTGTCTCAAAACTCTGCCTGGCGTCGACCGGCTGCATCGCCCGTTGGCGGCGTCGGCCTCCATCGACGATGCACCGCGACATCGCCTGCT
>NYZC01000439.1 GCA_002686995.1 Phycisphaeraceae bacterium | reverse complement strand
GTCGTCGAAATGACAAATAACGATTGGCTTAATGACTAATAGCTTAATTTCATTCCCTCTCCGCGGCATCAACGGACCTGCCCGGCAGCGCGAGGCACAGCCCCATTGCCACGCAATAGCCGGAGACGACGATCGCCGCGATCCTGCGCGGACCGCGCAGCCAGCGTTTGTGGTCGTCCGAGCCGTCGATCATCCAGGAACCGACCGGCGGCGTCACTGGCTCGACGTCCCCGGCGCGGGACGACGCGCGGCCGCTGAACTGCCCGAGCAGATCGCCGTCGAATCGCTCGACCGGCAGATCGAGTGGCTGCGTGCCGACCGGCTTCATGCGGAGATGGTGGTAGGCGACATGCTCGAGCACGTACGGGTCCGCGGCATGCAGCGCCCGCTCGACGTGCCGGTAGTCATGGCGTCGTCGCTCTGCCTCGACGGCCTGCTCGCGCAGAAGATCGCGATGGCTCTGCATGTCCTGAAGATCGAGCCATGCCGGCACCAGGACGAGACCGGACGCGATCGCACAACCGCCCGCAAGGCAAAGCCACGACGCGAGCGGTCGGGCCAGCCTCTCCAGCCGATCGGCAGCGCCGTGATCGATGTCCGCTCCCATGGTGGACGTATCGACCAGCCTCCACCACCAACGTGAAAACGCCCCTCCCCGCCCCCCGACCTCCGAGCTTGCGACCTTCCGACTACAATTCGAGGCTTGGATCGCTCGGCCACCATCTATCTTGAAACGTTCGGCTGCCAGATGAACGTGCTCGACTCGCAGCTGGTGGAAAGCCAGTTGCGCGGTCTCGGCTATCGTTTCATCGATGACTGGCGCGCCGCGGACGTGGTGCTGTACAACACGTGTTCGGTCCGCGATCACGCAGAGCACAAGGTCTACAGCCGGATCGGCGAGGTCGGCCAGCACAAGCGCCGAAACGAGGACACGGTGCTCGGCGTGGTCGGCTGCATGGCCGAGCGGGAAGGGGCTGCGATGCTGGCCCGCTACCCGCAAATCGATCTGCTGTGCGGACCCGGCGAGCTCGACAAGCTGCCGCTGCTGATCGACAACATGCTCCGGACGGACCTCGCCCGGCGCACCCGACGGCGTCGCGAGAACGTCGCGCTGCAGGGAAACACCCATCGCCGCTCCGGCACGCTGGCCGCCGCCGAGGATCGCCTCGAGATGGTCGACCTGGCGCGCAGCTTCTCCCCCGACGAACATCACGGTTCCGCCTACGTACGCATCACGCGCGGCTGCAACAAGTTCTGCAGCTACTGCGTCGTGCCGCAGACGCGCGGCGCCGAGGTGCACCGCCCACCCGACACGATCGTGGACGAATGTCGGCAGCTCGTCGAGGCCGGCGTCGTCGAGATCACGCTCCTCGGGCAGACGGTCAACCACTATCACTTCGACGACACGGCCGCGGTGAGCGTCGACGGCGTTCGCCAGCCGCAGGTCGGCGGTTCGGCGATCCGATCGCCGAATCTGCCGGGCACGTCATTCGCCGAGCTGCTCGCCCGGATCCACGACGAAGTGCCGGACCTGCAGCGCCTGCGTTTCGTGACGAGCTTCCCGCGTGATTTCGGCGACGACATCCTCGAGACCATCCGTACGCGCCCGCGCATCTGCCGTTACCTCCACCTGCCGGTGCAGTCGGCGTCGAATCGCATTCTGCGGCTGATGAATCGCGGATACACGGTCGAGCAATACGAAGATCTTCTCGTCCGAATCCGCCGGACGCTCCCCGACGCCGAGATCGCCAGCGATCTGATCTGCGGCTTTCCTTCGGAGACCGAGGAGGATCACGCGGCGACGCGCGACCTGCTCCGACGCAGCGGATTCAAGAACTGCTTCATCTTCAAGTACTCGCCCCGGCCCGGGACGTCGGCGCACGAAAAGATGGAGGACGACGTGCCCGAGGCGGTCAAGCGACGGCGCAACAACGAGCTGCTCGAGATCCAGAACGGCGTCAGCCGCGCCATTCATGAACGATACGTGGGTCGCACGGTGCCCGTGTTCGTCGAATCGGTCAGCCGCCGCGCCGAGAAGAGCCGCAACACCGCCGATCCGTCGGTGACCGTGGGCTGGGAGTCCGCGCAGAGCACGACGCAGATGTGCGGTCGCACCGGCGGCGATCTGATCGTCATGTTCGATGGCGAGCCCGGACAGATCGGCAGCATCGTGGACGTGCAGATCGAGCAGGCAGCGCCGCTGGCACTGTTCGGCCAGCTCGCGGGCGCGCCCGTGGTACCGTAGCACCGAAGCCCTGTGGGTGGCCGGGGTCGAGCGCAGCGAGCCCCCAGGCAGGATGTCATCGAAACACCGCGCCCCTTGCGCTCGGGCAACTGGGGGCTCGCTTCGCTCGACCCCAGCCACCCACCGGAACTCGAAACCCATGCGATTCATTCTCGACGCCCATCTCGACCTCGCCCTCAACGCGCTGCGGTATGACCGCGATCAGCTCAAACCGATCAGCGAGCTGCGCGCCCTCGAAGCCGGCATGATCGGCAAGTGCCGCGCCTCGTGCACCGTCAGCCTGCCTGAGATGCGTCGCGGCCGGATCGGCATCTGCCTCGCAACCGTGCTGAGCCGCGCCCGTCCGGCGCCGAGCGACGATCCCGGTGGCTTGCGCCAGCGGGGAGAAGCCCTCCTGCGCGAGGACCTCGACCACGACAACCAGACCATCGCCTCGGCGTTCGCCCAGGCCGAGCTCGCCTACTACCGGATGCTCGAGCGCGGCGGGCATCTGCGCATGATCCGGACGCGCAGCGATCTCGACGAAACGTTCACGCGCTGGCAGTCCGACGACACCGGACCCGTCGGCATCCTGCTCAGCATGGAAGGCACCGACCCCATCGTCGACCCGGATCACGCCGAGTGGTGGTGGCGCCAGGGACTGCGCACCGCCTGCCTCGCCCATTACGGCCAGAGCCCGCACGCGATGGGCACCGGCGGCGACGGTCCCCTGACGCCCGCCGGGCGCGACCTGCTCGCACAGTTCAACCGGCTCGGCCTGATCCTCGATCTGGTTCATACGGCCGACACGGCGCTCGACGAGGCCATGGAGATCTACGAGGGCCCGGTGTTCGTCAGCCACGGCAACTGCAGGTCACTCGTACCGGGCGATCGCCAGATCACCGACGAGCAGATTCGAAGGATCGCGGAACGCGGCGGCGTGCTGGGCGCAGTGCTGGACTGCTGGATGCTTCACCCGGAGTGGCGCAAGGGCGCCGGCTGCCGCGATGATGTCGAGCTTTCACGCGTCGCGGACCAGATCGATCACAACTGTCAGCTTCTGGGCAACTGCCGGCATGTCGGCATCGGAAGCGATCTTGACGGAGGGTTCGGGACGGAGCAGTCGCCTTCGGACCTCGACACGATCGCGGATCTTCACAAGCTGGAAGACATTCTTGCCGAGCGCGGGTACGGAGACGAAGATCTCGACGCCGTCTTTCATGAGAACTGGATAGGGTTTTTCCGGGAGGCGCTGCCGGCATAGGGCCTGGTCTGGAACGGGGTCGGCGGTCCGATGCGGCATCCGACCGCCATGCCAATCGAACCCCCGGCGTCAGCCGGGGGGGTGGACCGCGCACCGACGTTCAAGTCGCCCCCGACCCGGACCCCGCGCCCCCGGCCCTCACGCGATGCGCTCCGGCAACGCCTGCGGAAACGTCACCTCCAGCCACGACGTGTCCGCCGCCAGCCTCACCTTCGCTTCATCCATCGCCGCCGGCACCAGCAGCGTCTGCCCCCGCTCGAAATCCACTGCCTCCGCCCCATTGCCCGTCTCGATCGTGCCGCCGCCCTCGAGCACCATCCAGATCGTCGGCTGATCGTAAGGAATCTCCTGCTCATACCCTTCGCTCATGCGCACCTTCTCGATGCGGAAATGCTCGCACAGCACCAGCCGCGTCACCGTCGTGAACATGCCCGCGACATGACTGCGCCGCTCGCAGCTTTCGACCTCGGCGGGCCCGAACGCCATGCACTGCATCGCCTGCTCGACGTGAAGCTCGCGATCGGTTCGGCCCCAGTCGTAAACGCGGAACGTCGTGTCGCTTGGCGTCTGGACCTCGGCGACGAACACGCCTTCACCCAGGGCATGACAGGTTCCGCTTGGAAGATAGTGGCAGTCGCCCGGCCGGACCGGCACCCGGATCATCAGCGACTCGATCCGCGCACGGTCGCCGGATTCGATCGCCGCGCGAAAGACGTCGGGCGTCGTGCCCTCCCGGATGCCCTTCCAGATCGCCGATCCGGGCTCGGCGTCGACGACGTACCAGGCCTCGCTCTTGAGGTGGGCATCCGCATGTGCCACCGCGTATTCGGCGCTGGGATGCACCTGGACCGAGAGGTTCTCCATCGCGTCGAGGTACTTGATCAGCAGCGGAAAACCTTCGCCGGTCTCCAGGCGACCCACCAGCGCGGGGCCGTAGCGCGCCGTCACCTCGCCGATGGTCGAGCCCCGCAACGAACCGTTCGCGACGACCGAATGCGCCGCTTCACCGCCGCCGCCCGAGGCCGACGTCGCGTCGAGATCGCAGATCTCCCAGGACTCGCCGATCCGCGCCGCAGCGTCGCCCGGCAGCGCTCGGCCGAAGCGTTCGAGACGGCGACCGCCCCATACCTTCTCTTTGTAGACCGGCTCGAAACGAAGTGGATAAACAGGTGGATCAGGCATGCGTCGACTCGGCGAAAACGTTCGTCGCATGGTAGCATCATTGCATGAGCGACCGCAGAGTCACACGGCAGGTCACCCTCGGCGACGACGCCCACGGTTACGTGAAGATCGGCGGCGACGCGCCGGTCTCCGTGCAGACGATGACGGCCGGTTTCACGTACGAAATCGACCGATGCGTCGCCGAGATCCACAAGCTCGCCGCCGCCGGAGCCGACATCGTGCGTGTCGCCGTGCCCGAGCGGAAGGACACCGAAGCGCTCACGAAGATCCTTCATCAGGTGCAGGTGCCCATCGTCGCCGACGTGCACTTCCATTTCGAACGTGCGCTCGAGGCGATCGAGGCCGGCGTGCACAAGATCCGCCTCAACCCGGGCAACATCCAGGACCGGGACCAGGTGCTCAGGGTCATCGACGCCTGCAAGGAGCGTGGCCTGCCGATCCGCGTCGGCGTCAACGAAGGCTCGATCGTCGAGCGCAAGGACAAGCAGAAGCGGATGACGGAGCTGGGCGGCGTCTTCTCCGACAACAAGCACGGGCACTTCCTGGCGATCATGGTCGCCAAGCTCGAGGAGTACCTCGAGATCTTTCACGAGCGCGACTTCCACGACGTCGTGATCAGCGCGAAGTCCATCGATCCGCAGCTCGTGATCAGCGCCTACCAGGAGATCTCGCGGCGGTTCGACTATCCCCTGCACCTCGGCGTGACGCACGCCGGACCGCGCGAGACCGGCGCGATCCGCTCGGTCGTGCCGCTCGGGCACCTGCTCGCCAGCGGCGTCGGCGACACGGTGCGGATCAGCTACGCGAACGACCCGGTCTTCGAGGTCGAGGACGGTCTCGAGCTGCTCTACTGCCTCGAGCTGCGCCAGCGCCGCGGCGCCGAGCTCATCGCGTGCCCGAGTTGCGGGCGGATCCAGGTCGACCTGTTCAAGCTCGTCCAGGACGTCCGGCGCAAGCTCGCCGAGCAGATCGAGATGCCGATCAAGGTCGCGGTCATGGGATGCATCGTCAACGGCCCGGGCGAAGCCGAAGGCGCCGACGTCGCGATCTTCGCGGGCGACCGTCGCGGCATCATCTACGTCCAGGGCGAGCGCGTCGCGAACGTGCCCGAGGAGGAAATCCTCGACCGCCTGCTCGAGGAGTGCCGGCGGTTCCAGTCCCGCGTCGAGCGCGGCGAGGCGACGCTCGGACAGAAGAACGTCGCCATTCTTCCGCCCGACCCGATCGGCGAGCTGGGCAGCGGGTTCGACAAGATCGCGGCGGGTGACGTGGAGAAGACGACGCCGCTGACGATCGGGGGGGAATAGCGGCGAACCGCCGGCGTAAGCCGGCCGGTGGACCGCGCACGAGGCGCAGTCGGGCCCCAGGCATTCGGGCACCAATGACCGCAGACCCGCGGGCTTACGCCGCGCGGTACGCCGGCGTTCGACGGTTCCGCAACCATCACCATCTACGTGCCGCGCCGCAACCCCCACCCAACCCGGTACGCCGTCTACTTCGTGCTGCTCGCGATCATGTTCCTGTTCATGATCTGGCCGATCGTGCTGACGGTGCGCGGCGGTTTCGTCGGCGTCGACGGACGGTTCACGTTCGGCTACGTCGCGTCGATCTATCGCGATCCGGTGATGCTCCGGGGGCTGTTCAACAGCCTGTCCATCGCCACGTTCACGACCCTGCTCTGCCTGCTTTTGACGCTGCCGCTCGCCGTGCTCGCCGTACGCTGCGACTTCCGCGGCAAGCGCATCGCGACCAGCCTGATCATGGTGCCGCTGATCCTGCCGCCCTTCGTCGGCGCGATCGGCATTCGGGCCGTGCTCGGCCGGTTCGGCGCCTTGAACGCGCTGCTCGGCAACCTGGGATGGATCGACCCCGAGTCGGCCGGCATCGATTTCCTCGGCGGGGCGGTCGGCGGACGTTTCTGGGGCGTCGTGATCATGGAGGCGCTGCATCTCTACCCGATCACGTTCCTGAACCTCACGGCCGCGCTGGCGAACCTCGACCCGACGCTCGACGAAGCGGCACGGGGCGTCGGCGCCGGAGGCTGGCGCCGATTCCGCCGCATTACGCTCCCGCTGATCATGCCCGGCGTCTTCGCAGGCACGACGATCGTCTTCATCTGGTCGTTCACCGAGCTGGGTACGCCGCTGATGTTCGACTACTACACGGTGACGCCCGTGCAGATCTTCTGGGGCATCAGCGAGGTGCAGTCGAATCCGCGCCCGTACGCGCTCGTCGTCGTCATGCTCGCGCACGCGACGGCGTTCTACCTCATCGGCAAGGTCCTGCTCGGCCGGCAGGGACACGCGATGCAGACGAAGGCATCGATCGCAGGCACCGTCAGGCGACTGGGGCCGCTGGCCGGCCTGGGCGCGGCGGCGGCATTCGCGGTCACGATCGGCCTGGCGCTGCTGCCGCACGTCGGCGTCGTACTCTCGGCCTTCAGCATCGAAGGCGGCTGGTACCGGTCAGTGCTCCCGGATGCGCTCACGTTCGCTCATTTCGAGAACGCGCTGGGACACGGGCTGGCATCGCGATCGATTCGAAACAGCCTGCTGTTCGCCTCGATGGCCACCGCGCTGGCCGTAGTGATCGGCACGTCGATCGCGTACCTCAACGTGCGCCTGCGCGTGCGCGGCGGTTGGCTGCTCGACGGGCTAGCGATGCTGCCGCTCGCGGTGCCCGGTCTGGTCATGGCGTTCGGTTACGTCGCCATGACACTGCACTGGCCGTTCAACCTGGTGCCGCAATGGGCGTCGGTCGTGGGCACGAACCCGAACCAGATCCCGCTGCTGGTGATCGCCTACGCCATCCGCCGCCTTCCCTACGTCGTGCGATCGGCTTCCGCAGGGCTTGAACAGACGTCTGTAAGCCTGGAGGAAGCGGCGCACAATCTCGGCGGCGGGACGCTGTACACGGTGCGCCGGATCACGGTGCCCCTGATCGGTGCCAACCTCATCGCCGGCGCGATCCTCGCATTCAGCTTTTCCATGCTCGAGGTCAGCGACTCCCTGATCCTCGCGCGGAAGCAGGAGGACTTCCCGATCACGAAGGCGATCTACGAGCTGTTCCAGAGGCTCGGCGACGGACCCTACATCGCCAGCGCCATGGGCGTCTGGGGCATGGCGCTGCTATCGGTGACCCTGATCGGGGCCTCGATCCTGATGGGGCGCCGCCTGGGGGCAATCTTCCGTATTTGAACCAGGGAAGGCTCGAATCATACAGCGATGCGAACCGCCGGCGTATGCCGACGGGTGGGCCGCGCACAGGACACGGTCGGTCCCAAAGCATTCGCGTCCCATTGGCCGCAGAACCGCGGGCTGACGCCGCGCGGTTCGCCAGGGCTTCGCAGGTCCGAGAACCCGAGCCGGCGAATAGTCGTTTTTCTTGAAATGATTCCAGACGAACCCGCCTCCACGACGTCTATAGAGATGTGTCCGACAACGCTGCTTCGATGACCAGACCGCCGACAGACGATCCGGCCGGGGCCGGCGAAACGTTGTCGTTGACGACCGGGGCCGATCCGCCCGACGAGGCGGCGGGGTGTGTCCCGGGGAACGACGGCGCGATCGATATCGCCGCCACCGTGTCAGAATTCGAATCTCGCCTGCTGCGCTATGCCGCCGCGATGATCGGCAGCGGCGCCGACCAGGCGGAGGATGTGGTCCAGGAAGTGTTCCTGCGCCTGCATCGGCAGACGACCCGACGTCGCGGTGCCGAAATCAAGGATCTTTCCCGTTGGCTTTTTCGCGTCGCGCACAATCTTGCCATCGACCGGATACGGCGCAACCAGACGCGGCGGCGCGCCAAAGAGGCGATGGCGGACCAGGCCGCTGCCGAACCGGTGGAGCAGACGAGCACCATCGGTCTCGTCGAACGCCGCGAGTCGGCAGCGCTGGCGATGGCCCAACTCGAAAAGCTGCCACCGCAGCTGCGGCAGGTCGTGCACCTGAAGGTCATCGACGGCATGAGCCTGCGCGAGATCTGCGCACTGACGGGTCTGACCGTCGGCAACGCGGGATACCGGCTGCACAAGGGACTGTCCATGATCACGGAGCGTCTCAAGACGAACGGTCCGCCTGAGCGAGCGGGCGGAGCGGACGAGAACGTGGAAAAGACAACGACTCCCAACGCGAAATGAACTGCAACCAGGCACAACCTCTATTGGCCCTGCTGATCTTCGACGAGATCGATGACGCGGACCGGGTCGCCGTCGAGGGGCACCTCGAAACGTGCGGGCGATGCCGCGAGCAGCTCGACGACCTGCGCAACACGAGCACGCTGCTGCAGGAGCACGCCGCCGCCCAGCCGTCGCCGCGCCTGAGTGACGAGCGCCGCGCCGCCATTCTTGCACCTGCACCGTTTCGGTTTCCGTTTCGTCCCCTGGCGCTCGCCGCCCTCGTCCTGATGGGGGTCTGCGTTGCAATCGGTCTTGTCGCGCCAAGTATCAGAAAGGCGTCCCGCGGTGCGGGGCGCCCGTCGCTCGGGATGCAATCCAACGATCGTTCTTCCGAAGACATATCGGGGGGATTCCAATGGCAATCGTCGCATCCCGGCCTTTCCGACGAAGCGCTGGCGTTGAACGAGCCTCGACAGGAATTCCTGGAGCCGGCGACGGTCAGCGGGAAGCTGGGTCGCAGATTCGACGATGACGGTCACGGCGAAGACGAAGGAAACCGGGAATCCGATCGTGGCAAGGCAGCGCGTGCCGTGCCCCGGACGGAACCAGGCGTCCGGGCCAATGCCGGCGAGCCGCTGCAGATCGTCAGGAGCAAAGGCGCGGTCAAGGCGCTTCCGGGCGGCAAGGCGACCTCGGGGATCCTCGGCGAGTCCGAAACTCGCATGGCGAACAAGGCACCGAACGGACGGTCGACCTCCGGAAACGAGATCAGCACGGGCTATGCGGATGGTCACGCGCGATCCGACATCGCAGGCCGGTCGATCTCACCCGTCGAA
This sequence comes from Phycisphaeraceae bacterium, assembly GCA_002686995.1. Classification (GTDB taxonomy): domain Bacteria; phylum Planctomycetota; class Phycisphaerae; order Phycisphaerales; family Phycisphaeraceae; genus NYZC01. Next base: position 2,542 of record NYZC01000439.1, on the reverse strand, counting down.
ACCGTTTTCTTCACGCAGAACAACCAGGTCAGAATCGGGGAGGTATACAAACGGAAATCATCTCCGACTGCGCAAGGGAACCGGAAGACAGCCAACTTCCGTATGGCTGAAGGCGCCTCGGCCGCCGTGATCAACGCCCCTGGCGACGCCGCCGGCACGGTCGCGAGCGCCGGCGCCGCCGGCAACAACAGTATCCGGCGAAACGACCCGTCCGAGAACCCAGATCCCAGCCGTGATCAGCACCACCTCGAGGACATGGAGCAGCAGTGGTATTGGATGGGCAGGGCAGAATCATCGGAAGAGGCCAACGACAACTGGAGCATCAGATCATCCCCTGATCCCGGAATTACAGACATGCGGGGGGTCGAGATGTCTGGCCTGGACGCCGCCGCCGTGACGTCCGAGGTCTTCGATCTCAACAGCGCCCTCAGCAATACGCACAGCCCCACCGGACCCGCTCCCGACGACGAGCCGGACGGTCTGGGTGCGTCCCGATCAGAGCTGGCCAAGGGCTGGCGGCACGACATGACAGCAAGATATTCGCGCAAAGTCGACAAAATCGAAGCTTCCGATCGACAGGGACCGCTCGCGCTTGGAGATCTCTCGAAACTGAACGCTGTCACGCCCAAACTCGACCCCGGAGCGCCCGAATCGTCCGAGGATCGACTGAGTCAGAAAGAGCGCAAGCGATCCGGCGGCAAGAACGACTGGGGGGCAGCCGCGAATTCCGAAGCAGCGCTGGTCTTCGATCGAAGTGGGGTCTCCGCTGAGAAGCTCCTGCGGCAGAAGAAGTCGAGTAGTACGTTCGGTGACGAGGACGAACGCGAATCGCACCAGTACGTCACTTCACACCTGATCCCTGCTTCCAAGGACGCACCGGACGACTCCGAGGATTCCGCGCTCGGCCTGGACGAGGCTGACGCAGGTGACGACGCCCCCACCGCCGCGCCCGTGCGAATCATCCCCGTCAACCCCTGGGTCCTGACCGCCCGCGACCGCCTTTCCACGTTCGCGCTCGAAGCCGACACCGCGTCGTTCGCGATGGCCCGCAACGCCCTGCTCGCGCGATCCGCGATGCCGCCGCGGCACACGGTCCGGATGGAGGAGTTCGTCAACAGCTTCGACTACAACTACCCGTCGCAGTCCCACGGCACGTTCGCGATCCACGTCGGCGCCGCACCGTCGCCCTTCCGCCGCGGGCTCACCCTCGCGAAGATCGGCGTCAAGGCCGCGGTCCGCGGTCGTGACGGGCGGAAGGCCGCGCACCTCGTGTTCGTGGTCGACTGCTCGGGCTCGATGGCCAAGGAGGATCGGCTCCCCCTCGTCCAGCACGCGCTGGAGCTTCTGGTCGGTGCGCTGACGCCCGCCGACCGCGTCTCGCTCGTCACCTACGACACGAAGGCCAACCTGGTCCTCGAAGCGGCCGCCGGGGATCGCAAGGACGAGATCCTCGCGAAGATCCGGGCCCTCCGATGCAGCGCCTCGACCAACCTCCTCGAAGGACTCGGCACGGGCTACCAGGTCGCGCGGCGGAACTTCCTGTCCGGCCAGATCAACCGCGTGATCCTCTGCTCGGACGGTGTCGCCAACGTCGGCCCGTCGGATGCCGAGACGCTGCTGGCGCGCGTCGCCGCCGATCGGACGCACGGCATCACCTTCACGAGCGCCGGGTTCGGCGCGGGGTCGTACAACGACGCGCTGCTCGAGAAGCTCGCCAACCGGGGTGACGGCAACTACGTCTTCGTCGACTCGAAGCGCCAGGCCCGCCACGTATTCGTTGATCGGATGATCGCAACGTTGCAGACGGTGGCGTTCGACGCGAAGATCCAGGTGGCGTTCGATCCGCAGGTCGTGCGCAGGTACCGGCTGATCGGTTACGAGAATCGCGACGTGGCCGACAAGGATTTCCGCAACGACGCGATCGACGCCGGGGAGATCGGGTCGGGGCAGGCTGCGACCGCCCTCTACGAGCTGGAGCTCAACGAGGGCGTCGACGTCGAATCGCCGATCGGCGAAGTCTTCGTCCGCTACCGCAACGCGGACGCCCAGCGCATCGAGGAGATCTCGAAGCCGATCTCACGTGATCTTGTACGGGCTCGAACGGCTGAAAAGGATCCGCGCTTCTTCCTCGCCGCCGGCGCCGCGGAGTTCGCCGAGCTTCTCCGTGGATCGCCCTACGCAACCGATTCGGGCTACGAGAAGCTCGAGCGGCTGCTCGAAGAGACCTGCGCCGCCCTGCCCCTCGACCGACAGGCGGCAGAGCTGCTGAAGATGATCCGAAGAGCGCGGGAGCTGTCGCGATGAGATTTCGCAATGTAACGGCGATGTAAGTCGTTACAAGGCGAACGAAACACGATGGCGTGGGCACGCGTAACAGAAGACACGTGCCCCACGGAAAGATCGAAGGGTGACGAGCCGGGCGGTCGTTGCGCGCCGCGCGAAGAGACAGGCCAAGGAGTCAAGCAATGAAGTCTCATGGGACATCACAGTTCAGTTCAGTTGAGAACCTGCCCGCATACGCCCCCCCCCCCCCCCCCCCCCC
>NYZC01000438.1 GCA_002686995.1 Phycisphaeraceae bacterium | reverse complement strand
ATCATGCCCGTCAACCTTCAGTAACGGCGCAGCGCGTCGTCGCATGGCCATGATTGTCGGTGTCCCGCGCGAGATCAAGTCAGACGAGTATCGGGTGTCGATGCTGCCGGTCGGCGTGCAGCTGCTCGTCGAGGCCGGTCACCGGGTGCACGTCGAGGTCGGAGCGGGCGTCGGCAGCGGCTACGACGACGCGCAGTACCGGCAGGCGGGCGCCGAAGTCGTCGGTTCGGCGGATGAGGTGTTCGCCGCGTCGGAGATGATCGTCAAGGTGAAGGAGCCGATCGGCCCCGAGCTCGAGCTGATGCGCCCGGGTCAGGTCGTGTTCACCTATTTCCATTTCGCCGCCGACCGCGCGCTGACCGAGGCGTGCCTCGAGCGGCGGATCACCGCGGTCGCCTACGAGACGCTCGAGGACGAGGAGCATCGGCTTCCGCTGCTGACGCCGATGAGCGAGGTCGCCGGCAAGATGTCGATCCAGGAGGGGGCCAAGTACCTCGAGCGCCCGATGATGGGGCGCGGCATCCTGCTGGGGGGCGTGCCCGGCGTGGAGCCGGCGAACGTGCTGATCCTCGGCGGCGGCGTGGTCGGCACGAATGCCGCGAAGGTGGCCGCGGGACTCGAGGCGCGGGTTTTCATCATGGACCTGCATCTGGACCGGCTGCGGTATCTCGACGACGTGATGCCCGCCAACGTCCACACGATCTACTCCGATCCCCATGCGATCCGGGAGCACGCCGTGCAGGCGGACCTGATCATCGGAGCGGTGCTCATTCCGGGCGGGCGCACACCCGTGCTCATCCGGCGCGAGCTGCTGCGGGAGATGAAGAATGGCGCCGTCATCATCGACGTGGGCGTCGACCAGGGCGGATGCACCGAGACCACGAAGCCCACGACGCATCAGGATCCGACCTATGTCGTCGACGGGGTCGTCCATTACGGAGTGACCAACATGCCGGGCGCCGTGGGGCGCACGAGCACCCAGGCGCTCTGTCACGCGACGCAGTCCTGTGTGCTCCGGCTGGCGGACGAGGGAATCGATCGGTTGGCCGCTCGCGATCGCGCGTTCGCCACGGCGCTGAACATGAAGGACGGGCGTCTATGCAACGACGCCGTTGCCGAGGCGCACGAGATGACGAGACTGAATTGAATTAAGCTGTTAGTCATTAAGCCAATCGTTATCTGCCATTTCGGACACGGCATCGGACCTGCATCCGAATTGACAAAAAACGATTGGCTTAATGATTAATGACTAATCGCTTACTTTCCCTCTTCCTCAGCTAGAAGGTCCGGCCGGCGCTTCCGCGTCCGCGCCTCGGACTGCTCCTTCCGCCACCGGTCGATCTCGGCGTGGTTGCCCGAGAGCAGGACCGGCGGCACCTCCGCGCCCATCCAGACCGGCGGGCGCGTGTAATGCGGATAGTCGAGGCGGCGATCGTTGCTGCCCGAGAAGCTCTCGTCCTCGACTGACGCGTCGTCGCCGAGCGCCCCGGGGAGCAGGCGAACCACTGCGTCGATCAGCACCATCGCCGGGAGCTCGCCCCCGCTGACGACGTAGTCGCCGATGCTGACCTCGTCCATCGGTTGCAGGCGCTCGAGGACCCGTTCGTCGACGCCCTCGTAATGACCGGCCAGGATCAGCAGGCGCGGCTCGCCCGCCAGCTGCTCGACGAGCGCCTGGTCCAGGCGCCGTCCCTGCGGGGACATGTAGAGCCGCCGCGCGGGTCGCGCGTCGGACGCCTCGACGGCGGCGACGGCGTCCCAGATCGGCTGACACTGCATGACCATGCCCGGTCCGCCGCCGTACGGCGACTGGTCGACCTTGCCGTGGCGGTCGGTCGTGTGGTCGCGAACGTTCGTGAGGTGGTATTCGACCGGCGCCGGTCGGTCGTCGCGGTCGGTCGCGGCTCGCTTGAGGATGCTCGTGCCCAGGATCCCGTGGAACATCTCGGGGAACAGGGTCAGGACGTCGATGCGCATGAGCCGGTGGGCGCGGGGCGGGAGGTGAGCTGCGGTCTGACGACTACTTCTTCGACTCGAGAATGCCCTGGCGGCGGAGAAGGGTCCGGACGGTGTCGCTGGGCTGGGCGCCGACGCTCAGCCAGTACTTCGCCCGTTCCGCGTTGATGCTGAGCTCCTTCTCGGGATCCTTGGCGATCGGGTCGAAATATCCCAGCTCCTCGATGGCCGAGCTGTTGCGCGCCGAGCGCTGATCCATCACGCAGACGCGATAGTAGGGGCGGTGCCGGCGGCCGAATCGTTTGAGTCGAAGTTTCACCATGTTCGGGATCCGTTCGTTGCGGGTCACAAGTCGAATCGAGGAGTCTACAGCGCCTTTCGCGTCTCCGTCAAGGGCGGGACGTGCTCGTCCTGGAACCAGCATGCACAGGCGTGTTCCGCGTTGCGGCCCACCGTCTCCAGCGTGGGCCGCTCCCGGGTGCAGCGTGACATCACCGCGACCCGGTCGCCGGAGACGTTGACCCGTTCGACCTCCGTCGCGCCGGCCAGGTCCGCGAGCCGCCGTGTCAGGTCGCATCGCGGGTGAAACGCGCAGCCGCTCGGCGGTCGGATGGGGCTCGGCACCTCGCCGGGCATCACGATGCGGTCGCGGCGGCGCCCGGGATCGTGCTGCGGGGCGGCGCTGAGCAGGGCGCGGGTGTAGGGGTGCTTCGGGTCCTCGTACAGCGTGTCGCGCGTCGCGGATTCCACGATCCGGCCGAGGTACATCACCGCGACCCGGTCGCAGAAGTGCTCGACGACGGCGAGATTGTGGGCGATGAACAGGTACGAAAGGCCCAGGGCCGACTTCAGGTCCGACAGCAGGTTCAGGATCTGCGACTGGATCGACACGTCCAGGGCGCTCACCGGCTCGTCGCACACGATGAACTGCGGCTGCAGCGCCAGGGCGCGGGCGATGCCGATGCGCTGTCGCTGGCCACCGGAGAACTCGTGCGGGTACCGCTGTGCGTAGTCTGGCGACAGGCCGACGCGCTCGAGGAGCGACGCCACCCGTTCGTTCAGGGCGGCGCCGCGTGCCAGGCCGTGCACGCCGATCGGCTCGCCGATGATGCGCCCCACGGTCATGCGGGGGTTCAGCGATCCGACGGGATCCTGGAAGATGATCTGCATCCGGCGGCGCAGGTGCTTCATCTGGTCGCGCCGCGCTTCGAACACGTTCTGGCCGTCGAACGACACGGCGCCGGCCGTCGCCTCGATCAGGCGCAGCACCGTCCGGCCCACTGTCGTCTTGCCGCAACCGGACTCGCCGACGAGGCCCAGCGTCTCCCCGGCGCTCACGTGAAACGACACTTCGTCGACGGCCCTGACGAAACCGACGGTGCGCTTGAGCAGCCCCCGCTTGACCGGAAAATGTGTCTTGAGACTGTCGACCTCCAGGAGCCGGCCGTTGGTCCGGGGCGCCGCCGCGTCCTGCGTCGACAGGGTCTCAACCATACGGCAAGTGTATCCGTTTTCGATTTGGGCGTAACCGGTCCTCCGCGGCCGAATAGCCGCGAAGAGCCACGAAGAGCCACGAAAAAAGATGAACCGTTCGTTGTCAGGTCAACGGTCTTTCAGTCCGCTACGTCTTCAAATCGATGACTTCCCTTCTTGTGGCTTTTCGTGACTTCCTGTGGCTATCCGTGCTCGATTCCGGCCCGCGTCTCGGCCCGGTTCGGCAACGCATGCCCCATTGCTTAGGCACCGCGTCCGTGCCGAACGGAACTCGGCTGAATCGCAAATCGCGAATCATCAGCTAATAGAAAAACCCCGGTCGGAGTTGAGCGGTGTCCCCGACCGGGGAGAAGGAGAAGGATGTCACGTGTGGCGGATGGTGGCTATTGCACGTGTCAGCGGAATACTACGCCTGCGGCGTGCGCGGGGCCGTACGGACTGCGCTGGGTCCGGTGTCGGGAATTCTCTTACTGCGGCATCTTGAAGAACAGGTACGCCGCGCCGCCTTCGTTGTCGACGACGCTGATGCGCAGCAGGCCGTGCTCGCTCTGGCGGAGGGCCTCGACGAACTCGGTCCGATCGCTCACCGGCTTGCCCTTCACGTGCGTGATGAGCAGTCCGGGACGAAGGCCGGCCTCGGCCGCGATGGAGTTGCGTCGGACGCGCCGGACAAGCACCCCCTCCTGGAACGACACGTTCTCGTCGGCGAGGTCCCTGGTCATCGTCACCGCCTCGAGGCCGAGATTCGACAGCAACTCCTCGTTCTCGTCGGGCTGAATCTGGTCCGGCTGCGTACGGTCGCGGGTGCGCCCGCCCAGCGTGAGCGATGCGGGCTTCTCGCCCAGCGTCACCGGGACGCGCTCGAGGCGATCGTCCCGGAACACTTCGATATCGATCTTCGTGCCCGGTTCGAGGTGACCGATCAGGCGCCGCAGGTGCGGGCCGTTGCGGATCTTCGTGTCGTCGATCCGCGTGATCAGGTCGCCGCGCCGCAGGCCGGCGTCGCCGGCGGGCCCGTCGTCACGAAGCGTCTCGACGACCACCGCCGCGCCGCCGTCGTAGCCGAAGGTCTCGGTCTCCTTCGAGGACAGGGGGCGGAAGCCGATGCCCAGCCATCCGCGCTCGACCCGGCCGTGGCGAATGATCTTGTCGACGACGTCGTGCACCATGTCGACCGGAATCGCGAATCCGAGGCCCACGAACCCACCTTCCCCGAACCGGTTGCCGAAGGGCGTGCCCGTCGTGGCGATCGCGGTGTTCATGCCCACGACCCGGCCGAAGACGTCGGTCAGCGGACCGCCGGAGTTGCCCTGGTTGATGGCGGCGTCCGTCTGGATGAAGTTCTCGTATCCATGGATCCGGCCGCTCCGGCTGTTGCCGGTGATGATGTTCAATTCGCGCTCCGTGGCGGAGACGATGCCCTGGCTCATCGAGAACTCGAATCGGAGCGGGGAGCCGAATGCGAAGACCATGTCTCCCTGCTTGACGGGCTGGTCGGCCAGGCGCACGGCATGGACGCGGCCGCCTTCGACCTTCAGCACGGCGACGTCGGTCTCCGGGTCGCTGCCGACCACCTTCGCGGCGCGCTCGTCGCCGTTGGCGAAATGGACCTCGATGCGCTGCGCGTCCTTGATCACGTGGTAGTTCGTCACGATGTGACCGTCCTCGTCGAACACCCAGCCGGAGCCGGTGAACCTGACGGGCAGCACCTCGTAGGGAACTTCGTCGTCCTGCGCCTTCGGCTTGGCCGCCTCGGCATCCCACTCGTCGCCGCCGAACGGGAGGTGGCGCTCCAGGAACTCCTGCAGATCACTGGGGGAACGGCGCGACAGGCGCGCCTTCGGTCGGCTGTACGTGTGAATGCTCACCACGCTCGGGCGCACCGCGTCGGCGACGCTGCGAAACGCGTCGTTAAGCTCGAGCAGCAGGCCGCTCTTCGATTTGAGGTGGTCGCTGGCCAGGCGTATATGAACCTGCTCCTGGGCGTACACGAGGCTCTGGACGAGCCGCGGCCCGCTGATCATGACGAGCAGGACGGTCGCGAGCACGACGATCGTGGGGCCATACCAGTGAATTCGATTCATGTCATATTCTCCGGACGTTCGCTTCATGACGGCAGGGGCGGCGCCGGCCCGTACGGGTTCGCTGCGCCATTCGGGTCTCTTGCCACACCGCCCTGATCAGGTTTCTCGGTCTCGCCGACCGGGTCGTTTCAAGTAGTACGCCATCGCCTTTCATCGGTTCGCGGCGCTCCGGACACCCGTGCACGCCGCCTCCGCAACGAACGAATCTCTCGGTCAGCCGGGGCCGCGTGCTTTTCGAAGTGATGCTATCGGGCCCTCAGCGCGTCGCCTTCGGCTCCGGGTTCATCTTGTAGGGGTGGTCGTCGGAAAGGTACTGCCCGGACTCCACCAGGTTCACCCACTGTGCGGCCTTCTCGCTGAGCCAGGATCCACCGTCGACGATCGGCTGTGCGAACGAGGGATGCCAGTCGGACATGCCCAGCCAGTCCTGCAGGATGATCACGTGGCCGTGGCAGGCAGGGCCCGCCCCGCAGCCGATCACCGGAATGCCGACCTCCCGCACGACGCGCCCGGACGCCTCGGCGGTCGACTGCTCGATGAGCAGCATCACGGCCCCGGCGTCCTGCATCTGCACGGCGACGTCGACCAGCGACTGGATCTGCGCCTCGCTGCGACCGGCAACCACGGGCACGCCCACCTGCTGCGTGCGGTGCGGCCGCCAGCCGATGTGCGCGATCGTGGGAATGCCCGCTCGCGCCAGCTTCTCGATGAGCGGCGCGTGTGCGGCGCCCACTTCGAGCTTCACGGCATCGGCGCCACCCTCGACGAGAAAGCGTCCGGCGTTGCGAATCGCCTCGGCGTCGTCGGCCTGGTAGCTCATGAAGGGCATGTCCCCGACGATGAAGCAGTCCGGGGCGCCGCGCTTCACGGCGGCGGTGATCGTGAGCATGAACTCGAGCGGCGCCTGGTTGGTGTGCTCGAATCCGAGGATGGTCTGCGCCGCCGAGTCGCCGACGAGCAGGACGCGCACGCCGCCGCGCGCAAGCCAGCGCGCAGTCGTCGCGTCGTAGCAGGTCAGCATCGGAAACGGCACGCCGCGCCGGACCATGCCCCGAAGCGTGGCGAGCGTGACTTTTTCTGAGGGGGTCTGTGCGGCGGTCATGGTGATCGTGCCCTGATTATAGGTTTCTGAAGCGGCAGCGGCCCGATGAGGGATTCTCGCCTGCGGCGGGATGCAGGATTGGCCTCACCGCGGCGCGCGCATTGATGTGGGATGTGGGCAGGTGGCGCCTGCCGCCCCGGGTCGCGGACGACCTGGCTCGGCGGCCGTTTTCGACGCCGGCCACCGACGCACCGAGCCGGGCCGTCCTCGGGTCGGAGGTCGCCCCGGCGAACCGCGCGGCGTCAGCCCGCGGGTCGAATGCAATGGCGGTCACGTAAGATCCGCACGCCTGACCCCTGAACCCCAACCCCTGACCCCCGACCCTTGCCATGGCCCGGACCTGGATCGACCTCTGCGCTTCCGACGACGTACCCGCCCGCGGCGGCCGTTTCGTCGAAGCCGCGAGTCGCCGCCTCGCCGTGTTTCGGCTCGCGACCGGCGACTTCCGCGTCCTCGACGACGTCTGCCCCCATGCCGGCGGCAGCCTTTCCGCCGGCTACGTCGCCGACGACTGCGTCATCTGCCCCTGGCATGGCTGGCCGTTCGACGTCCACAGCGGCCGCTGTCCCGATAACTCCGAAGTCGGCGTGACCACATACCCGTCCCGCGTCGTGGCCGGCCGCGTCGAGTGCAGGCTCGACGGCTGAATGTCAGCGGGAGTATGCAGCGCTCGCACGCACTGACGCTCCGCGGACTCCGTCAGAATCCGCGCTCGTGCACGTCCTTGCGTCGGATGATCGGCCCCTACTGCGCGTCTTTCGAGGTGGGGGAGGTAGGGGAGGTGGGCTCTTCGTGAAGCTGTCGGGCCTTCTGCTCGGCCAGCTCGCGCCGATTGATCTTCACGTCCCGGGGAAAATCAAATGAAAGACGGACCTTGTCGCCATGAATCTCGACGACGCGGATCACCCCCATCGGCTTGCGCGGATCGCCGATCACGACTTCTTCACCGATACGACGAGTCAGTGCAAGCATTGAAGCACTCCTTTGATCGCCCTCGTCCGTGCCCACCCTTCCAACGGCGCACGGCTTTCAACGCCTCCACGCCACGTCGGCGACGATCCTGTTCCAATGGATCGGTCGAAGAGGGCTGCGAGTTTGATACTTCAAGCGGGCACAGGTTATTGAACCTGCTCCACGCCCACGACTTCCGGCACCATGAGGCGGATGTTCTTTTCGATCCCCTCGCGCAGCGTCATCGAGCTCGAAGGGCAGGTGACGCACGCTCCGTGGAGGCGAATCCTGGCGACGCCCGCGTCGGTCACCTCGACCAGCTCCACGTCGCCGCCATCGTCCTGCACGGCGGGGCGAATACGGTCAATGACCCGCGCCACCCGGTCGATCACGTCCGTGGATTCGCTGGTTTGCTGACCGTCCTGGCTCATGAGGCGTCCGTCCTGAAGTGAGGATGCCCGTCCATGGCGGCACCCATCCTTTTGATCATAGGCGAGGGGTCCCGGATTTACCAGCACCCGGCCCGAGCGGGGCTCGGCCGCCGGCGCGATCGCCGCAGCGGGGCGTTCTTGTACAAGACGTTTGTTTTCATGGCTTTATCGGTTCCGCTGCGGCCCGGGCCACCGGGGCGGGCGGGTTTCGCGGAGTCCATATCCCGCGCCGGCGGCGAACGATTGCAGGCTCCGGTTGCCATGGCCGATAAAGCCGCTACAGTATGCGGTCGAATCCGGCGCACCGCTGTCGGTGCCGACCCGGATGCCACCCTAGCTCAGTTGGTAGAGCACACCCTTGGTAAGGGTGAGGTCGTGGGTTCAAGTCCCATGGGTGGCTGTTGACGTCCCCTTCACCGGGGGCGATCGAGGCGGGCGGTCCAGGCATCCGCGGACGGCAGTTTCGCACTTGCCGCCCGATGGGTATACTGTCCGCCTTTGTCGGCCGGACGCCGCGGCGCCGGTCGGAAACCGGTGCCGTCGCCGCCAGTCGGCGAGGGCGAGTGGAACGAACCGGAATGGATCGGGGCCCGGTGATCAGCCCCCGACGTGACAAGGATGCCGAATAGGCGGAGGTTTCTGAACCATGGCAAAGGAAGTTTTCGAACGAACCAAACCACACGTCAACGTGGGCACGATCGGTCACGTCGATCACGGCAAGACCACGCTGACCGCGGCCATCACGGCGGTCCAGGCGGCCAAGGGCATGGCGAACTTCAAGTCGTACGACGACGTCGCCAAGGCTTCCGAGTCTGACGGGCGCCGCGACCCGACGAAGATTCTCACGATCGCCACGAGCCACGTGGAGTACGAATCGGAGAATCGTCACTACGCGCACGTAGACTGCCCGGGTCACGCCGACTACGTCAAGAACATGATCACCGGCGCCGCGCAGATGGACGGCGCGATCCTGGTAGTGTCCGCGGCCGACGGCCCGATGCCCCAGACGCGCGAGCACGTGCTGCTGGCGCGCCAGGTGAACGTGCCGAAGCTGGTCGTGTTCCTGAACAAGGTCGATCTCGTCGACGATCCGGAGCTTCTGGATCTCGTCGAGCTCGAGGTGCAGGAGCTGCTGACCAAGTACGACTTCGAAGAGGACACGCCCATCATCAAGGGCGCGGCGTTCCCGGCCCTGCAGAATCCTGACGACGCCGAGAAGAACGCCAGCATCGGCGAGCTGCTCACGGCGATCGACGCGTGGATCCCCGAGCCGCAGCGCGAGACCGACAAGGACTTCCTGATGGCGGTCGAGGACGTCTTCTCGATCAAGGGTCGCGGCACGGTCGCGACGGGTCGCATCGAGCGCGGCCAGGTCAAGGTCGGCGAGAAGATCGAGATCGTCGGGCTGCGCGACACGCAGACGACGACGGTCACCGGTGTCGAGATGTTCAACAAGACCCTCGAGGAGGGCCAGGCGGGCGACAACGTCGGCTGCCTCATGCGCGGCGTCGAGAAGACGGACGTCGAGCGCGGCCAGGTCCTGGCCAAGCCGGGGTCGATCACGCCGCACAAGAAGTTCCATGGCGAGGTCTACGTGCTCACCAAGGAGGAGGGCGGCCGTCACACGCCGTTCTTCACCGGGTACAAGCCGCAGTTCTACTTCCGGACGACCGACGTCACCGGGCAGATTGCGCTGCTCGGCGGCGCCGAGATGTGCATGCCCGGCGACAACATCACGATGGAGATCGAGCTGGGCAAGGAGATCGCGATGGAAGAGCAGTCCCGTTTCGCCGTCCGCGAGGGCGGCCGGACGGTCGGCTCGGGCGTCGTGACCAAGATCACGGAGTGACCGCGATCCCGGAGTGATCCGCAATGGCGAAAAAAGCCGAAGCCGTCGAGTACGTCTGGCTGGTGTGCAGCGAGTGCGGTGACCAGAACTATCGGACGCCGGTCAACGTGCGTGGCGGATTGCCCGAGAAGCTGAAGAGCGGGATCAAGAAGTACTCCCCGCGACTTCGCAAGCACACGGTGCATAAGATCAAGCGGAAGTGACGGTCGGCCGGGCGGCCGGCGATCGATGAATCGAACGCCAGTAGCTCAATTGGCAGAGCAGCGGATTCCAAATCCGCAGGTTGGGGGTTCGATTCCCTCCTGGCGTGTTCTCACGGTCAGGGTGTCCCGGCTGATTCGGCCCGTCCGGTCTCGTCCGGCCCCGCATCGCCCCGGGCGGCTTCCGTTCCATTCCGTGCCGGGCGGCAGGCCCCCGGCGTCGACCAAGGCCCGGCTCAGAATGACCGCGGACCCGTGACCCGGGTCGATCACGATTCGAAGAACCACACGTCGAAAAACCACACGTCGAAGAACGAGACGTCGAAGAACGACACGATTCGAATAAACATGGGATTGTCCATCTACAAATCGGGCCAGGGTTACTGGACGAGGATGCTCAGCGGCATCGGCGGCGGCACGCTCGTCCTTTCCGGTGTGGCGTGGCTGCTGCCGAAGTTCGACGTCTTCGACAATGCCACGATCATCCAGGCGATCGTCGGGACGAGCATCATCGTCGTGTTCGGCGTGCTGGGCTGGTACCTGCTGAACAAGCCGCGCGTCGTCGACTTCATGATCGCGACGGAAGCTGAGATGCGGAAGGTCAACTGGCCGACGCGTCAAGAGATCATCGGCTCGACCTGGGTCGTCATCTGCGGCACGGTGCTCATGGCACTGCTGCTGTTCGTGATCGACGTGGCGTTCACTTATTTCTTCAAGTCGATCAATATCCTGGGCTGACCGCGCCCATCGCCAGATCAGGTTCAACCATGACCGAAAGCCCCATCATGGCCGAGGACGAACAACTCAAACCTAATGACGAAGGGCCGGAGGATCGCGACGACGGCCAGATCGGTGACGACGAGCCGATCATCACGCCGGGCATGAACTGGTTCGTGCTCCGGGTGGCCTCCAACAAGGAGGACTCGGTCCGGCAGACGCTGCTTCGCAAGATCAAGATCGAGAACTATCAGGAGCTCGTGAACCGCATCCTGGTGCCGACCGAGAAGATCAAGACGATCAAGGGCGGCAAGCAGCGGGTGCAGCAGAAGAAGCTCTACCCCGGCTACGTCTTCGTCGAGATGCAGCTCGAGGAGGACGGGCGGATTCCGCAGGACGTCTTCTTCCTGATCAAGGAGACGACCGGCGTCGGCGACTTCATCGGCACCGCGGGCCGTCCGAGCCCGATGAGCCTTCCGGAGATCGAGAAGATGCTCGCGGCCTCCAAGGCGCCCGAAGAGGAGCCGACGGTCAAGATGGAGTTCCAGAAGGGGGACAGCATCAAGATCAAGGAAGGCCCGTTCGAGAACATGGAAGGCACCGTCGACGAGCTTCTGCCCGACCAGGGCAAGGTGCGCGTCGTCGTCACCATCTTCGGCCGCTCGACGCCCGTGGAGCTGGAGTACTGGCTCATCGAACGGTCGGACGAGTAGGGCGCCCTGCGGCCGCGATGCAGGATGCGGCCCTCGGCCTGATACAGGATTCACGAAGCGGGGATCACGGCGTAGCCGAAGTGGCCACGTTTCGGAGGGTGCGCGATGCGCGCCGGCGCAACCGAATCACGGATTCGGGCCGTCGCGCGCACGGCCGGGTTCCGGGTTTCAGGGCGCGAAGTCGCGCTGCATCCGGCATCAGGGTGTGGCGCATCAGACCCGCGGGCTCACGCCGCGCGGTTCGCAGGCCGGTTGGCGTACCGTGGGCGTCAGCCGGCGTCAGCCCACGGGTTGAACGCGCGGCAACCTGGGACCGCATGCGTCGCAATACCGCGCCCGGAACCCGCAACCCGAATCCCGCCGCGGTTTTTTCCGAAATCAGGCCCCCGAAATAGCCGATAAGGACCATGTCTTCCGGGCAATCGAGGAGCCTTGACATGTCCGTGCTCGGTACCGGGGTGGCGGCGGGCGTCGCCCAGACCGCCCAGCAGGCGCAGGAAACAGCGCGTCGGCGCAAGACGGAGGACGAGCGGTCGTCCGTCGACGCCCGCGAACTCCGCGACCACGTCGAATCCCACCTTCAGGCCGTCGAGGAGGACGAGGCCGCAACGGCGTCGCGCCCCTACATCGACGGGCAGGTCCCTGACCGCGAGTCCGGAGGCGGCTCGGCGCAGCAGGGCGAAGCGGAATCCCAGGGCGAGGGCCCGTACGGCGCGCTCGACGTTCGCGCCTGATTATTCCGTTTATTCCGTCTATTTGTTATTTGCCGTTTCGGATCAGACCATGCGCGGCAGTTCGGCGTCGACGTGGGGGAAATAGCGGCGCACGATGGAGCAGTCGAACTTCGGCAGGATGCTCGTGGCCGGCTCGTTCTGGATGAGAAACTCGAACACCGCCTCGACGACCTTGTGCGGCGCCACCCTGCCTCTCGACCACAGGTCGTAATCTGACCAACCGAGCGTCACCTCGTATTCGTAGGAGCGGCCGTCGTCGTCCACGCGGACTTCGTAGGACCAGTGATTGGTCCCCTCGGTCTCGGTCACGACTTCGATGGTCGCCATGGCGTTTCGTCTCGAGGGTCCGGATACCAGTCAGATCGGCGGCTGCGCCGCGGACGTTGAATCACCGAGCAGGTCGGGCCGTCAGATCTGCTTCAGCGCCCCGCGGTCGAACGGCAGGCCCATGTCGCGGCCGGCCTGCTCGAACTCCGTGACCTCCGCCTCGGAGAAGATCAGTCCGCCGGCCTGCTCGCTCCGCAGCGCCGCCTCGTGCTCGATCTGGCCCGGCAGCATGCTCTTTTCGTTGCCGGGGCCGAGGATGTCTTCGATGACCGCCTTCAGGTTCGTCGTCTGGTCACGCCCTTCGGCGAACATGCCTGAGTCAAGGGCCTCGGGATGGATCACCTGGATGAAGAAGTTGCACGTCGTCTTCTCGCCGGCCCGGGCCTTCGCGGCGTCGCCTCGGGATGTCGGCAGCCCGCCGCCGATCAGGGCCGCCGTCAGCTCGTTGATCAGCGAAAGTCCGTAGCCCTTGTGATCGCCGAAAGGCAGCAGCGCCGACACCTGGTGGGGGTCGGTCGTGGTCTGACCATCCTTGTCGACGGCCGAGTCGGGCGGCAGCGTCTGATCCTCGCGCCTGGCGGTGACGACGCGGCCCATGGCGATCTTGCTGGTCGCCCAGTCGATCACGATGGGAAAGCCGACGGCGTCGACGGTCGGCAGGCCCCAGGATTGGGGGTTGGTGCCGAGCGTGGGCGTCCGGCCGCCGAACGGCACGACCTCGGCCAGCGTCGAGGTGCAGTTCGTGTAGGCGATGTAGCCGCGCCGCGCCGCGTCCATCACGTACCCGCCGCCCCACATGTAATGGAAGCAGTCGTCCACGCTGACGACACCGACGCCGTGCTTGTCCGCGAGGGCGATCGCCGTGTTGAAGGCGTCGAACGTGACGATGGGGCCGGACTTGCGGTTGGCCACCCAGCGCTGGGCCGCCGAGAACCGGCTCGGCTTCTTCACGAGCGCCGCGCCGGGGACGCAGCCGGGCGGGTCGACCTCGGAGCCGAAATGGCGGTCCAGTTCGAGCGACTTGAGACCGGCGTGCGTCCGGATGCCGTGCCAGGTCGCCATCGAGCAGATGCGCGCGATCGCCGCCGACTCCTCGCCGTCGAACCCGCGCTTGCGGAACGCGTTTTCGATGAATTCGTTGTGCTTTTCGGTCGCGAGGACGTATTGCATCGGAGAAGTGTCAAGGGAAGGGTGTCGAGTGTCAAGTATGGACGGCGACGCAGGATGCGGCGATTGGCCGTCGCAGAATCGGCGTTGTCGCGCGGCTGCCGGGCCGGGTCGTTCGCGACCTGCAGGGGCAGTCGTATTCCAAACGCGGGCTTCGCCCGCAAGTCGGAAAGTCAAAAGTCGAAAGTCAAAAGTCGAAAGTCGAAAGTCGAAAGTCAAAAGTCGAAAGTCGAAAGTCGAAAGTCGAAAGAACCTGATTCCGGCCAGCGCGGTGGGGCATCGACAGTTCCGCT
>NYZC01000437.1 GCA_002686995.1 Phycisphaeraceae bacterium | reverse complement strand
GATGTGGCTCGCTAGGCCTTCATCGTATGGAACTTGCATCCACTATCCTCTGCCGGGTAACCGGCGCTCCGAAATGACAAATAACGATTGGCTTAATGATTTAATGACCAACAGCTTAATTTTTCCCCCGGCGCAAAAGGCAGTCGAGGCCGTCCTTCAGCCGGTATATCCATGCGGGTTTCGCGGCGCGGCGCTCGAGTTCCATGAAGCGCTCGTCGTGCAGGTCGAGCTCGCGGGCAAGGTCGCAGAGCTGGCGCGTCACTTCGAGTTGGCGCTTCCAGAAATGCGACTCGGCGCGTCCGTGCAGGAAGCGCGCGGCCTTCGCCTTTCCATCTTCCGCGCCGATCCCGAGATCGCGGCCGAAACGCTCGACGAACGACATCTGCACCCGGCAGTGAAATCCAAACGTCCGTTTGAGCCCCTCCAGCGACATCGCGTGATTCGCGTCGTGCAGACGGTATCGCAGAAGCGGCTGCTCGAGGTACGCGAACGGGCCGAGTCGCGCCGCCCGGAGCAGCAGGTCGTAGTCCTGAGCCCGCGCCAGGGCAGGATCGAACGGCAGCCCGTGATCCTCTGCCGCCGCGGCCTGCATCACGACGTCGCGCCGGATCATCACGCTGGAGAAGACGACGACCATCTCGTCGAGCAGCACGTCGACGCACCGGCCGCGACACGGGTTGTCGATCCGCTCGGCCCGATTGGCCTCCATCGGGGCACCGTCGCCGTCGATGTAGCGGAACGAGCTGTGCACGACCGCGAGGTCCGCGTCGGCGCGCATCGCCGCCACCTGGCGTTCGAGCTTGGTCGGCTCGAACAGGTCGTCGTCGTCCAGGAACGCGATGAGCGGCGCCTCGGTCTCGGCCAGCGCGGTGTTCCGCGCCACCGCCTGCCCCTGGTTCCGCTGGTGGAGATAGCGCACCATGGCGCGGTCATGATCGGGGCCGAATCGCTCGACGTAGGCGGCGA
Organism: Phycisphaeraceae bacterium; assembly: GCA_002686995.1. GTDB lineage: Bacteria > Planctomycetota > Phycisphaerae > Phycisphaerales > Phycisphaeraceae > NYZC01. The sequence continues at coordinate 5,893 of NYZC01000437.1, read as the reverse complement.
TCGCCTGCGCGGTGTCGTCGGTCGAGCCGTCGTCCACGACGAGGACCTCCACGCGCTCGTCGAACGTCTGGTCGATGACCGATTCGACCGCCGCGCACAAGTACGCCGCGCGGTTGCAGGTGGGGATGATGACGGCGACCTGAGGGTTCATGGTGGGTCGGTGTTCAGTGTTCAGTCGCACATGTCGCGGCGCGGCACCCAGAGATCATAAAAGACTCGTCTTCGTCCTCGATCGTGCGCGCGGTCCCGATGTGCGATGCCCATCAGCAGTCGGAGAGCTCGGGTGGCTGGGGTCGAGCGAAGCGAGCCTCCAGGCCCCCAGTTCAAGCGCGCGAGGCTTGAAGCGTTCGATGGCATCCCGCTGGGGGATCGCTCCGCTCGACCCCAGCCACCCGAGCTTCTCGATTTCAGAAGCATCGTTGCCTGTGATCGTGGAACCTATTCTCCGTCCGTGCCATGGTCAGCGCCGCCACCGGACGCTGCCCCGGCGCTCAGCGTGCCGACCGGCCCGATGTGCTCGGCCACGAGCCTCGCCATGAAGTCGTGCCCCAGCGCGTTCCAGTGTCCGTCCAGGGGAAAGTAGAGCACCTGGTCCTCGGCCGCGAGTTGCTCGGCCTCGTCACGGAACGCCTGCGTCGGATCGAGATAGTCGACACCGACGCGGTCGCAGATGGCCCCGAGCCGCGCGCTGACCTGCTCGACTTCCCAGGCCCCGGGCTCGAGATCGTACTGGTCATGGATGGCGTCGAGACGGTGACGGTAGATGTCCGCGTCGAACGGGATCGAGCAGACGAGCAGACGGCTGCTCGCCTCTTCGGTCTTTCGGCGCAGGCGATCGATGATCGCCTCGGTCACCTGCCATGCCTGCTCGATCACCGGGCCCGGGTCGCGCTCGTACACGCGCCACTCGGACGGCACCACGTTGGCCCCGACGGTCGCGGGAAGCTCGTGCTCGGCCGGCGGCTCGGCGATCCCCAGGCTGACGGCCCACCGCGCCAGCGCCCCGCTCGACTTGATGCGGTCGCGCACAAGGACGTACACGCGGGAATGTGCGGCGATCCACTTCTTGATCGACCGAAACAGCGGATCGGACTCGGCGGGCGCCGCCGGCTCGACCGCCGGCGCCGGCACCGGCGTGTTCGTCAGCTCGAGACCGTCCGCCGAGATCCTGAACAACGGCTTCTGACCGCGCCAGTACTGCGCCTGGTTGTTGTACCAGACGTCGTTGTCGAAAAACATCAGTACGGTCAGGTCGGGGTGGTATCTGCGCCCCTCGTGCTCGAAGAACAGCAGCGCCTGGTCGCTCGCGTAGCCGCCCGTGCCCGCGTTGATGACCTCGATGTCGACGCCGTCGCGGTCACGGAGGCGCGCCGCGAGGCGCTCGGTGAAGGTCTTCTCGAAGGCGACGGTGTACCCCTCGACGAACGAGTCGCCGAGCACGAGCACGCGATACCTGCCTTCCGGCTTCTCGTAGGAATAGTCCGGACCGCGCAGGCCGCGCCCGTTGAGGCGCTCGGTCACCGCGTACTCCGACGTCACGTGCGTGCCCTCGAAGTTGGCGAGCTTGCGCCAGCCGAGCACCGGGTCATGCTCGCAGAACAGCTTGTGGTGCGCGGTGAATTCGAGCCCCTCGGGCACGAAGATGCGCAGGGCCACTTCGCACCCGAGCAACGCGAACACGACCGACATCGCCAACACCACGATCTTCACGCGCAGCCGGGGGGCGGGGCGCGAACGCGGACCCGTCCTGGAAGGTTCAGTCGTCATGCTGCCACGCTTCGGAAATCGCACCTGTCCACGGTCCGATTCGGCGATTCGACCCGAGGTCCACCCTTTGAATCCGCCCGACGGGCTCAATCGATCTCAAGGCGATCGTTTCAATCGTTCGAGTCCCGAAGAACCTCAGAATCCGCATCCTTCCCTGCCGAGCACAGCGCCCGCAGCCGCTCGGCCATCTCGACGTGCCCCTGACGGGTGGCCCAGGCCAGCGGCGTCGCCGCGGGGGTGCCGCCGAGCGCCGGATCGGCGCCCTGGTCGAGGAAAAAGTCCGCAAGCTTCAGCCAGCCGTTGCGGATCGCCGCACCCAGCGGAGTGGACCGCGCCTCACCGCCGATGGCGCTCAGATCGGCGCCGAAGCGCAGCGCGATACGGGCGCAGGCGATGCGATCGTCTTCCAGGCTCGTGGGGCGATTGTCCGGATTGGCCAGCGCGTGCAGCGCCCCTTCAGCGAGTCCGCCGGGCCCGTTCGGGTCGAAACCGTATTTCAAGAGCAATTCGAAGCACTGGTAGTAGTCCTCGGGCTTCGAGCGCCCCGGGTTCACCGGCGTGCGGAGCCGCCACATCCGCGCGGCCTCCTTGAGCAGCCCCGCCTGCTCCGAAGCGTCGCATTCGACGCCCCGCTTCAGACACATCTCCACCAGCACGGGGTGGCCGCCACCCAGTGCACAGCCGAGCATCCGCTGCGCCAGCCCCGGGTTCGCCTGCAGCAAAGCCGCGTCGGTCGTGAAATCGTCGCTCAGCTGCGCGACGAAGCCGGGCGTGAGGCTGGCCTGCCACGTCTCCGGATCGTGATCCCATCCGAGGACGGCGCCGTGGCGCAACAGCAGCGCGATCATCGCCTGGTTCCCGTGGTTCACCGCGAGGTGCATGGCGCACCCGGACGCGTCGATCACCGTGTCCGGGTTGGTGCCGCGCTCCAGGAGCAACTCCGCCATTGCGAGGTCGTTGTTGCTGCAGGCGGAATAGAGCGCGTGGCCGCGCTCCGCCACGTAGTAGCCGTTGTCGCTCTCGGACGGCGTGTCGGGGTCCGCCCCGCGGTCGAGAAGCAGCCGCACCGCTTGCATCTGCCCGTGATTCGCAGCGATGACGAGCGGCCAGCCCGCGCCGCGCAGCGGCAGGTGGAGTCGGTTGACACACTGCGGATCGGCCTTGATCAGAAGCTCCATTCGATCGAGATCGCCGATCGCGCTGGCCGCCCAGAGGTCGTACTCGGCGCCCGCCGCGAGGAGCATGCCCGCGACGACCAGCGGAAAGTACGTGTCGGCCGGATCGGAGCCGCGGCGGCCGCGGTCGCGCAGGGCGATCTGCAGTGGGCGGATGCCCGCACCATTCGCGACGTCCACGGGTGCCCTTCGTTCGAGAAGCTGCACGACGAGTCCGATGTCCCCGCGCCGGACGGCGATGTGCAGCGCGGTATCGCCTTCGCGGTCGCGGTCGTCGATCGACGCCGGATCGCGATCCAGCAGTTCGATGACGCGTGCAGCGTCCCCGTCGGCCGCCGCGGCACACAGGACGTTGCCCGCCTCCGTCTCCGGCGAGCGCGCCCGCTGCCACGCGTCGATCGCGTCGACCACGTGCGCGTGCCCGTTGACTTCCGCGATGTCGCGCGCGCCCAGGTGCTCCTGGTAGACGACACTGAAGGGGTTCGCCCCGTGCTGGATCAAGAACGTGACGACGTCGAGATGTCCCCCACGCGCCGCATGGTGCAGGGCCTGCTTGCCGTCAAGCACGCGGTGGGTGAACTCGGGATGCGCCCGGGCCATCGACTCGACGGCCTTCAGGTCTCCCACGCGCGCCGCACCGATGAAGTCTTCGAGGCTCATGGCATGCGAATCCTTATCCTGTAAGCTTAATCGCAGCGGCGCCAATCGAAAATCAGAAATCAACAACCCAAAGTCCGCATGACTGATCTCGCGAAGGCGTTCGACGGCCGGGTCATCGCCATGGTCGGCAACTGGGAGCCGATGTTCCACCGCATTCGGGGCGGCTACCGGACCGACGACGAGCGACAACGGTACGCGCGGGAGCACAGCCCGGAGCTGGTCCGCCAGCTTGCCGACGAAGGTATCAACCTCGTGCTGATGCACGGTTACAAGGGAATCGGCTTCGAACGCGAGAAGCCCGACATGGAGGACACCCGGCGGTTCATCGGCCGGTGCCACGAGCGCGACATCCTAGTCGGCACCTACACGCAGTTCGGCACGTTCTTCAACGAGACGTTTCCGGCCGAGCGCCCGGACGCGATGGACTGGTGCCAGCGCGACCAGCTCGGACAACCCGGGCTCTACAGCGAGACGTACTTCTCCTACCACCGCAATCGCATCTGCGTTTCCAGCGACGCGTTTCAGGCGTACATTCGCGAGGTCGTCCGGTACAGCGTCGAGCACGTCGGCACCGACCTGGTCTACTTCGACAACCTCGGCCAGATGCCGTGCTACTGCGACCGCTGCCGTCGGGACTTCACCGCGCACCTTGCCGCGAAGTTCCCCACCGAGGCAGACCGGCTCGAGCGCTTCTGCCTGGCCGACCTCGACCGCTTCGCGATCCCCGCCGGCGCGTACTGGCGGCCGATCCACTGCATGGGCAGCATCTCGGACCCGCTCGTGCAGGAGTGGATCCTGTTTCGCTGCGCGCAGATGAACCGGACGATCGAGGGGTTGCGAGACTTCCTCGGCACGCTGGAGCGCCGCGTCCCGATGGCGGTCAACCCGCCCATCCTCTACGGCGACAACGCGCCGATGGCCTACGGCATCGACTGGCTCGGCCTGATGCGCAGCACGCGCATGTTCTTCTGCGAAGACGGCAACCTCACGCAGGTGACCGCGGACGGACGGCTCATCACCCAGCACCGCTGCTACAAGCCCGCGCGCATACGCGGCAACGCATGCCTCCGCTTCCATTCGCCATGGACGGTTACCGGCCGCGTGGAGCCGGAGCTGGTCGCGCTGACCGAAGCCGCGGTATTCAATGACGGCGTGCTCGGCGCGGTCAAGTGCTACGGCGAGGTCCTCCGGCCCCTGCCGGAGCGGCAGATGCAGTACATCCGCTATTTCAAGGATCATGCGGCGTACTACGCGGGCGTCGAGCAGGTCAGCGAGGTCGGCGTCTACCGCAACTTCGAGTCGCTCGCCTGGTCGTGGCTTGCCGTCTGGCCGCAGCTCACGATCGTCGAGCAGCTTCTCATCCAGTCGGGCGCGCAGTTCTCCTACGTGGTCGACGACGAGCTGGACGACCTGGACCGGTTTCGCGCGCTGGTGGTCCCGGAGATGCAGTGTCTCGCGGACGAGCACGCCGACCGGATCGCAGCATTCGTCGAACGCGGCGGTGGTCTGCTCGTCACCGGTCAGAGCGGATCGCGCAACCCCGCCTTCCACCGCCGCGCCCTCAACGTTCTGGCCCACCGGCTCGGACACGAGATCGAGAACATGGCGCTCGCCACGTTCATCGCCGCCGGCGCCGGCGCGGCCGGCGACCGCGACTATGCACGCGAGGCGTCGCAGCGCCTCGACCGGCGCTGGTCGTTCGGCTCCGGTCGCGTCGCCTGGATGCCGCCGGCGGAGATGAGTCGTCCCCTGGATCCGCCGTCGCCCGACCACCTGCACACCATGATCCACGGCAACGACTACTGGGACGTTCCCGCGAACTGGCCCGCGATGCTCGATGCGCTCGACTGGGCGCTCGGCGACGGACGCTGGATTCCGATGGACACACCGTCGAAGATCGTGCCGCAACTCGCGCGGCCGGCGCAGGGCGACGGGCTGCTGGTGCATCTCGTGAACTACGATCCGAACGAGCGCGCGGACGGCATGTCGCTGAGCGTGTCGCGGTCTCTGATCGAGCCGTCGAGCGCGACGTGGCAGACGCCTGAAGCACCGGCGCCCTCGGCGCTGAAGATGCGATCCACCGAAGCGACGGTCATGCTCGACCTGCCGCCCTGGGACCACCACGGGACGGTAAAATTAAGCTGTGAGTCATTAGATTCTTCCGGTGTCACTTCTTGTCACGGTGACGAGAAGTTGGCGGCGTCGGCCTCCATCGACGATGCACCGCGACATCGCCTGCTTCGGCCTCCTTGCCAACGGACGATTCGCTCGGTCTTGGGCCCGCGGCAGAG
>NYZC01000436.1 GCA_002686995.1 Phycisphaeraceae bacterium | reverse complement strand
GCCACGTGGGCGCGCGATCGGCGACTTTCGACCTTCGACTTTCTGACCTTCGACTCAAGCCTTCGACAGCGCCGCCTGCGCCGCCGCGAGACGCGCGATCGGGACGCGGAACGGCGAGCAGCTCACATAGTCGAGCCCGACGCCCTCGCAGAAGCGGATCGAGTCCGGATCGCCGCCGTGCTCGCCGCAGATACCGCACTTGAGCCCCTTCACGGTGCCGCGCCCGCGCGCCACCGCCGTCTTGACAAGCTGCCCGACACCGTTCGTGTCCAGCGACTCGAACGGATCGCGCAGGAGCACCTCCTGCCGAAGGTACTCGGGAAGAAAGCTGTTGACGTCGTCACGGCTGAACCCGAAGGTCATCTGCGTCAGGTCGTTGGTCCCGAAGCTGAAGAAGTCGGCGTGCTGTCCGACCTCGTCGGCGGTCAGGGCCGCACGCGGCACCTCGATCATCGTGCCGATGGGGATGTCCGGCCGCCGCGTCACCTTCTTCGCGCGGCACACCGCGTCGATCGTCACCTCGGCGCGCCGGCGCAGCATCTCCAGCTCACGGGCCGAGCCGACGAGCGGAATCATGATCTCGGGCATCGCGCGCACCTTCGACCTGCGGCACTGCAGCGCGGCCTCGACGATCGCGCGCACCTGCATGTCGAGAATCTCGGGGTAGGTCACGCTCAGTCGGCAGCCGCGATGGCCGAGCATCGGGTTTGCCTCCTCGAGCTGGCTCACCCGCGCCTTGACCCGCGCCGGCGTCACCCCCAGCTCACGGGCGATCTCGCGCTGGCTGGCCGCATTGTGCGGGAGGAACTCGTGCAGCGGCGGATCGAGCAGGCGGATCGTGACCGGCAGCCCATCCATCGCCTTGAAGATGCCCGCGAAATCGCGGCGCTGGAAGGGCAGCAGCTTTCGCAGCGCTTTCTCGCGCGCGTCCAGCGTCTCGGCCAGGATCATCTGCCGCATCGCGCTGATGCGATCGTCCCCGAAGAACATGTGCTCGGTCCGGCACAGGCCGATGCCTTCGGCGCCGAACGCGCGGGCGCGGCGCGCGTCCTCCGGCGTGTCGGCGTTCGTCCGGATCCGGAGACGGCGCTTGCTGTCGGCCCACTTCATCACCTGCGCGAAGTCGCCCGAAAGCGTCGGCGTCGTGGTCGCCACGGCGCCCGCCATCACCTCGCCCGTCGCGCCGTCAAGGGAGATGACGTCGCCCTGTGAGTACGAGCGGCCGCCGACGATGATCTTCCGTGCCTTCTCGTTGATCTGGACCTCGCCGGCCCCCGCAACGCAGCAGCGCCCCCAGCCACGGGCCACGACCGCAGCGTGGCTGGTCATGCCGCCCGTGCTGGTGAGGATTCCCCTGGCCGCGTGCATGCCGTCGATGTCCTCGGGGCTCGTCTCCTTGCGGACCAGCAGCACGTCCTCGCCGTCCTGCCCACGGGACGCCGCCTCGGTGGCGGTGAACGCCAGCTTGCCGACGGCGGCGCCCGGCGAGGCGGGCAGTCCCTTCGTAAGCACCCGGGCGGTCCGCTTCGCCGCCGGGTCGAAGCTCGGCAGCAGCAGTTGCGTCAGGTCGGACGCGGGGATGCGCTGCAGGGCCGTGTCGCGGCTGATGCGCCGCTCCTTCACGAGGTCGCACGCGATCTTCACCGCGGCCGCCCCGGTGCGCTTGCCGTTGCGCGTCTGCAGCATGAACAGCCTGCCTCGCTCGATGGTGAACTCGATGTCCTGGACGTCGCGGTAGTGGCGCTCGAGCTTCGTCTTGATCTGCATGAGCTGGCCGTGCACGGCCTTGTTCCACTTCGGCATCTGCGCCACCGGAAGCGGCGTACGGATGCCGGCGACCACGTCCTCACCCTGGGCGTTGATCAGGAACTCGCCGTAGAACCGGTTCTCTCCGGTGGCGGGGTCGCGCGTGAACGCCACGCCCGTGCCGGAATCGTCGCCCATGTTGCCGAACACCATCGACTGCACGTTGACGGCCGTTCCGAGCAGCCCCGTGATGTTCTCGACCTGGCGGTAGCGGACGGCCCGGGCGGTCATCCAGCTGGCGAACACCGCCTCGATGGCGAGCTCGAGCTGGTCGAGCGGTTCCTGGGGAAAGCTGCGGCGCGTGTGCTTGCGGTAGACCTTCTCGTAGGCGTCGCAGAGCTCGACGAGCCCGTCTTCAGGCACCTCGGTGTCGAGCTTCACCCGGTATTTCTTCTTGATGCGGTCGAACGCCGCCTCGAAGTGCTCGTGATCGATGCCCATCACGACGTCGCCGAACATGTTGATGAGCCGCCGGTAGGCGTCGTAGGCGAACCGGCGGTTTCCCGTCGCTTCCGCGACCGCCTTGACCGAAACGTCGTTGAGGCCGAGGTTCAGAATCGTGTTCATCATGCCCGGCATCGACACCGCCGCCCCGGATCGCACCGAGACGAGAAGCGGGTTGACCGGGTCGCCGAACTTCTTGCCGGTCTCCTTCTCCAGCATGGTCACCGACGACGCGACCTGCTTCATCAGGGCGGCGGGGAGACGGCGGCCGTCGCGGTAGTAGGCGTCGCAGACGTTCGTGGTGATGGTGAAGCCCGGCGGAACAGGCAGGCCGATGCTCGTCATCTCGGCGAGGTTGGCGCCCTTGCCGCCGAGCAACTGCTTCTGCTCGCCGTTGCCGTCCGTCCGCGCCTTGCCGAAATAGTACGTCATCCGACCGCCCCTGGCCGTGCTTTTCGACGGGCGGGACGATCGGCCCTTTGCTTTTTTAGCTGCCATGCCGTGGTATCCTTGGACCCCTTCGAGATTGCTCACAGTTTACACGGATCGACGGCGCCCGGCGCCCCACCCGCCCCGACAATGCCCGATATCCGGACCCCGATACCCGGGACCCGCAGCCCGGTCCAGGTGCATGACAGCTGTCGCGGGTCCCTTTGGAAATCGTTCGCAGAGTGGGTGGCTGGGGTCGAGCGCAGCCACCCAATCCATCTGGAGCAATCTGAATCAGGCCCGGGTCAGCCGTCATGCACCCGCCCGGTCCCCGCCGCCCTCCGAACTGTTGCGTCCCCTCGGATCCGTCCATATCCTGTCGCCTTTCCGTCTCGCAGGCCCGCCGTTTCAACTGCTTCCCCGATGCCCTACCTGCTCTATGTCAGTTCCACCCTCGGCGCCGTCGCGCTGCTCATGATGATGCCGCGGCGCGGCTACACGCCCCTGCGCCTGGGAATTCTTCTCGGCGCCGCCACGCTTGGGCTGACCTGGCTCTTCCTGTTCGACCACCTCGAGCTGGGCGGCCTGTCGGGGGCGGCGATGGTCTATTACTACATCTTCAGCGCCCTTGCGATCGGAGCGGCGGCGCGCGTCGTCACCCACACCCGGCCCGTCTACGCGGCGCTCTGGTTCATCATGGTCGTCCTCGCCTCGGCCGGCCTGTTCCTGGTGCTGGAAGCCGAGTTCATGGCCCTGGCCATGATCATCATCTACGCCGGCGCGATCCTCGTCACGTACGTCTTCGTGATCATGCTCGCCAGCCAGGCCGCCGACCCCGAGGTCGGCGACGACGGAGCGGACTACGACCGGGTCGCCCGGGAGCCCGCCGCGGCGGTCGTGGTCGGATTCCTCCTGCTGGCCGTTCTGCTGCGGGTCGCCTTCCCGCTCACGGACGACGAGCGCGTCGCGCCCCGGGCCGAGGGCGCCGACGACGCTTCGATCATCGCCAGGCACCTGGTCGACCGTTCGGTCGCGCGGGTGGCCGGCGGCGCCGATGCCGACGAGCGCTACGTCCTTCACCCGGCACTACACACGCAGGACCGCCTGGACAACGTCGAGCGGATCGGCCTCGACCTGTTCCGGATGCATCCGCTCGGCCTCGAGCTGGCCGGCGTGATCCTCCTGGTCGCCCTGGTCGGGGCCGTGGTCATCGCGCGGACGCGCGTGGACGACCCGGAGCCGCACGCCGACGCGCATGACGCGACATCCTGATGCGAACGAACGATGCCTGACCCGCTGACCAACGCGACCCTCTCCCACTTCCTCGCCACCGGGGCGGTGCTGTTCGCGCTGGGACTCGTCGGCTTCATGAGCCGGCGCAACCTGATCATCATGTTCCTCTGCACGGAGATGATGTTCCAGGGCGTCGTCGTGACCCTGGTCGCCTTCAGCCGGTTTCATCGCAACGATACAGGACAGACGTTCGTGATCTTCGTGCTGACCATCGCGGCGGCGGAGGCTGCGCTCGCCCTCGGGCTCGTCGTACTGCTTTACCGGCGCAAACGCACCCTCGACGTCCAGGCCTGGTCGGACCTGAAGGAATAGGGGATCAGGATTCCTTGTTGAGCATCGACGCCGGCAAATGGATTCCGTGGCTTCCCGCCCTCGCGGCGGTGCTTTGCGGCGTGTGCTGCACCCGAAGGGCCCTGCGGTCGTGGGCGGCGCCGATCTGCATCGTGGGCCTTGCGACCTCCTTCCTGCTGACGATGCTCGTCCGGGGACACGTCCAGCCCGGTGACGATCCGAAGATCGTCACGTTCATGCAGTGGATCGAGATCGGCAGCATCGCGGTTCACTTCAGCTATCTGTTCGACTCGCTCACGCTGCTCATGCTGATGGTCGTCACGGGCATCGGCACCCTCGTCGCGATCTACGCCGCGGGGTACATGTCCGGCGACCGCGGCTACGCGCGCTTCTTCGCCGGGGTGTCGCTGTTCATCTTCGCCATGACGTCGCTCGTCATGGCCGACAACCTCGTGCTGCTCTACCTCGGCTGGGAAGGGGTCGGCCTCTGCTCGTATCTGCTCATCGGCTTCTACTACGAGAAGCCGTCGGCCGTCGCCGCAGCGAAGAAGGCGTTCATCGTCAATCGCATCGGGGATTTCGGATTCGCGCTCGGCATCTTCATGATCTACACGCGGTACGGGACGCTCGACATCGCCGCGATCCTGAAGTACCCGGTCGAGACCGCCAGCGACTGGCGCGACACGTGGATCCCGTTCATGCTGATGCTGGGCGCCTTCGGCAAGAGCGCGCAGATTCCGCTCTACGTATGGCTGCCCGACGCCATGGAAGGCCCGACGCCCGTGTCCGCGCTGATTCACGCGGCGACGATGGTGACCGCCGGCGTCTACATGATCGCGAGGCTTCTGCCGATCTTCGAGCTTTCTCCCTACGCCCTGCCGACCGTCGCGGTGATCGGCGGGCTCACCGCCCTGTTCGCCGCGACCATTGCGCTGTGCCAGTACGACATCAAGCGCATCTTCGCCTATTCGACGATCTCGCAGTTGGGCTACATGTTCCTCGGGGTCGGCGTGCTGTCGACGGTCGGCGGCGTGTTCCACCTGTTCACCCATGCGTTCTTCAAGGCGCTGCTCTTCCTCACCGCGGGCTCGGTGATGCACGCCCTGACCGGCCAGCTCGACCTGCGCCGGATGTCCGGGCTGCGCAAGAAGATGCCGATCACCTGCTGGCTCATGTTCATCGGCTGCCTCGCGCTCGCGGGCGTGCCCGGAACGGCCGGCTTCTTCTCGAAGGACATGATCCTCGCGGCGACGCTCGAGAAGGGCGTCTCGGAGCACGCCGCGCTCTACACGCTGCTCGCCATCGTCGGCCTCGGCACCGCGCTGCTGACCGCCTACTACACGTTTCGCCTGTGGTTCCGCGTCTTCCTCGGCCCGACCGAGTACGAGATGGGCGACGAGCACCACGGCGCGGACGACGCCTCGCATCACCACGTGCAGAGCGCGCACGAGGACGACGCGGCGGTACAGGTCGAGCACGTCCACGACGCGCACGAGATGCCCTGGCTGATGAATGGGCCGCTCGTCGTGCTGGCGATCGGCGCCATCGCCTCGGGCTGGCTGGCGTCGCGCGGCGAGATCAGCTGGATCGAGGGCGCGGTGCACGGATCGACGGCGCGGCCGCAGCACGTCGCCGAGCTGGCCGAAGCGGCCCCCCACGACGATCACGGCCACGGCCATTCGATCCACAACCTGATGGTGCTCCTGAGCATCCTCGCGGCCGGCACGGGCATCGCGATCGCGGCCTGGTTCCACTGGTGGCGGCGCGACGCGGCCGACCGGCTCGCGTCCCGCTGGCGCGGCGCGGTCCGGCTGCTTGCCAACAAGTATTACGTCGACGAGATCCTCGACCTTTGCGTGGTCCGCCCGCTCCGCGGCCTCGGCGAGGTGTTCCACCTGGTCGACCGGATGATCGTGGACGGTCTCGTTTCGCTGTTCGGATTCCTCCCGCGCGGGCTGGGGCTGACCCTCCAGACGACGGCGCGCGGCGCGATGCAGGGCTACGCGATCGGCATGGTGCTCGGCATCGCGGTGCTCCTGATCCTCCTGCTGCTCTGACGACAGAACCCATGATCCTGGCCCAGTCCATCCCGAAGATGTCCGGCTCGAGCCTGCTGCCGATCCTGGTGGTCGTGCCGCTGCTCGCGGGCATCGTTCTGGCGCTGGCGCCGGGCATGAGCGCCGCCGTGGTGCGGCGCTTCAGCCTCATCACCTCGCTGTTCGTCTTCCTGGTCTCCGTCTACGCGGCGCGATTCGGCTTTGACTGGTCGAACCCGGGCGCGACGAACCTCCCGTGGTCCACGCCCTGGATCGAAGGTTTCGGACTGTCGTTCAGCTTCGGCGTCGACGCGATCTCGATGTGGCTGCTGCTGCTGACGACATTCCTGATGCCGCTGGTGATCTGGGGCTCGTTCTCGGCGGTGACCGAGCGCGTGCGGGGGTTCTACGCGTGGCTGCTCGTTCTCGAGGCGGCGATGATCGGCGTCTTCGCGGCGACCGACCTGATCTTCTTCTATATCTGCTTCGAGTTCACGCTGATCCCGCTGTACTTCCTGATCGGCATCTACGGCTCGACGCAGCGCCTCAAGGCCGCCCGCGTGTTCTTCCTGTACACCTTCACCGGGTCGATGCTGGCGCTCGCGGGACTGCTGTACGTCGCGTGGCAGCACGCCGAGCAGGCCGGATTCTGGAGCTTCTCCATCGTGCGGCTCACCGACCAGGCGCAGCAGATGACGCTGTCGCAGCAGACCTGGGTGATGCTCGCGATGCTCGCCGGGTTCGCCGTCAAGGTCCCTTTGTTCCCGGTGCACACCTGGCTTCCTCTGGCCCATACCGAGGCCCCGACCGCCGGTTCGGTGATCCTGGCCGGTGTCCTTCTGAAGCTGGGCACCTACGCCCTGCTCCGGCTCACGATTCCCATGGCGCACCTCGCGGTGATCGAGTACGCCGGGGTCATCGGCGTGTTCGCCGTCATCGGCATCCTCTACACGGCGCTGATCTGCTGGGTGCAGCGCGACATCAAGAAGCTGATCGCTTACTCGTCCGTGTCGCACCTCGGGTTCTGCGTGCTGGGCATGTTCGCCCTGAACAAGGAAGGCATGGGCGGCTCCGTGATGTACATGATCAACCACGGTCTCTCGACCGGGGCCCTGTTTCTCTGCGTCGGCATGATCTACGAGCGCTTCCACACGCGCCAGATGGCGGACATGAGCGGCCTGGTGCGCCCCATGCCCGTCTGGTCGTTCTACATGGTGTTCTTCTGCCTCGCGAGCGTCGGCCTGCCCGGCCTCAACGGGTTCGTCGGCGAGTTCCTGACCCTCATCGGCGCGTTCGCGGCCGACGACGTGCTCGGCCCGCCGTACGCGGCCGCGGCCGCCGCGGGCATGGTGCTCGCCGCGATCTACATCCTTTACATGATCGGCCGGGTCGTCTTCGGACCGACGCGCGTGCCGCACGCCCACGACGTGCCGACCTGCGACGGGAAGCAGTGCCTCGACCTGAACCTGCGCGAGATCCTGACGCTGCTGCCGCTCGCGATCGCCTGCCTCTGGCTCGGGCTTCGCCCCGCCCCCGTGCTGCAGTCGCTCGAGCCGTCGCTCGCCGAGATCAATCGCGCGGGCGTGATCGCCCGGGGGTTCAGCGTGGCTCGTCCGAATCTCACCGATGCCGGTCCGACACCTCCGTCCCCTTCCAGGGAGGGGCCGGGGGCGGTTCTCCCTTCCCCCGAACCTGACCCGGACCCCGCCGCCCGAAACCCGGATCCCGATCCCCGGATCCCGAGCTCATGAGCCCGCTGATGGTCGACAAGCTCGGCACCATCGTCCCCGAGATCACGCTCGGGACCGGAGCGGTCGTGTGCCTGATGCTGGGACTGGCGAAGCATTGGCTCCTGCGACGGATCGTGCCTGCCATCGCCGCCTTGACGCTGATCATCGCCGCGCTGCTCGTCGGCGACGACGCGACCGCCGGCGCCGGGCTCGCCTCGTCCTCCTTCGTCCGGCTCGCGATTCTGCTCGTCGGTCTGCTTCTGCTGATGGTGACGGCAGCGGTCCCCGGCCAGCTTCGCATGACGCAGCGCGCCGAGGATCGCGACCTGCAGGGGCGCTCGTTCGAGCCGGGCGACGTCGTGAGCGGCGAGTTCTTCGCGTTCTTCCTGTTCAGCCTCACCGGGGCGATGCTCTGCGCCAGCGCCAACGACCTCGTCTGGCTGTTCCTCGCGCTCGAGCTGACAAGCCTGCCGACGTACGTCCTGGTCGCGACGACGCGCGACCGCGTGGACGCCCAGGAGTCCGGGGTCAAGTACTTCTTCCTCGGCGCCCTGGCCGCGGCCGTGTTCCTTTACGGCTTCAGCCTGATCTACGGCGCGACCGGCACCACGGTCTTCCTGGCCGCTGACGGCGCGCCGAGCATCGCGTCGTACGTCACGGACTGTGACGACCGCGGTGTGCCGGTATCGCCGCTGTTCGTCACCGGCGTCGTCCTCGCCCTGGTCGGCATGGCCTTCAAGATCGCTGCGTTTCCCATGCACGCGTATGCGGCCGACGTCTACCAGGGCGCCGCCCTGCCGGTGACCGCGATGCTCGCGTTCGTGCCGAAGACGGCGGGCTTCGTCGCGATGATCGTGCTCCTGGTCGCCGTCGGATGGCCCCTGCCCGACCCCGTCCTGTGGCTTCTGGTGATCATGGCCGCCGTCACCATGACCGTCGGCAACGTGATGGGGCTGCTGCAGCGCAGCCTCAAGCGGCTGATGGCGTACAGTTCGATCGCCCACTCGGGATACATGCTCGTGGGCGTGGCCGCGGGCCCGAATCTCGCCGCGAAAAGCAGCGATGCGCTCGGCCAGGGGCTTGCCGCGGTGCTCTTCTATCTCGTCGCCTACGGGCTCGCGACGGTCGGCGTGTTCGCCGTGCTCGGATCGCTGCGCGGGCGCGGCGACGAGGCGGACACGTTCGATGACCTCGCCGGCCTTTCGACGCGCCACCCGGTGCTTTCGGCGGTGCTGCTGCT
>NYZC01000435.1 GCA_002686995.1 Phycisphaeraceae bacterium | reverse complement strand
TCGCGACGGCCACCTCCTCGAGCGGCACGCGGATCTCCACCGAGACCTCGTTGCCATTGTCGGTCACCGTCTCGGTGGCGTGCGCCGTGAAGTCGGCGGTGATGCTCTCGAGCTGGTCGAGGGCGACCTGTTGCGCCGCGACGCCGGTGTTGCCACGGACGGCGAGGTGGCGCGCCCCTTCCCGGGCGGCCAGCACCATGTTGTGCCGGACGTAGAAAACGGCGCCGAACTCGATCAGCGCGAACAGCACCAGCATCATCAGGGTCAGGCCGATCGCCAGCTCGAGCGTCGCGATGCCCCTGGTTCTGACCTGACCGACGGTGCGTTGCATGGCTTTCTCCAATCGAGCGCTCGGGGGGGACCGCGCGTCCGCAGACCTTGAAACGTACCACCGGTTTCGCCGCGGAACAGCGCACCGCGGATCGCGCGGCCGGTTTCGCAGGCCTTTCGGAAGCCGAGGTCGCGCCAATCCCCGGAGCCGTCACCGTCGTCACCATCGAACCACGGCGGATCGACCGCCCCGACGGCCTCAGCCGCTACGCGCCGCGCGCCGGAGTCGGCCAACGCGTGTTTTTTTCTTGACTATCTCCAATGGCAAGGTAGACAATTAGAGCAAGGTGGGAAAGGACTCCCGTCACGGCAAGAATAAGTCGAGACCGGTCGACGACATCACCTGATTCGATCAAGGGTCCTTCTGAAACAGGTTGCACGCGGAATCAGGGAAGAGCATCCAACGGACCTTCATCCGGGGTCGCCCCGGGCTTCCGGAGGGATTGGTCATGCGACCGTTTCCGGCCGAGCGTTTCGGCCGGGGCGCATGACCGGGAGAAACCGGCACGCGGAGAGACCCGTGCCCGCAATCGGAAAGGGTAAAACATGAA
The DNA here is from genome assembly GCA_002686995.1 of Phycisphaeraceae bacterium. Classification (GTDB taxonomy): domain Bacteria; phylum Planctomycetota; class Phycisphaerae; order Phycisphaerales; family Phycisphaeraceae; genus NYZC01. The sequence continues at coordinate 21,668 of NYZC01000435.1, read as the reverse complement.
GACGCTCAAGAACGCGATGAAGAAGTTCGTGGCCGACGAGCAGGGCCTCGAGACGGTCGAGTACGCCGTCATGACCGCGCTGATCGTGGCCGCCCTGGTCGCGGCGATCGCCGCCCTGACCGGCGCCGTCTCCGGCCGCCTGACCGGCACGGCGACGACGATCACGAACCTGCCTGGCTGAGCCGCAGGTCGACAGTGAGAGAACTCGACAGGGGTCACGTCGATGTCTTTTCCTCAGCTTGATTGGCTGACGGCCCAGTGGGGCGCCGTACTCGGCGCCTCACTGCTGGCCGCGGCCACCGATCTGAAAGATCGAAGAATTCCGAACTGGCTCACGGCGCCGGTCGCTCTCGGCGGCCTGCTCCATGCCGCCCTCGCGGGAGGCGTCGCCACGTTCGGCAGTCACCTTGGCGCGAGCGTCCTGCTGGCCCTTCCGTTCGTCCTGCTGTTCCTCATGGCAGGCGGCGGCGCAGGCGACGCCAAGATGATGGGCGCGATCGGCGCCTGGCTGGGCCTGTCCGACGGCACGGTCACCCTGGTTTCGGTCGTCATCGCAGGCGGCGTCCTGGCCGTGCTCTGGACCCTGATCCGGCGCGAAGGCCGGACGGTGCTGAACAACCTCCTGATCATGGCATACGGACTTTCAGCGCTGGCGTGCGGCCGGCAGAAGCTGACCGACGCGGGCTCGGTCATGCCCCCGACCGCCGGAATGAGAAAGATGCCCTACGGCGTGGCGATTCTTCTTGGCGTTTGCATCGCCGCACCGCTGTGCGCCCACGGGTAGCCGACCAGCGACTCGAGCCGACGGCTCGACCCACGGAGCGGAGAACATGGCTCAAAAACTTCCGATCATCGGCCTGGTGCTCGCGGGACTCGTCGCGGCGGTCTGCGCTTCGGTGCTCGCCGCCTCGCTGCGTGCCCGCCCCGCCGTCGAGATCGCGCCCGATCGCCACGTGACGGTGCTCGTCGCGGCCCGTGATCTGCCCGCGATGACCCGCATCGAATCCGACGCGCTCGTCGAGCGCACGATTCCGACCGCCGACGCGACCGCGCAGCACGTGCGCAGCTCCGTATCGGCCATCGGACGCATCCTGATCACGCCCCTGCTCGAAGGCCAGGCGGTCACCGAGTCGTGCTTCGCCGGCGAGGACCCTGGCATGCAGATGGCGACAGCCCTGCCGCCCGGCATGCGAGCGGTGAGCGTCGAGCTGGCCAACCATGCCGCGCTGCGCGGCATTCTGTATCCCGGCTGCACCGTCGACGTGCTCGGTTCGTTCCGTTTCCGCCCCTTGCGGCGCGACGCGGGGCAGGCCCTGTCGACCACGCTGCTGCAGGGCATCAGGGTGCTCGCCGTCGACAAGCGAACGTCATTCTCCCCGAACGACGACGAAGGCAACGATCCGGCGCCGCGCCATCGCAAGCCCACCGTCACGCTGATGGTCGACTCCGGCCAGGCCAAGACGCTGCAGCTCGCCATGGAGCACGGCGCGGTGTCGCTGGCCCTGCGCAACCCGGCGGACGACAAGTCCGCGACCGACGACGCCACGGTCCTGCGCGACGGCAAGCTCGAAAGCTTCGACGCCATGTTCGACGTGTTCGACGACGGACAGGAGGAGCCGGAGGCCGCGCTGATGTTCGGCGACGGCCCCGAGCCGGAGCAGGACCCCGTATGGCAGACGACCGTCATCCGCGGCGTGACGACCGAAGTGCGCTCGATGCCGCTGCCCAAGGTGAAATCGCACTGACGCGACCGCACTGACGCGAGGAGAGAGAACCGCAAGACACCGGACGACACCGGACGAGGACTGCACGAAAACTGCACGAAAACTGAAAGAGAACGCTCACACCGAATCAGGAGTGGAAAGACATGCTTGGAACCCATCTGCTCACCTCCGGACTGACGCGTGGCGTCGTCGCCGCGGCCATCGCCGTGGGCGCCGCCATGACGATCGATCGTGACCGCGACGATGATCGAACTCCGCTCGTGATCGCCCACGGCCAGCAGACTCAGCCGGCACAGGACGCCGAGCGCACGGCCGCGCCGACCCTGGCGCACGGGGCGCCCGTCTACTCCAGCAAGCACGTCACGGCGCAGATCGGTCACTCGATGCTGATCAACGCCGCGACGACCGGCGCCGACGAAAGCACCACGGCCGACGACGTGCGCGTGTCCGTGGGTCACTCCACGCTCATCAAGGCACCGTGGCTGGTCAAGCAGGTCTCGGTCGCCAACCCCGAGATCGCCGACGTGCAGCCCACGACGCCCGACCAGGTGCTCGTCGTCGGCAAGCAGATCGGGTCGACCGACGTGACCATGTGGAGCGAGGACGGCCAGACGTGGCAGGCCCGCATCCTCGTCGAGGTCGACGTGGCCCGCATCCAGGCCGACCTGTCGCGGTTCCTTCCCGGCTCGAAGCTGACGCTCAACCAGTCGCAGCAGGCCCTCGTGGTCGCCGGCTCGCTCCGCCGCGCCGAGCAGACCGAGGCGCTCACCCAGTACATGGAGTCCGCCGGCCTCAAGTGGGTCGACATGACCAGCGTCGCCGGCGTGCACCAGGTGATGATCCGCGTGCGCGTGGCCGAGGCCAGCCGCAAGGCGATCCGAGCCCTCGGCGTCAACGCGGTGCACACGGGCAACGACTTCGTCGGCGGTTCGCTGATCGGCGGCAACCCGAACGGCGTCAACATCGGCCTGCCCAAGGGCATGCCGGCGAACTCGGGCCTGCCGCTCACGGTGAACACCGACTCGACGATCGGCTCGGCGGTCACGCTGTTCGGCGGCTTCCCCGACGCCGATCTGCAGCTGTTCCTCGAGGCCCTGGCCGAGAACCAGTACATGCGCATTCTCGCGGAGCCGACGCTGGTCGCGCTCAGCGGCGAAGAGGCCAGCTTCCTGGCCGGCGGCGAGTTCCCGATCCCGATCGTGCAGGGCACCGGCGGCGGGTCCTCGATCAGCGTCGAGTTCAAGGAGTTCGGCATCCGCCTCAAGTTCAAGCCGGTCGTGCTCGGCAACGGCACGGTGCGCCTCGTCGTCGCGCCCGAGGTGAGCGAACTGAGCGACGACGGATCGGTCACGCTCAGCGGCTTCCGCATTCCGTCGCTGCTGACCCGCAAGGCCGAGACGACGCTCGTCATGAAGGACGGCCAGTCGTTCGCGATGGCCGGCCTGCTCGACCGCAGCATCGCCGCGAAGGCGAGCAAGGTGCCCGGACTGGGCAACCTGCCGGTGCTCGGCTCGCTGTTCCGCTCGGTGCGCTACGAGCGCGGCGACACGGAGCTGGTCGTCCTCGCGACGATCTCGCTCGTCGAGCCGATGAACGAAGGCGACGACATGCCCGTGCCGGGCGAGCTTCACCGCGAGCCGGATGACTGGCAGCTCTACATCAACGGCGAAATCGAAGGCGCGGCCCCGGGCAAGATTTCCCCGGACGAGGCCGAGTGGATGAAGCGGCGCGGGCTGCACCGGCTCAAGGGCCCGGGCGCCTGGGTGACCTACGAGTCGACGCCGACCAGGATCGCCGGCCGCCGGCGCTGATCGGGTCGCGAAGTTCCCCCGGAGAAACGTCATGTATCAGGACAGCCACACGATGTCCGCTTCCGGCGCCACGACCGCCCACGAGGCGGCGCGGTGGGTCGGACCGGCGACCGGCGAGAGCCGCAGCTGGATCGTCAGCCCCGACCCCGACACGATCGCGGCCGTTCGCGCCGCGATCGCGCCGGACCCGCGCCTCGGCGCGGCGGGAGCCTGCGCTGACCTTCGGGAGCTGGCGACCCAGCTCACAGATACGGATCCAGGGATCGTCGTCGTCGACGTCGACCCGGATCCCGCACGCATCCTCGACGAGATGCGGGTACTCGCCGATCGCTTCGTGCAGGTGCGGTTCGTCGTGCTCGCGGCGCGGCGCAGCCAGGACCTGATCTGCGAGGCGATGCAGGCCGGCGCCCGACACGTGCAGGCCCGGAAGACGATGACGTCGGAGCTGGTGTCGGTGCTCGACCGCCTGCATCCCGGCGCGGGACGTGACGGAGGGGCTTGCGGTTCGCTCTACGCGGTGCTGTCGGCCGCCGGCGGCTGCGGCGCCACGACGATCGCCGTCAACGTCGCCGACGAGCTGGCCGCGCACGCGGGCGGCCCCGTCCTGCTGGTCGATCTCGATACGAAGTTCGGCGCCGTCGCCGGCTACTTCGGGCGCGACGGCGAGTACGGCGTCGCCGACGTGATTCACCGCGACGGCCCGATCGATCCCCAGCTCATCCGTTCGACGGCCCTGCGCCAGTCCGAGGGTCTCGACCTGCTCATCAACCCCGCCAGCGCCGCGTTCGGCGCCGGCATCGCGTTCCGGCACGATCGCGTCGGCGAGCTCGCCGCCGCGTGCCGCGCGGCCTATCGCTGCACCGTCGTGGACGCACCCGACCTGCCGGTCGACGCCGCCGCCGATCTCGCAGCATCGAGCGACGCGACGCTGCTCGTGATGCAGCCGACCGTCAAGGACATTCGAAATGCCCGGGCGATGATGAGTGCCCCGACCGACCGCGGCCTGCGCCAGGACCGCGTCATCGTCGTGGCCAACCGATACGCCCGCCGCCGCCACGGCGTCCTGCTGAACGAAGCCCGCCGGGCGCTCGGCGGCATCGACCCGAGAAAGATCACGAACGACTACCGCGCCGCGATGGCCGGCATCGACTACGGGCGCCCGCTCGCCCAGGCGGCGCCGCGCTGCGGACTGCGGCGCGACGTGCGCGACCTCGCCGCCCACCTGCATGCCATGAAGGGTCGCGGGGCGGCGAGCGCCGTCTGAACGGGAGGATCGGAACGGAACGAAGGAGCGCGCGTCCCGTCGACCCGCACCCTGGGAGAACGCGAACCATGATCAACAACAGCCAGCTCCTGCCCGTGGCCGCGAACGCCGGCCAGTACGAGCCCGACCTGATCCAGCAGATCAAGGTGACGGTGCACCGCAAGCTCGTGGAGACGCTCGACCTGCTCGAGGCCCAGCGCGTGCCGCTGGAGAAGCTTCACGCGCAGTGTGAGCGGCGCCTCGAGCAGCTGCTCGGCGAGCAGAGCTACCCGCTCTCGGCCCGCGAGCGCGAGCACCTGCTGCGCGAGGTCATGGACGAGATCTTCGGCCTCGGCCCGCTCGAGGGCATCCTGCGCGACCCGAACATCAGCGACATCCTCGTCAACGGGTCGCGCAACGTCTACGTCGAGCGCAACGGCCGGCTCGAGCGGAGCGACGCCTGCTTCCGCGACGACCAGCACCTCATGCAGGTCATCCAGCGCGTCGCGGCCCGCGCCGGGCGCCGGATCGACGAGAGCTCGCCGATGCTCGATGCCCGCCTCTCCGACGGGTCGCGCGTCAACGCGATCATTCCCCCGCTCGCTCTCGACGGCCCCACGATGAGCGTGCGGCGCTTCGGGGCGACGCCGCTCGACATCGACCGCCTGGTCGCCCTCGGGGCGATGGTGCCCGAGATGGTCACCTTTCTCGAAGCGTGCGTATCGTCGCGCATGAACCTGCTGATCTCCGGCGGCACCGGCTCCGGCAAGACGACGCTGCTCAACGCGCTGTCCAGGTGGATCGCCGAGGACGACCGGGCCGTGACGATCGAGGACGCGGCCGAGCTTCGCCTTCAGAAGCGCCACGTGGTGCGGCTCGAGACGCGGCCGCCCAACATCGAGGGCGTCGGCGAGGTGACGCAGCGCGACCTGCTGCGCAACGCCCTGCGCATGCGGCCGGACCGGATCATCATCGGCGAGGTGCGCGGCGCCGAGGCGCTCGACATGCTCCAGGCGATGAACACCGGCCACGACGGGTCGATGACGACCGCGCACGCCAACAGCCCGCGCGACGCCCTCGGGCGCGTGGAGAACATGGTCAGCATGGCCGGCCTGAACTACCCCGTGCAGGTGATCCGCCAGCAGGTGTCGTCGTCGCTCGACCTGATCATCCACGTCGACCGGCTGACCGGCGGTCGCCGCCGCATCGTCAACGTCGCCGAGATCACCGGCATGGAATCGGACGTCGTGCTGCTGCAGGACCTGTTCCGGTTCGTGCAGACCCGCGTGGGCCGGGACGGACACGCCGAGGGACACTTCGAGGCGTGCGGCATCCGCCCGCGCCTGCTCGACCGCCTCGCGGCCGAGGGTCACGAAATCACCGACGCGCTGTTCCGCCGGCGGCGGATCGCGCATCGGCAGGAGGGTTGAATCGTGTGGGACGGACTCAATACGCTCGACCCGGGTGACTGGCTGACGATCGGCGCGACGTTCGGGCTGGTGCTGGCGATCTGGCTGGCCTGCGTCACCTACTACTGCATCCGCCGCGCGATGCGCGTGCAGCGCGTGCAGCGCCGCCTGGGCCTCGACGGTTTCAAGGCGACCGACGCCGACGGTAGGACGCTGCGGCTCTGGCACGCCGGTCAGGAATCGACGACGACCGTGCCGCGCGGCGCGCGCACGCGGCCGCTGATCGACGCGCTCGACCGATGGGTGCGCGACGCGGGCTGGGAAGTGCCGCTCTCCGGCCTGCTCATGGCGGTCACCGGCATGGCGATGCTCGCGGCCGTTACGCTGTGGCTGATCACCCGCAGCCTGGTGCCCACCCTCGCCGCGGCCGCCGCGATCGTGATGCTGTTCTGGCTGTACACGAAGAAGAAGAAGGACCGCCGCGTCCTGAAGTTCGACACCCAGTTCGCCGAAGCCCTCGGCCTGGTCAGCCGTTCGCTGCGGGCCGGACACCCGCTGCTGGCCGGCTTCCAGGTGGTCGCCGACCAGATGCCCGCGCCCGTCGGCGACCTGTTCAGGCAGATCGTCCAGCAGCACGATCTCGGCATCGATCTCGAGGAAGCGCTGAGCAACGCGGGGCGCAAGTCGAGCAGCACGGACCTGCAGCTGTTCGCGACGAGCGTCACGCTCCAATTGCGAAGCGGCGGCAATCTCGCGGACCTGATGGACCGGCTCGCCGAGGTCATCCGGGACCGGATGCGGCTCGGCCGCAAGGTGCGGGTGCTGACCGCGCAGACACAGTTCTCCAAGCGCGTCCTGATCGTGCTGCCGTTCATCGTGTTCGCGGTGCTCAACCTGATCAACGCCGACTACATGCAGCCGCTCTACACGACCGGGATCGGTCGCGTGCTGCTGCTGATCGCGGGCGCCAGCCTGCTGCTGGGCACCTGGGTGATGAGCCGCGTTGCGGTGCTGAAGTATTGATCCGGATCATGGACGATGCGGACGAGAAGCCGGAGAACCACGGATGAGCACCGTCGAACACGGATTCCTTCCGATGCACCCGTGTCCATCCGTGTCCATCCGGGTCAATCCGTGTCAATCCGTGGTTCCTGAACGGGCCGGTGACCTGATCGCAACCCCTGACCGGTGGGAGATTCCGACGTGCTGACGCAACAACTGCTGGTACCGGCGCTCTCGTTCCTGGCCGTCCTCTGCCTCGGCGGGGCCGTCATCATCGCCCGGCGCGAGCGCCGGCGGCTGCTGATCGCGCGGCTTGACACGATCGAGATCGGCGAAGGCGAGACCGTGTCCGCGTCGGGCAACATGCGCCTGCTCGCGCCGCTGGCGCGCACGGGACGCATGATGTCGAAGAAGGGACCGTCGCGCTCGCTGCGGGGTGACCTGGCCCGGGCCGGTTACCACCACTTCATGGCCGCGGAGATCTACCTCGGCATCAAGATGGTCCTGCTCATCCTCGCCGCCACCGGCCTCACACTGGTCGCGGTGTCCCTGCCGATCACGCTGAGCTGGCGGATCCTGCTGGTCGTAGCGGGTGCGTCGGTGCTGTCGTTCGTGCCGAATATCGTGATCGCGATGAAGCGCCGACAGCGCGGCGCCGCGATCCGCCGGGCGCTGCCCGACGCGATCGACCTGTTCGAAATCTGCGTTTCCGCCGGCATGGGCATGGACATGGCGTGGAACGCCGTCGCCGACGAGGTGCGCCACGTCAGCGGACCGCTCGCTGACGAGATGGCGCTGACGAACCTCGAGATTCACCTGGGTGAAGATCGAGTGGAGGCCATGCGTCATATGGCCGATCGAACAGGTGCGGAAGAGTTGAACGCGCTCTCGGCGGTCCTCGCCCAGTCGGAGCAGTTCGGAACGAGCATCGCCGAGGCCCTGCGGACATTCGCGACGGACATGCGGGAGCAGCGGAGCCTCGCGGCCCAGGAGTCGGCCGAGCGCATGGCCGTCAAGCTGGTCATTCCCATGGTCGTGTTCATCTTTCCGACGGTGATGGTCGTGGCCGCCGGACCGGCGGGCATCAAGTTGCACCAGCTTTTCGGGGGCTAGCAAGCCGAGGGCGTCGTGGCGCCCCGGGGCAAACGCACCCCGACACAGAACTTCAAGGAGCCATGAACCATGAGAAACGTCACGCTGGCGGCCCTGAGCGCACTGTGCATCGGCGGCGTCGGTTGTCAGCAGGACACGGGCGTGTCCTACACCGACCGCGACAAGTCGGACGCCAACCGGTGGCTCGTCGACTCGTACTTCGAGCGTCAGGCGGAGGCCGGAGCGCTGCGCGAGCACACCTTCTATCCTCACCACTTCGAGGAAGGCAGCAACGCGATGAACAGTCTGGGCCGACGTCGGCTGTCGATCCTGGCGAAGCACTACCACGAGCACGGCGGACGGCTGAACATTCATCGCGGTGACGCAGGCGAGGATCTCTACGCCGCGCGCGTCAATCGTGTCGTGCAGGAGCTGAACCAGGCCGGCGTCGACACCCACCGCGTCACGATCGGCGACGAGGCATCCGGCGGCGACGGCATGGTGTCCGGACACGTCCAGGTCGTGCTGGCCGAGATGCTCGAGATCGACGATCCGGGCGCAAGCAGCAACTAACGCGTCGCGAGTCGCGAGTAGACCCCGCCATCCTGCAAGGAGAAATCGCATGACCCGTGCGTCACGGAACACGATCGAATGCCATCGACCCGCCCTGCTCGTCGCGCTCGTCGCGATCGCCATCCTCGGCATCGGCTGCTCGAGCAAGCCGGCCCCCCATTCCTACTCGAAGTCGCACACGGCGCCCGAGATCGATGACGACTTCGACTATGCGGGCGACCGGCCGGCGACGCCCCGCACGCTGATCATCATGTCGCGCATCCTCGCCCGCCAGGGCAAGGACGACAAGTGCGCGTTCGTGCTCAACAAGCTCATGCAGGAGCATCCGCGCTACCTGCCGGCCTACGTCGACATGGCGGAGCTGCACATGCGGCATCGGCGCGTGGACGACGCGATCGCGACGCTCAACCGCGGTCTGGTCATTTCCCCGAACGATCCGATCCTCACGAACAACCTCGGCATCTGCGAGCTGCTGCGGGGCCGTGACGACGCGGCGCTCGAGAACTTCCGTCGCTCCGCGGCCGCCCGGCCCGACGACGCCCGCTTCCAGGCCAACGTCGCCGTCGCGCTCGGCCTGCTCGGCCGCTACGAGCAGTCGCTCGAAACCTACCGAACCCTCATGGCCCGCCCGGGCGAAGCGCACTACAACCTCGGCGTGCTCTCGGAGGCGCGGGGCGACTACCTCAAGGCCGCCGAGCTCTACGCCACGGCGGCACAGCTCGACCGCTCCCTGAACGTGGAACGCGATCTCAACCGCGTCCGCCGCCTCGCGGTGGCGAGAAGCGAGTAGCGGGGAGCAAGTAGCGGGTCACGGGCATTGAAGCCTGCCACCCGCTACTTGTTTTATTGCGCGCTCCGCTCCCTGCTCACCGCTCCCCACTCCCCGCTACCCTCTCCCCATGGAGCCGTCGAGAGTACAGAAGATCCGGGCGCTGCCCTGGGCGCTGGCCGGCGACGCGGCCAACATGGTGTACGTCACCATCGCGTTCGCCGGCCCGGTCTTCCTGCTCTTTCTCGACAAGATCGATCTGGACAAGACCCAGATCGGCCTCGTGCTCTCGATCATCCCGTTCTGCAACTTCTTCGCGCTGGCCACGGCGCGCCTCACGGCGCGGATCGGATTCAAGCGCACGTTCCTGGCCGTGTTCGGCCTGCGCAAGTTCGTCCTGGCGCTGATCATCGCCACGCCGTGGGTCCATGCCCAGGCCGGCAACCGAGGCGCATTTCTCTTCGTCGCGTCGGTCATCCTCGTCTTCGCGATCTGCCGATCGGTGTCGATCTCGGCCATCCAGGTCTGGGTGCAGGAGTTCGTCCCCGGTGACGTCCGCGGTCGGTACAGCGCCTTCCAGAACGTGATCTGGGTCGTGGCGGGCGCCGCGACGCTGGCGGTGACGGGGCAGTACCTGGGCGAGGATCCGACGTTCGGGAAGTTCCAGGTCGCGTTCACCCTGGCCTTCGGATTCGGTATCGCGAGCATCTGGTTCTACTGGCGCGTGCCGGGCGGCGCCCCCGCGACGGACGAAACCCGGGCTCGAACCGATCTCGCGTCGATCGGCGCCACCCTGCGCGACCGGCAGTTCGTCCTGTTCCTGGCGGCGGGCGGGCTGATCGTGCTCGGGTGGCTGCCGCTGAGCATGGGCGGGTTTCTCCCGCTGTTCCTCAAGGAGAAGGTCGGGTTCAAGCCCGACCAGGTGCTCTTCTTCAACTCGGTGCTGCTCGGCTCCGGCGTCGTGTCGTGCTTCCTGTGGGGGTGGGCGGCCGACCGCTACGGCAGCAAGCCGATCCTCATCCTGACCAACGCCGTGCTGTGCCTGTTCCCGCTCGCGCTGTGGATGATGCCGCGCCACGACGTACTGAGCTACCGGTTCGCGCTCGTGCTCGCCGTCGTCGCCGGACTTGCCATGCCCGGCCGTGCCGTCGCGTACTCCCGCCTGCTGTTCGTCAAGCTGATTCCGGCCGATCGCCGGCCGTCCTTCACCGTGGTTCACCTGGGGTGGATCGGTCTCGTCTCCGGGCTCGCGCCGCTCGTCGCCGGGCGGCTGCTCGAATGGACCGCCGATCTCAACACCACGGTGCTCTACCTGCCGATCGACGCCTACACGCCGCTGATGTGGTCGGGGTTCGTGCTTTCGGTGCTCGGCTCGCTGCTGTACTGCTTCATCGAGGGCGACGGCGACGTGCCCGTCAAGCGCTTCGCCGGCATGTTCATCCAGGGCAACGCGCTGGCGGCCATGCAGGCCCTGATCGCGTACCAGCGCGGCGGCGGCGAATCGCGCCGGGTTTCGACGATCGAGCGCCTGGGCCAGTCACGTAGCCCGTTGAACGTCGACGAGCTGATCGACGGTCTGCGCGACCCGGGATTCAACGTCCGATTCGAGGCGGTCGTGTCGATCGCGCGGACGCGACCGGATCCGCGTCTCACCGGCGCGCTGATGGAAGCGCTGAAGGCCGACGAGCCGGACATGTCGATCGCCGCCGCGTGGGCGCTCGGTCGCCTGGGCGACGCCCGGGCCGTCGAGCCGCTGCGCGAAGCGCTGGACAGCCCCTATCCGCTGCTTCGGGCGCGCGCCGCCCGGGCCCTCGGCACGCTTGGGGACCAGCCCTCGACCGAACGCCTCCTGGAGCGTCTCGCCGACGAGCAGGACACGGGCCTGAAGCTCGCCTACGCCTCGGCACTCGGGGCGCTCGGCGATCCGCGGGCGCTCGATCCCCTGCTCGCGATGCTTCCGGCGACGCGCGGCGGCGTCCAGCGACTCGAGCTTGCGCTCGCGATCGCGGCGCTGATCGGTGACGACCAGTGGTTCGTCCTGTTCGCGCGGCGCGTGCAGCGCAGCGCCGGCGACGCCTTCGGCGGCATACTGATGTCGATGCGCCGGCGCCTGCTGCGTGAGGTCGAGGCGGACAACGCGTCGGCTGACGACGTCGAGCTTCACCTGGATGCCGCCATCAGCGCATTCGGTCGGGCTGGTATCGATGAAGGGGCGCGCTGCCTGCGCGACATGATCGGTGCGATCCCGGCGCGGCTGCTGTCCGCCGACGTGGACATCGTGATGCGCCGCTGCGCCCGCGAAATGGCCGGCGAGGACGCGAATCAGCTCGAGCACCTCATGCTGTGCCTTCACAGCCTCCATCTCGGCTTCGGCGCCGCACCGTCAAAAGCATGACCGCGGAGCGGCGGGCGAACGGATTCAGGCGGGGGCTCGCTACGCATCCGCCATCCGCGCACTTCCGCGCACCGACGCAGCGGTCCGTGATCCGACCGGTTCGAGCTATACTGCGCGCATGTTCCGCGGACCGAACAAAGATGGCGACCGAGCCGGTGCGGATGACTGCCGCCAGGACCGCACCGCATCGTGATCCGGGTCGATCACTATCGGTGGCAGCCAGCTGATCGCATCTCACGGCCACTGACCGCGGTCCGCGTCGTCGAACACCGGCGAGCGGATTGCGGCCGCCGGGTCATCCTCGTCAGCGACGGCACCGCGCAATACGCCCTGAAGGCGCACCGGCTGAACTCCCTCCGCAAGATGATCCTGGCCCGCTGGGGTCGATCCGTGCTCGGTCACGAGTCATCAATGCTTCGGCACGCGGCGAACCGCGGCCTTCCGGTGCCCGCCTGTCACGCGCGCGGCGAAGTACGCGCCTGCGGCATGCCGGTCGAGCAGGCCCTCCTGCTCGAGTGGTTCGACGGCACGCCCCTGAGGCAGATCATCATCGGCGCCGCCCGGAACAAGGACGTCGAAGCAGCGCGCGGCGCCATCGCGGTGCTCGTGTCCATGATGGCCCGCATCCGCCTTTCGGGATTCGCCGACCGCGATTTCGCGCTGGCCCAGATCCTGGTGGCGGCCGACGCGCCACCGGCCGAAGGAGCCCTTTGGATCGACCTCGAAGCGACGATGTTCAGCGATGCGGAAGATCCGGTCGGGACCGCGATCATGACCGCCACGGCGCTGTCGAGCGTCTGGAACGCGACTTGCGACGCCGAGCTCTTCCGACACACCTTCAATGCCATCATGCACCAGGTTCCGGCGCCGAAGGGCGGATGGGCGACGATCATCGACCGCGTAAACGGCGCGGTGTACAAACGCGTGGACAAGGCGATCCGGCACGACAGGGTCGACGCGCCGGCGCCGGTGCTGAAGGCGGGTTAGAGTTTCCTGCCCATTACGAATCGAGTGCGGATTCGGTCGAGCGAATGATTCCTGCGCCCGGTGCACGTGGAATGAGTGTCGGTATCCGGATGTCGTGGGCGCTTGCCTCTGAAGTCCGGCGACTTCAGCTGCGGCATCGGTCGGCGGTCATGAAGCATCGCGATGCCGTACGATGTCTGCTTCATGCGTCAACGATTTCTCCAATTGCTGGCCTGTCCGGACTGCCAGGGTGACCTGCAGCTGCGCGCCAACGAAGAGGACGGCGACGTCACCGTGACCGGCGCCCTCACCTGCGCGGCCTGCGCGCGGTCGTACCCGATCCGCAACCGCATCCCGCGCTTCGTCGAGGCCGTCAACTACGCGGACACCTTCGGCTTCCAGTGGCATCGCTACCACGTGATGAAGCGCGACTCCTACATGGGCACCGACCTGGTCCGACGCACGCTGCTCAAGCGCACCGGGTGGGAGCCGCAGTTCCTCGCCGAGCGCTCGATCGTCGAGTGCGGGTGCGGGTCCGGCAACGAGACCGAGATCCTCGCCGATCTCGCGGGCCTGGTCGTGTCCTTCGACATGTCCGGCTCGGTCGACGTCGTCCCCGAGCACCTGCATGATCTCGAACACGTGCTCCTGATGCAGGCCGACATCGGCAGCATTCCGCTCAAGCGCCGCTGCATGGACCTCGTCTACTGCCACCGAGTGCTGCAGCACACGCCGGATCCGCGGGCCAGCTTTCGGTCGATGGCCCGCCACGTCCGGGACGGCGGTGAGATGTTCATGCACTGCTATGACACCCACCGACGATCGACCCTCGCTTTCAAGTACTGGCTCCGTCCGATCACGCGACGCCTGCCGCACCGGTGGGTGTACCGGGGTTTGCGGATCACCGGCCCCGTGCTCTATCGCCTCGTCGGCCTGCTGCTGAAAGTCGGGCCGCTGCGCAAGCCGACGCGCCTGCTCATGCCGTTCTACAACTTCAATCGGCACTGGAAAAAGGGTGGCGCCGAACGACTCACCGCGAGCGACCGGTACGAGCTCAGCCTGCTGGCGACCTACGACGCGCTGACGCCCGCATACGACAAGCCGCAATCCCCGAAGACGCTGCAACGATGGTTCGCCGACACCGGCTTCGAAGAGCCGGAATTGCGCGGGCGCAACCCGGTGCTGATGCGGGCACGACGGAAGGCGGCACTCGCTTGCGATGACCGCGGGTACGGCATCAAGCCCGGCTACGAGCACGGCCAGGTCAACGAGACGCTCGAGGCGGCGCCCGGGGACTACTGGAATCCGAAGCGCATCGCGCAAAGCCGGTATTTCCAACGGCACGTGTACGAGATGGCGGTCGACCTGATCGACGAGCGCAGGCTTTCGTCCGTGCTCGACGTCGGCTGCGGCACGGGCATGAAGCTCACTGAGATGATCGTGCCGCGAGCGGGCGCGATCGGCGTCGACCAGGAGAACATCATCGACGTGGCGCGTCGCATGCACCCCGAAGGCACGTTCACCGCGGTCGATCTCGAGCGCGACGGGGCGCAACCCCCCGACGAGCGATTCGATCTGATCCTCTGCGTGGACGTCATCGAGCACCTCGCCGATCCGGACAGGTTGCTCGGGTACATTCGCGATCACTGCCGCGCGGACACGACCGTCATCATCTCGACGCCGGAGCGCGACAAGCTGCGCGGCCCCGACAACGTGAAATCCCCCAAGCGCGCCCACGTGCGCGAATGGAACCGCGCGGAGTTCGCCGCATATCTCGAATCGCGCGGCCTCGAGGTGATCCGCCACGACCAGGTCCCGGCCCTCCGCTGGAGCCGATCGCTTTCAATGGCGAAGGAACGATTCCGGATGTGGCGCAAGCGTATCCCGATGCGTCACTGCCAGGTCGTCCGATGCCGGGTGATCGCTTCCGCACGGGAATCTGTCGGCCATCCCGAGCTCGTCAACCATGCCTGAATCGGCCGGTGCTCCGAACACCCTGATCCGCATGCTGACGTCTCATTGCGACCTTCCGACTTCCCGACTTTACGACTTTACGACCTTCCGACCCTTTGACTTCCTCCCCCTGACACCCGACCCTTGTCCCCCGCCTCGCCCCGGAGTGGCTGCCCTTGTGTGGAATCGCCGGCGTCGTCGCCGCTCATTCGATCGACGCGGATCGCGAAACGGAGAAGGTGGCGCGCATGGTGCGCGCGCTGAAGCATCGCGGCCCGGACGATGACGGCCTGTCGGCCCACGGCCGGGCCGTGCTGGGTCACACGCGCCTTTCGATCATCGACCTGAGCGACGCCGGCCACCAGCCGCTCGCCAACGAGGACGGCACTGTCCACGTGGTCTACAACGGGGAGATCTATAACTTCCCGACGCTTCGCCGCGCGCTGATCGAAGCGGGACATCACTTCAGCAGCAACACCGACACCGAGGTCCTCGTACACGGCTACGAGCAATGGGGCCTCGACGGGCTGCTCGAGCGCATCGACGGCATGTTCGCCTTCGCCCTCTGGGACGAGCGGCAGGAAACGCTGCACCTCGTCCGCGACCGGCTCGGCCTCAAGCCGCTGTTCTTCGCGTCGCGCTGCGGACGGCTCGTCTTCGCATCCGAGCCGAAAGCGCTGATCGCTTACGACGAGAAGGCTCCGCCAATGCGCCCGGAAGCACTGCTCGCGAGCCTTCATCACGTCGCGGTGCCCGCGCCGGCGACGATGTACGAGCAATACGAAGCGCTCGAACCCGGCACCGTGCTGACCTGGTCGGCCGGGGACGGCGCGGCCCGCGTGCGGCGCTACTGGACGTGGCGGCGCGACCCCGTCATCGATGATCCGGCGGTGGCGGAGACGAAGCTGTGGGAGACGCTCTGCGCCAGCGTGGAGCGACACCTGATCGCCGACGTGCCGATCGGCATCTTCCTGAGCGGCGGCCTGGACAGCAGCCTCGTCGCCGCCGCCTGCGCCGAAATCGGTCGCAGGGTGACCTGCATCACGATCGCCATCGACGACGAGCAGCACGACGAGTCCGGATTCGCCCGGATGGTCTGTGAGCGCTTCGGCCTCGAGCACCGGGTGCTCCCGATGGCCGCCGACGCCGGCCGCGCCTTCGAGGACGGGTTGGCCGACATGTTCGACGAGCCGTTCGCGTCGAGCGCGGCGCTGAGCGCCGCGTGCATCGCGCAGTCCGCCGCGCAAGAGTTCATCGTCATGCTCGCGGGAGACGGAGGAGACGAACTGTTCGGCGGGTACAAGTGGTACCGGCAGTGGATCGAACGGTACGGTCGCGACGGCCAGCGTCGGCCCGTCGCCGGCGCGGCGCGCGCCTGGGCGCGGCGCCTGACCGGCCGGCGCGACGACCCCGCCGATCCGCTCGCGGGGTATGCGCGGCTCCTCGGAGCGCTCGAGCCGCGACTGGTGGCACGACTGTTCGATCCAGCGTGGATCGACCGGTGCGGCACGGCGATCGACCCGGCCGCGATCTACCGGGATCGCGATGACCTGGGCGCCACGGGGTTCGACCGCCTGCAGGCCCTGGACCTGCAGCAGTTCCTGCCGAACGTCTGCCTGCGCAAGGTGGACCGCACGAGTATGCACTTCGGCCTCGAGGTGCGCGTGCCCTGGCTGGATCGGTCGGTCGTCGACGTGGCGGCGTCGACCAGCGAGCAGGTCCGCAACCCCGACGGCCGGCTCAAGGGCCTCGTGAAGCGGGTCGCCCGAACGCGACTTCCCGCCCCGCTGCTCGAAAAGCGCAAGCAGGGATTCAGCACCCCGATCCGGCGCTGGTTTCCGAAGGAGCGGATGCTCGACGAGATGCGTCGCACGCGCGACGCCGGCGACTGGTGGCGCGGCGTCTTCGCCAACGACGCGGTCTCGGCGGCGGGCGCCCTGAAGGGGCGGCCCCTCTGGCGGATCTACATGACATGGCAGTGGGTACGGCGCCACCGGGGTCTGACGAACACCGAATGACCCCGGTGTAACCGGTTGGCCGCGCGTTCTTCGCCTCGAAAAGCGACGGCGCGGGCTGCGCCCGCAACCCGTCGATACGCAATTGCGTCAACGGGATACCCCCCCCACCCCCCCTTGCGAAGGGGGGGCTTGCACGAGTTGTCCTGGCGTTCACGGTCTGGGGCATCCCGTGGCACTGACCGGCGCGAGGCCCTGTTGCCGCGCGATCGCGTCGAGGATTCCCTCGGCGCGACGCGACCAGTCATAAGCCTCGGCGTCGCGGCGCGCCTGCTCGGCGATCGTCCGCGCGAGATCACGGTCGTCGCGAAGCCGCTCGATCGCCGCGATCCACGCCTGCGAATCCTCGGCGTCGACGAGCAGTGCGTTGCGCTCGTGCTCGACGATCTCGCGGACGGTGGCCAGGTCGCTGGCGATGATGGGCCGGCCCGAGGCCATCGCCTCGAACAGTTTCATCGGGCTCATGGTCGCCACCGTCCGGATCGACGGCTGGTAAGGAATGAGCACGAGGTCGCTTCGCCCGTACCAGCCCGGCACCGCCTTCGCCGGCACCGGCGGCATGCGGACGGCGTCGCGAAGACCGTCGGCGGCGTCCCGCGTCCCGGCGCCGATCAGGGTGACCTCGCCGACCCCCTGCCGGATCACGCGCTCGAACACGTGCCGGCCGCGCTCATCCGAAAGCTGGCCGATGTGCACGACGCGGGGATGGTCGAGGCGGTCGGCGTCGAATCGCGCGATGCCGTCGTAGGCGCCGACGTCCACCCCCGACGGCGCGACGTGCACGCGGTCGGCATCGGCCCCCGCCTCGACGAGGATCCGAGCCGCGGAACGGCTGATCGGAATCAGCATCCCGATCGCGCCGGCACGATGGTGGGCGACGAGCGGTTCCATCTGACCCTCGTCGCCGATCTGCTGCACGTTGTGCACCTCGACGTGGTTGACCAGCCCGCGCCGGGCCATCTCGATGCTCCACGGCACGACGCGCGTGTAACGCAGGTCGGCCCTGCCCACGGCTCGGCGATGAATGCGGAGAAACGTGCCCACGCCGAATCGCGGATGGATCCAGAACGATCCGACGACGTTCAGCGCCTCGTTGACGCCCAGCTCCGACAGGCGGCGCGCCGGATCGAGGCGCCGCGGCCACTGCGGCAGGTACATGCGCACGTCGACGCCGCAGCGCGACATCGCCGACGCCGTGTGAAGCGACTGCACCAGGTTCGCACGCAGACGCTGAAGGCGGCTTCGACCGAGGTAGATCAATTGCGGGCGCGCTGCGGGCAAGCTAGATTCTTTCGAGTGACGGGCTGATGCAACGAGATTCTACACCGCCCGGTCGCAGCACCATCACGCATTGAAAACCGTCATTCTCAACATCATCTCGACGGCGTACTCGGGCAGCACCTGGGTCAACATGATGCTGGGCAGCCACTCGCAGAGCTTCAGCGTCGGCGAGATGAAGCGCATCTTCAAGGCCGAGCAGGCCCAATGCTCCATCCACGGCTCCGACTGCCCGATCTGGTCGCGGTTCGACCTGCACGCCGACGAGTCCCCGTTCGCGCAGATCGCGCGGCTGGCCGGCCGCCGCGTCCTCGTGGTGAACAACGCGCGCAAGCAGGTGCCCGCGCACGACGACGCGGCGCTGCATACCCGGTTCATCCACCTGATTCGTGACGGACGGGCCGTGGTCGCCAGCTACCTGCGCAAGAGCGAAGGTGAATCGGCCTTCCGCGCTGCCCGCTGGTGGCGCCACGGTGTGCGTCGCAACCGGAGGTTTCTGAACCGCCACCCCGCCGGCGATCGGATCGACGTCTGCTATGAGCGTCTGTGCCGCGAGCCGGAGCCCACACTGAGAGACATCTGCCGGTTCCTCGACCTCGATTTCGAGCCGAGCATGCTCGAATACTGGAAGCACGTCGAGCATTTCATCGGCGGCAACCGCGGCACCCTGCTGCACGTCGCCCGCAGCCATGGTCTCGAGCTTCCGGCGCCGACGCGCGAAACCGTGGGCGACGCGCCGCGCAAGACGTGGGATCTCGGCTACTACGAACGTCAGACGCCGCGCACGTTCTCCGATGAACGCTGGAAGCGCGAGCTGACCGGCGCCCGGCTTCGCGTCTTCGATCTCGTTGCGGGGCGTCTGAATCGGAAGCTCGGTTACGACGCGGCGCAACCGTCGCCTGGCCGGCGGACCGTGGTATAATCGGCCCCGATGATTGGGCAGTTGCGAAGGAAGGACACGTCAAGCTTCAGGACGGCGAAGTCGCCTGAGTACGCGGATGCGTACATGATGGACGGCCAGTTGGCGACTGACCGTCGCAAGCGACGCATCGACGAGACCGAGGGGAACATCGTTCGCTCGCTGGTCGGCATGCTGCCGGCCGGCGCCCGGATCGCGGACGTGCCGTCGGGCAACGGGCGCCTGAGCCAGGTCGTGCGCCGCGACGACCTGGACGTCGTCGCCATGGACTTCAGCCTTTCCATGCTGACGGCGATGGCGAACCGCGGCGACCAGGCGGGGAGCTGGCTGGGGCGCAGGGTTCAGGCCGACGTCACCGACCTGCCGCTTCCCGACAAGAGCATCGACCTGTTCATCAACATGCGGCTCATGCACCACATCCAGGACGAGGATCTGCAGCTGCGCATGTACCGCCAGATCGGACGCGTCACGCGCGGCAAGATCATTACGAGCTTCTGGACGACGCACTGCTGGCGGTACGTCCGGCGCCGACTGCGCGGCAAGCCGCTGCGCGGCTACGCGATCTCACCACGGCGATTCCAGGAGATCTGCACGAGGGCCGGCCTGACCGTCGAGCGCATCGTGCCGACGCGCCGCTGGTGGGAGGAGGAGTGCGTGGCGATCTGCCGACCCTGACCTGCCGCCGCCAGGCGCGACGTCGTCCTCGACGCGAAGATTGCAACCGCATGTGGCAGCGAACCCGGTTCGACATCGCGACGGAGTACGAACAGGATCTGATCCGGCACGACCTGAACGACTTCGATCGCCTGATGCACGCGGAAATCGGCGACGTGGTCGTACGCGAGCCTTTTCGCGAGGTCCGCCGGATCGACCTTCCCGACGGTAACCGCGCCCGGTGCCTGTACCTCAAGCGCTGCACGCATCAGGCGTTGCGCAAGAGCCTGCGCTCCTGGCGCCGCTTCACCAGCCCGCACATCGAGAACGTGCGCGAGTATCGAATGGTCGACGCGCTGCGCCGGGCCGGAATGCCGGTGATGGAACCGATCGCCTGGGGTGAGCAGCGCGTTCTGGGGTTTCCCAGACGCGGATTCCTGCTGGTCCGAGGCGTCGAAGGGATCGAAGTGACGGCGATCCTCGCGCGGCCCGACCACCCGAACCGCAAGCCGATCATCGAGGCGATCGGCCGGCTCCTCGGCCGGCTCCACGGTTGCGGCTTCTACGAGGCCGTTCGGCCGCGCGATCTGATCTGTACGACCCAGTCCGCGCAAGCGGAAGCGACACGGCTCGTGCTCATCGACCGGGAGTCGGACGAGCCGACCGCACAAGCATTCTCCGCCGATGCCTGCTGCCGCGCGCTGGCCAAGTGCCACTGCAAGATGCATCGATCCGGATTCGACCTCTCGAAAACGGAGCGCCTCCGGCTGATGCGCTCCTACCTGGCATCGCTCGATGCGACCTGGTCAGCGCGTCCCCGCGAGTCGATCGACCGGATATCGCCGTACGTCGCACGGTACACCGCCCCCGGATCGAAGTACGAAGGTCTGCAGTAGCCGGGCGGCGCCTGAGCCCGCCCTGCTGCAACATGAACCGATGGAATCGGATGACGGGGCGAGGGTTTCGATTCTGCTTCGCGCCACCGAAAGCGGCCCGCACGTCCTGACGGCGGCGCTTCACCTTGCGGTACCGCGATTCATCCCGGCGACTCGGTCCTGAACGGCGCGCCGCCCTCGACCGTCCAGGGCGCTCGACGCAAGATACGATTCCAGGATCCGCTCCAGTCCGTACCGGCCGACCCGCGGCGCATCCAGCGGATGCATCGCAAAGTGGCGAAAGTTCCGAATGCGCAACGAAGTTCGCAGCGACCGGCGGAAGAAGCGGCTGTCGGCGACGTCGATCAGCCCCAGGCGATCGTCCGGCATCACGATCACGTTCCCGAAATGCAGCCCGCGGAAGTAGACCCCCTTGTCGTGAAGCTCGGCGAGGAACGTCGCGAAGCGATGCCACAGCATGTCCGACTCCCCGTCTCGATCCAGCGCCTCGCGCATGATCGCACCTTCGATCGGCGTATAGGTGATGATGTCGCGCCGCGGCCGCACGAGCCGAAACCGCTCCAGCAGCCCCACGGTCGCCACGTCGCGCCGCGCCAGCTCGCGCACGCCGCGCTCGAACCGGTCGGAGGCGGGCCACCACCAGCGCGACGACCAGGGCGGATAGGTCCGAAACACCTTGGCGATCCGGCCGTCAGGCAGGCGCGCGGCGACGAGATCGAACCGATGCACGCGCTCGGGCGTCGCGCCCTCGACCAGCTGCTGGAACTGCTCGGCGTCGATGCGACGGACGGGTAGCGGATCGTCGGATTGATGCGGCGTCCCGATCAAGCGACTGATCCTAGGCTCTGTCTCAGAACTCTGCCGCGGGCGCAAGACCGAGCGAATCGTCCGTTGGCAAGGAGGCCGAAGCAGGCGATGTCGCGGTGCATCGTCGATGGAGGCCGACGCCGCCAACGGGCGATGCAGCCG
>NYZC01000434.1 GCA_002686995.1 Phycisphaeraceae bacterium | reverse complement strand
GAGCACGTCGCCCTCGCTCGCGGCTTCGTTGTTCAGTTCGTCCGACTCGACGACGGCGTTCGCCGTGTCGACCCGGGCGACGATCGTGTACGCGCCGTGGTCCAGCGTGTCCGGCAGCGTGACCTTGACCGAGACGTTCTTCGAGGCGTCTGGCTTGAGCCGAAGCGTGCGGTTGCGCACCTCGCCGATCAGGACGCTCGCCTCGTCGTCGATCTGGCCATCCGGCGCGGCCCAGACCTCGATGTCGACCTACTCATTGAGATCCGCATCGCCCTGGTTGGTAACGATCACGGGAATAGTGCCCCGCTCGTCCTCGCCGGCGATCACGGCCGGGGGCAGCCCCGCGGAATCGAGCACGACGGTGAGGTCGGGCAGCAGCGCGACCTCGACGTCGCCGGTGAGAAGGAGACGCGGCTCGAGCGGCTGCAGGCCGGCCCACAGCGGCGCGGCCGGCAGCGTGCCGTGACTCGCCCGCTGGGTTCTGCGCTTCCTGTAGTGCCTGATCCGCCGCAGCGTCTTGGAGATGTCGAACATCGAGTGAGTCCCCCGGAATGGACCTTCTAACGAAATACCCTTCACGCACCATCCGCCCCGAACGGGACGCGATGGCCGAGACCAAGGGTCCGAGCGCGCAATGCGCACGCCAGACGGGCCTATTACGCCACTAGTCGGCCCGTCCCGAACGGCGTATTAGTCAGAAATGGATTGATCCCCCGAATCCTTCTTATCGGTATCAGGGTGTTTACCGGAGCAGGTGGAAGGGTTCAGGGCTCGAGGTTCAGCCCGCCTTCGGCGAGCACCCGCAGACCATGAAGGATCGGGTGGCTGGGGTCGAGCGATGCGAGCCCCCGGTGGCCACGGGTCTTTCCGTCGCGAATCGCGCCCATCCCCCGCCGACGCGAAGCGCCGCGCTTCTGTCCTGAACCCTGAACCCTGAGCCCCGATCCCTGAGCCGCGCCCCCTCACTCCGCCGACGCGCCCTCGGCCCCGCGTTCGAGCGACTCGTCCACGATCACGATCTGGCGCGCGTCGCGGACCTTGATCTGCGGGCGGTCCTTGTAGCGCTTGACGGTGCCCGCGACGAGAATCGTCCGATCGCGAAACACTTCCTCCGGGGGCTCGTCCCAGCTGTCGAACGCGTCGTTGAAGATGATCACGTAGAACGTGCCCTGCCACGGCGTGACGAAGTTCAGGAAGCAGACCTCGCCCGTGTTGCGCGTCTCGACCACGCGGCCCTTGACCGTGATTTCGCGACCGGCGTACTTCCCGGCGTCCTCCCACGACACCCACTTGTCGACGACGGGCTCCGGCACGTGCGCGGTGGTGATCTCGACGTCCTCCATCCGGATCGGACCCTCGAAGGCCTCGTCCGGCTGGGGGATCGGGCTGCGACCGTTCGCCGCGAGGAACACGTCGGGGTTCGCCGTCACGCGCTCGGGCTGGAGCGTCGGCATCTGGAACGGCAGTTCGCTCTCGATCCTGTCCGGACGGGTCGTCGCCGCGTCCGCGTCGCGCCGCTTCTCCTCCTCCGCCAGCCGCTGGACGGTGGCGCGGCGCTGCTCCCTCGTCGTCGATTTCCTGGCGATCACGAATCCGACCACGATGCCGACGAAGGACAGGCCGAGGGCCCAGACGAGGACCAGCGAGATCAGAAGCCGATGGCTGCGACCGGACGGGGCCACGCGCTTTCGATGTCGGCGTGCCGCCATGACGAACGACTCCAGACGGGCGCCGCCCCACCTTTCCGCAGTGACGGCGACGACGACGCGATGCTACGATACTTCCACCGCGGGCATCCCCCGAATCGGTCATCGGGGGATCGGGCATCCATTAAAGAGAGTCCAATAAAGAGAGTCCAATGGACGGCATTATAGGTCAGGATCGGGCCCTGGACGCCCTGCGCACGGCGCTGCGGTCGAATCGGCTGCACCACGCGCTGATCTTTCACGGGCCCGTGGGGGTCGGCAAGATGACGACGGCCCGCGCGGTCGCGCGGGGGCTGCTCTGCCATGAGCGACCGGAAGGCGAAGCACGCTGGTGCGGCACGTGCCCGTCGTGCCTGCTTTTCGAGCGCGGCGAGGACGCGGCCCACCCCGACCTGCACGTCGTCACCAAGGAGCTGGCGCGCTACAGCGACGACCGGCGGATCCGGGAGCGCAAGCTCATGACGATCCCCGTGGACGTGCTGCGGCGGGCGCTGCTCGAGCCGGTTTACCGCGCCGCGCAGCTTCGACACAACAAGGTCTTCCTCGTCGACGAGGCCGAGATGCTCGCCGCCGAGGGGCAGAATCTCATGCTCAAGACGCTGGAGGAGCCGCCGGACAACACCTACGTGATCCTGGTGACCTCCAACGAGGACCGGCTGCTCATCACCGTGCGCAGCCGCTGCCAGCGCATCGCGTTCGTGCCGCTCGCCGACGAGGCGGTGTCGAGATGGATGGACGCGCAGACGTCCGACCTGTCGACCGACGATCGCCAATGGCTCGTGCCGTTCGCCGCGGGCAGCCTGGGTCAGGCGCTGCTCGTGCTCGAGTACGGCCTTGTCGCATGGTCCCGCGACGTCCTGCCGCACGTGGACGCGATGCGCGACAACCGATGCGACCCGGAGCTGGGCGCCCGCATGGCGTCGCTGATCGAGACGTTCGCGAAGCAATGGGTCGACCGGCACGACAACGCATCGAAGGAAGCCGCGAACCGCAGGGCCGCGCAGCTGCTGTGGTCGATGATCGGCCGGCACGCGCGCGGACGCCTCGCCGAAACCGCGCGGCAGTGCACGGGCGAGCCGGTCTCGGACGAGCCGCGACTCGAACCGTGGCTTGCCGTGATCGACGCCCTGCAGGAAACCGAGCGCGACCTTGCCGCCCACGTGAACATCAGTCTCGTCTGCGACCACCTTGTTTCGAGGATGAGCCGGTCACTGGCGCAGCGGTGAATGGAGCAGGGGGCTCCGGCAGAAGGACGCCGGCAGAAGCGTTCCGCGCGCGCCGGGTGCCTCGTCTCGTAGGGGAATCGATTATTGATTGCCGGTTATCGGTTATCGGTTATTTCGGAGCTTCCGAAATAACAGACAACCGATAGTCGACAATCCATAATCAAATCCCCAGCTCAGCCCGTGCGGACGCGTCATGCCCGCTGCCGCGCCCCTGCCCTATACCCCATACCCTATAACCCAGTCCCATGTCCTCGCTGTTCATCTATGGCGTCATGGAGTGGGCCATCCGCCTCGTGATGGTCGCGGTGATCCTTCGCCGCCGGTTCATGCCCGGCACCGCGCTGGCCTGGCTCAGCGTCGTCTTCTTCCTTCCCATCGTCGGCCTGGTCGTCTACCTGCTCATCGGCTCGAACTACCTCGGGCGCCGGCGCATCCGTCTCTACCAGCAGGTGCTCGATCGCATGCGCAGCCAGAGCCGCGTTACCGTGCGCGGGCACGTGCTGCGCCCGGAGACCGACGCTTCTGCGCAGCCCGTCGTGCTCCAGGCCGAGCGCATCTCGGGGATGCCGATCCTCGGCGGCAACGACGTCGAGCTGCTTTCCGAGCACGAGCGGATGATCGACCGCCTGGTCGCTGACATCGACGCCGCCGTGCACCACGTGCACATGCTCTACTACATCTTCGGCACCGACGAGACGAGCCATCGGGTCGCCGACGCTCTGGAGAGCGCGGTCGCGCGCGGCGTGTCGTGCCGGGTGCTCGCGGACGCTTCGGGCTCGCGCCATTTCTTCGGCCGCCGCGGCCTGTCCGAGCGACTCCGGGCGCGCGGCGTGACGACGCAGCGCATGCTTCCGGTGCACCTGCTTCGCCGGCGCCTGGAACGGCTGGACCTGAGAAACCATCGCAAGCTCTCGGTCATCGACGGCCGCGTCGCGTACGCGGGCAGCCACAACATCGTCAACGCCGACTACGGGCACCGCCGCGCGGGGCCCTGGATCGACCTTTCCGCGCGGCTGCGCGGGCCGGTCGTGAGCCAGCTGCAGTCGGTCTTTCTCGAGGACTGGCTGTTCGAGACCGACCAGATGCTGGACGAGCCGGGCATCACGCCGCCGCCCGAGACCGCGGGCACGATCTGCGCTCAGGCGGTGCCGACGGGGCCGAGCAGCGACGAATCGGAATCCCTGCTGCGCGTCGCGGTCACGGCGATCAACGCCGCGCGCCGGCGGATCATCATCTCGAGCCCCTACCTCGTGCCCGACGAGCCGACGCTGCTCGCGCTGTCGATGGCGTCGGAGCGCGACGTCGAGGTGGACCTGGTCATTCCGCGACGCAGCGATCATCCGCTGGTCGGATTCGCGGGGCGGGCGTACTTCGAGCCGCTGCTGGAGGCCGGCGTCCGGATCTTCCTGCACGAGCCGGGGCTGCTCCACGCGAAGACGATGACGGTCGACGACAGCTTCGCCCTGCTCGGGTCGAGCAACTTCGACATCCGCAGCTTCTATCTGAACTTCGAGCTGAACGTCCTGCTCTACGGCCCGCAGATGACGCGAGAGCTTCGCTTCGCGCAGACGCAGTACATCAGCGACGCACAGCCGGTCGACCTCGCCGAATGGCGCCAGCGCCCGATCGCGCGCCGCTACGCCCAGAGCGCGGCGGCATTGCTTTCACCGCTGCTCTAGGCATCGGACCGCCGGAAGCGGAAGGCCGTTCAGGACCGCGGCGCGCGTCAGCGAGGCCCGTGCCACCTTCCGACCATCTGACTTTCCGACCTTCCGATCCGTATTCCCGGTCGTGCTAATCTACGCACGCTCCGACCGTATGGATACCCGATGCCTGACCGCCTGATCGCCGTGGATCTCGATGGAACGCTCCTGGATGACACCGGGCGCGTCAGTCCGCGCAACGTCGAGGCAGTGGTTGCCGCGCAGGCGGCCGGAATGCTGATCGTGCCCTGCACCGGCCGCGCGTGGTGCGAGTCGCTCGCGCCGATGCGGCAGCTCAGCGGCCTGTCGCTCGGCGTGTTCGTCAGCGGGGCCGCCGTGGCCGAGATCGAGACCGGCGAGAGCTGCGATCTTGCCGCCATCGAGCCGCACCTGGCCCACGAGCTGGTCAACCATCTCTACGACCTGCCCGAGGCGGTGCTCGTGTTCCGCGACGGCGCGCTGGCCGGGCACGACTACCTCGTCACCGGCCGCGGCGAGCTGACGGCCAACACCGAATGGTGGTTTTCGAGCTGCGAGGCCCGCGTGCACCGCCAGGACCGGCCCGGGCCCGAAGACCTGCATCACACGCTCCGGGTCGGCCTCGTGACGACCCGGTCACGGATGCACCCGGTCATCGAGGAGATCGAGCACAAGTTCGTGGGCCGGGTGCTGACGCACTACTTCGAGGCGGTCAACGCCCCCGACGACTGCGATTCGATGTTCGTGCTCGAGGTGTTCGCCGACGGCGTCGACAAGTGGCGGGGCATCCAGATGATCGCCCGCCAGCACGGCATTGGCGACGACCGGATCGCGGCGATCGGAGACCAGATCAACGACGTCACGATGATCCGCAACAGCGCCCTGGGGATCGCGATGGCGAACGCCGTCGACGCCGTCAAGCAGATCGCCGACGTGACGACCGAGGATCACCGCGAAGACGGCGTCGCGAACGCGCTCGAACGAATCTCGGCCGGCGAGTGGATCGTCTGAAGGCGCGCGGCCCCTGCGCGACGGGGCAGCCGTCGCGTCTGCGACCTTTCAACCTTCCGACCTTTCGACGCTCAACGCACCGGCTGCAAAGCCGCGCGCCGGCTTGCGCCGCGATGCGCGGTCATCGACATGCTCGTCGCTAGCTAGCGGTAGTTGTTGGAGGAGTAGGCCTGGCTCGAGTCGCCGCCGAAACCCTCCTGGACGGTCTGGGCGCCGTCATGGACGTCCTTGGCCATTCCCTTCACCATATTGCAGCCGCCGGCGAACGCCAGCGCGCCGCAGACCAGTAGTAATGTCAGCATCTTCATGGGCCGTGTCCTTGGTCGTCGGTGCGTGTCCGAATCGTCCGTGCTCATCGCACCCCGTAGCACTCGCTTTTCCACTCGCACTTCCACTTCATAGATCGGCCACGGGGGCCTCTCAGCTATGATGAAACGATGAGCGATTTTTCCACGATCAAGGTGATGATCCGCCGTGTCGAGGGCGGCGAGGGGCTGCCGCTGCCCGACTACCAGTCGAGCGAAGCCGCCGGGATGGACCTGCACGCGGCGGTCGCGGAGGCGGCGCCGCTGGTCATCCCACCGGGGGGGCGGAAGCTGGTGCCCTGCGGATTCGCGATGGCGGTGCCGGTGGGGTTCGAGGCACAGATCAGGCCGAGGTCGGGACTTGCGGCGAGGGACGGGGTGACGGTGATCAACGCGCCGGGGACGATCGATGCGGATTATCGGGGGCAGATCATGGTGCCGCTGGTGAACCTCGGGGAGGAGGCGTTCAGGGTGACGCGGGGGCTGAGGATCGCGCAGATGATGATCAAGCCGGTGCCGAGGACGGTGTGGGTGGAGGTGGACGAGCTGCCTGGCACGGTGCGAGGTGACGGCGGCTTCGGTCATACGGGGTCCGGGGCCTAGGGTCTAGGGTCTGGGGTATGCCGGATCCTGGGGTTCGGTATCCGAATCCGGTTCTTTATCGCTCCAGGCGTCCGGGTGCCGATACCGATCTGAACAGCCGGTCGCGATCACTGCGTCCGATAACCGAACTATTGACAAGCGGGTAAGCATGGCGCGATCCAAATCGAAGCGCGAGTCACCAGAGCCCCCGATCGATCAGAGACCGATCTGGCGCTGGCTCCTCTGGTCCCTGCTGGCCGGTATCTGGGTCATGTCCGGCGCGGCCCTCGTCAGCTTCGACGCCGCCGACTGGCCCGCGCGCTTCGTCGCGCCGCACAACGAGCTGACCGCGAACTGGGTCGGCCGCGCCGGCGCCTGGTGGTCGGACAAGCTGTACTCGCTCGCCGGACCCGGGGTCTGGATCCCGATGGCCGGCTTCCTCGTGCTGCTGGTCAAGCTGGCGCGCCGCCGGCCGCCGACGCAGCCGATCCTGAGGACGATCGGCATCGTGCTGATGGGCCTGTCCGCGAGCGCGCTGATCGACCTGCTCACGCGCGGCGCGACCGATCGCCCCATCGGAAACGGCGGGCTCATCGCGTTCTACGCCAACAACCGCCTCGTGCCGCTGTTCAACAACCTCGGCACGCTCGTCATCGTGCTGACCGTCTTCTGGGTCGGCGCGATGGTCGCGATGGATCAGCTTCTGGCCGTCGCCGGCCGTTTCGTTCTCTGGGCGCTCGGCGCCGCATCGTCCCGCGTGCGCCGTCCCGACTTCTCGATGCGATGGCCGTCGGTCGCGACGGCGGGCGCCGGAGGTCAGACGATCCGGCCCGGCGGCGCTGCACGCGCGCGGAGCCGGTCGCGCCGCGACAAAGAGGAGGACGGCATCGACCCCGACGCCGGCGGCATCGGCGCGACCGAATCGTTCGACCCCGATGACAGCGAACGCCGCGGCCGACCGGTCGCGGAAGAGGAGGACGAAGAGGAGGAGATCGAAGGCGAAGCGGAGGACGAATTCGAGGACGAAGTCGACGAAGATGTGGAGGACGGAGCGGAGGACGAAGAGGCAGACGAAGAGGCGGACGAGATCGACGACGACGCCGAAGAAGCGGCGCAGGACGCGGACGCAGAGGAGCAAGGCACCGGCGACGCGCCGGGCGCGTACCAGAACGCGAAGGACCAGTTCACGCCGGACCAGCTGCGTGAGAAGATCCGCAAGCTGTCGATCAACTTCGCGCCGGTCGGCACGCCGGCGCCCCCGCCGCGCGAAGTCGATCTCTCCGGCTACCGGTTCCCCGAGATCGGACTGCTGGAAGAGCCCGAGTCGGACGACACCACCGAGCGTGCCCGCCTCGTTCGCGACCAGGCGGTGGCGCTGGAGTCGGCCCTGCAGCAATACCGGATCGATGCCGAAGTCGTCGGCATCGACTCGGGCCCCGTCATCACCCTCTACGAGGTCCGTCTCGCGCCAGGCACCAAGGTCGCGCAGGTCAACAACATCTCGAGCGACATCGCCCGCGCCCTGAAGGCGCATAACGTCCGCATCGTCCCGAACATGGCCGGTAAGGACACGGTCGGCATCGAGGTGCCCAACCTGAACAAGGAGCTGGTGCGGCTCAAGGAGCTGATGACGACCAACGCCGACCGCGCCGAGCGCATGAAGCTGCCGATGTGGCTGGGCAAGGACGCGTCCGGCAACCCGCTCGTCACCGACCTCTCGACGATGCCGCACATGCTGATCGCGGGCACGACCGGCTCCGGCAAGAGCGTGTGCATGAACAGCATCATCATGTCGTTCCTGTTCACGCGCCGGCCCGACGAGCTGAAGCTCATCATGGTCGACCCCAAGATGGTCGAGCTGAGCGTCTACCGCGACATTCCGCACCTGATGTGCCCGGTCGTCACGGAGATGCCCAAGGCGATCGCGATCCTCGAATGGGCCACCACGAAGATGGACGAGCGGTACGAGCTGCTCGCCGAGGCCGGCGTGCGCGACATCAAGTCGTACAACGCACTGACATTCGAGGAGCTCAAGGAGCGCTTCGAACCGCAGACGGAAGCGGAAGAGGCAGCCATCCCGAAGAAGCTGCCCTATCTCGTGTTCGTCGTCGACGAGCTGGCGGACCTGATGATGACCAACAAGGAGGTCGAAGGCCACATCGTCCGCCTCGCGCAGAAGGCGCGGGCCGTCGGGCTGCACCTGATCCTCGCCACGCAGCGCCCGCAGGCCAACGTCGTCACCGGCCTGATCAAGTCGAACATGCCGTGCCGCGTCTCGTTCAAGGTCGCGTCGGGCATGGACAGCCGCATCGTTCTCGATCACAAGGGCGCCGAACTCCTGCTCGGCCAGGGCGACATGCTCTACATGTCGCCGCGCACGAGCAAGATCACCCGGGCGCAGGGCACGATGGTGGACGACATGGAGATCCGCCGCACCGTCAAGTTCCTCAAGAATGTCGCCGAGCCGAGCTACGAGCCTCAGCTCGTCCAGCTCAGGACGCTCAACGCCGAGGACGCGGACGTCGAGCGCGATCCGCTGTTCGACGACGCGGTGCGAATCATCATCGAGTCGCGCCGCGGCAGCCTTTCCCTCCTGCAGCGACGCCTGACGATCGGTTACGGCCGCGCGTCGCGCCTCATCGACCAGATGGAGGCCGCCGGCATCCTCGGCGAGCACAAGGGCTCGCAGTCCCGCGAGGTGCTCATCACACTCGAGGAGTGGGACGCGATCCAGGCGCAGGCCGCCGCCGATAGCGCCGCGCAGACGGCGGCGCCGCCCTCACAGCCGGGCCTGTTCGCGGACGAGACGGCCGTCGAGGCGACGGCGGTGGAGGAAAACGTCGAGGTCGACGAAGCGGAAGCCGAAGTCGAGGAGGAAGACGTCGAGCAGGACGCCGACGACGAAGAGGATGCAGAAGAAGAAGAGGACGAGGAAGCCGAGGAGGAGGACGAGTGCGAAGAGGACGCGACCGAGGAGGACCTCATCGACGAGGAGGAAGGCGAAGACGAGGATGAGGAAGAGGAAGAAGAAGCTGAAAGCGACGAGGCCGCGGAGGAAGTGGCCGAGGCGGACGAAGACGGGGACCCGGTCGCCGAGTACGAGTACGACGAGGAGGTCTACGAGTACGAGGACGACGCGGAAGAGCAGACCGAAGAGGACGATCCGATCGAGCGCGATCCCACGCGCAGCGCCTGACGGGATAGCTTCGTCAGGTGGCTGGGGTCGAGCGCAGCCACCCCGCAATGCTCAGCCTGATTCCTGCAGCTGTCGCGCGTACTCGGCGAACAGCTCCGGTGAACGTGCCATCACGTCGCGCACGGGGTTCGCGTCAGGATCGAAGGTGACATCGGCGACCAGAAGCTGCTCGCGCCGGGTCGCCCGGGCGAGCGCGACCTCGGGGCCCTGCTGCTCCGGCGCGATGATCCGGCTGTTGTTGACGTACTCGGGTCGGCCGATGTTGGCGGCGACGACGTGGACGACGTTCTCCATCGCGCGGGCACGCTGAGCGCAGCACTTGCCCATGTACCGACGCCGGATGTCGCCGCCGTCGGCGTGGAAGTAGGCCGTCGGCTGAAAGAGAACCTGGGCCCCTTTCAGCACGAGCAGACGCGATAGCTCCGGGCTGCGCATGTCGGCGCAGATGAAGATCCCGATGCGCGCCGGCGCCGTATCGAACACGTTCGCCTCCGTCCCCGGCACGAATACGGCCTCGGCAAGCACCTTGCGCTGGCGGCCCATGTAGCCTTCTTCCGGTCCCACGACGAAGGCCGTGTTGCAGAGGCCGCCGTCGACGCGCTCGACGATGCCCATGATGATGTACACGCCGATCTGCCGCGCTTTGGCGGCGAACCGCTCGACGGTCGGCCCCGGCACCGGCTCGGCATGGACGCGGGACGGACCGTCAGGCTGCTTCAACCAGTCGAAACCGGTGGTGGCGCACTCGGGAAAGCACAGGATCTCGACGCCCCTGCGCGCGGCCCGGTCGCAGTACGCGAGCGCGGCGGCCACGTTCGCGTCGGGATCATTGTCCCGGCAGATCATCTGAACGGCCCCGACGCGAACGGTCTTCTGGTCTGGCATGCCTTATCTCGATGGCAGCAAGCCCCCCCTTTATAAGGGGGGGTTGGAGGGTTGGGGGGGGGGGGTCGCACTGTCCGGACCAGGTCGTATCGATTGATGAAAGGCCAAAGCCCGCGCCGCGTCAATCCGTGACGCTCGAACAAAGTGTCACGGTCATGTCATGATCGCATGGCCCGCACATCCTCCACCAGCGCGTCGACCTCCTCGACCGACGTGTCGAAGCTCATCATGAACCGACCCATGCGCCAGGCGACGTCACCTACCTCGTAGTAGGTGTACCGGGTCGAAAGCGCCTCGTGCAGATCATCAGGCAGCGAGACGAACACCCCGTTCGCCTCGGTCGCGAAGCGCGGGGGCAGACCGCACGCCTTCAGGGCACCGGACAGGCGCGCGGCCATGGCGTTGGCGTGACCGGCGTGCTTCAGCCAGATTCCGTCGGTGAGCATCGCGGCAAACGGGGCGGTGATGAACCGGTGCTTGCTGATCAGGTGCCCCAGGATCTTGCGCAGCTCGGGGAACCGCGCCGCCGCCCGCCGCGCCACGGCGCCGTCGCCCTGCTCGAAGAAGAGCACGGCCTCGCCGCAGCCAAGGCCGTTCTTGGTGCCGCCGAACGTCAGCGCGTCCACGCCGGCGTCCGACGTGATCGCCCGCGGATCGCACTCGAGGTGCGCCACGGCACAGGAGAACCGGGCGCCGTCCACGTGCACGCGGTAGCCCAGCTCGTGCGCCGTCTCGCAGATCGCCGCAACCTGCTCCGGCGTGTAGACCTCCCCGAACTCCGTCGGGTTCGAGATGGTCAGCACGCCCGGCCGCGCGCGATGGACCAGGGGCTCCCGGCCGATGGGAAAGCCGCGCAGGTCGTCCGGCGTCAGCTTGTGCCCTTCGGTCACGATCGTGGACAGCCGGCAGCGGGCGACGTGCTCGGGACCGGTCGATTCGGCGGTCGCCACATGGCTGTAGTCGTTGCAGATCACGCGCTGCCACGGCTCGACGAGACTCCCGATCGCCAGCGTGTTCGCCGCGGTTCCGGTCGCGACGAAGAACACGCCCGCCACGCCGTCGAACATGGCCTCGAGGCGCGATACGGCGTCGGAAGTGAAGGGATCGGCGGAATACGCCGACACGTGACCGTCGACGGCCGCCCGGCGCAGCGCCTCCACGGCCTCCGGGCACATCCCCGCGCAGTTGTCGGAACCGAATCCAAGCATCGAAGCTCCATAGAATAGCGAGGATGTACGTCTCGCGCGGCGGACTGAAACTCGAGGCGGCGCTCGATGCATGGGCGCTGGACGTCGAAGGCCAATCGTGTGCGGACCTAGGCTGCAGCACCGGCGGGTTCACCGACTGCCTGCTCCAGCGCGGCGCCGATCGCGTGTACAGCGTCGACAGCGGCTACGGCGTGCTCGAATGGAAGCTTCGCCAGGATCCGCGCGTCACCGTCCTCGAGCGCACGAACGCGATCCACTTCGACCCCGGGACGCTCGATGGGTTCACCGGCTGTGACCTGGTCGTGATCGACCTCGGCTGGACGCGGCAGCAGTTCGCCGTGCCCGCCGCACTGCGCTGGCTTCGGCGCGGCGCCAGGGCGCGCATCGTAAGCCTTGTCAAGCCGCACTACGAAGCAGAGCGCGCGAAACTGCGCCGCGGCGTGCTCGACGACGACGAAGCCAGCGCGACGTGCGAACGGACGCTCGCCGCGCTGACCGCGATCGGCGTGAACGTGATTCAGCGGATGCCGTCGCCGATTCGCGGCGGCGGATCGAGAAAGGGCGGCGGAAACGTCGAATTCCTGGCACTCCTGCAGCCCGCGGGGGGGTGACCCGTATCCTGCGCACCGGAAGGCGTTTATTCGAGCGTCGGCGCGGCGAGCGCGTCTGCAGGTGCTTTTCGGACGTCTAGACCGCATCTACGGCAGCGCCACGCCATTACGAACTCGCTGCATGTTCTGTTCGTAATAACAAGGTAATTCTTGGACCTTAAAGCGAGCAGTTGGCGCCGACGATATTAAAGGGGACGCGCCTATCATTACGCAGGAAACTGGAGAGGCGTCCCGACAGTCATTGATGACGTGTGGCTTGAGTGCAGCGCCTCCCGAGGCAAAAGGACTTGTCAGCCATGGATTCATCTGAAAACAGAAAAACTTTCGCGGAAATGATTCAGGAGGACCGGGCCGCACGCCAGAGCGAGCAGTGGCGCGGCACGTTCATCGACTACCTCGAGAAGGTGCGCGCCGACCCCAGACTGGCGAAGACCGCGCATGCGCGGATCTACGACCTGGTCACGGCCGACGGCGCCACCCACGTGCAGGATCTTGACAATCCGCGCCTGAACCACGTGTTCGGCGACGATCCGATCAAGATCTACAACTTCTTCAAGGAGGAGTTCTTCGGCATCGAGCGGTCGCTGGCGCAGATCGTGCGCTACTTCCACTCGGCGGCGCTGCACGGCGAGGAGAACCGCCAGGTGCTCTACCTGATGGGCCCCGTCGGCGCCGGCAAGAGCTCGATCATGGACAAGCTGCAGCGCGGTCTCGAGGGCGTGCCGCCCGTGCACGCGATCGACGGCTGCCCGATGCGCGAGGAGCCGCTGCACCTCGTGCCGATGCATCTTCGCAAGGAGTTCTCGAAGATGCTCGACGTCGAGATCGAGGGCGAGCTGTGCCCGGTGTGCCGCTGGCGCCTCGAAGAGGAGTTCCACGGCAGGTACGAGGACGTGCCGGTCACGACCGCGACGTTCTCTCGCCACGCCCGGCGCGGCATCGGCGTCGTGCCTCCCGTCGACCCGAACAACCAGGACACGTCGGTGCTGATCGGCTCGGAGGACATCTCCAAGCTCGACCAGTTCTCCGAGGGCGACCCGCGCGTGCTCGACCTGAACGGCGCGTTCAACGTCGGCAACCGCGGCGTCACTGAGTTCATCGAGGTGTTCAAGAACGAGGCGGAATACCTGCACACGATCATCACCGCGACGCAGGAGAAGTTCATTCCCGCGCCGGGCCGGCACGGGACCGTCTACGTCGACACCGTCATCGCGGCACACTCGAACGAGGCCGAGTGGCAGAAGTTCAAGGGCGACCACACGAACGAGGCGATCCTCGACCGTATCGTCGTCGTCAAGGTGCCCTACAACCTGCGGCTGAGCGAGGAGGTCCGCATCTACGAGAAGATGCTGCGGCAGTCCGACTTCAGCGCCCACATCGCACCGCACACGATCGAGATCGCGTCGATGTTCGCGATCCTCACGCGGCTCGAGCCGACCAACAAGTGCGACCTGATGACCAAGCTCCGCCTCTACGACGGCGAGGAGGTCGTCGAGAAGGGCAAGACGCTCAAGATCGACGTGCGCGAGCTGCGCGAGCAGGCGAAGCGCGAGGGCATGAGCGGTATCTCGACCCGCTTCATCGCCAAGGCGATCGATGCGGCGCTCGCCGAGCACCCCGAGGGCATCACGCCGATCAACGTGCGCGAGGCCCTGATCAGCATGGTCAAGAGCACCGACCTCGCCGACGACACGCGCAAGCGGTATCTCGAGATTCTCCAGGACGTGCTGCACAAGGCCTACCTGGAGATACTCGAGAAGGAGATCACCAAGGCGTTCGTGTTCTCGTTCGAGGAGCAGGCCGAAGCCCTGTTCCAGAACTACCTCGACCACGCGGAGGCCTACGTCAACAAGACGCGCGTCAAGGACCGCAACACCGCCGAGGAGCTCCAGCCCGACGAGAGCTTCCTCAAGACGATCGAGGAGCAGATCGCGATCGTCGGCACGGCCGCGGACGGATTCCGGCAGGAGGTCATGGCCTACCTGTGGGCGTCGACGCGCCGCAAGGAATCGGTGAGCTACCAGTCGTACCAGCCGCTGCGCGAGGCGATCGAGAAGAAGCTGATGAGCTCGGTGCGCGACATGAGCCGCATCGTCACCAAGTCGCGCACCCGCGACGAGGAGCAGCGCAAGAAGTACGGTCAGCTCGTCGCGGCGATGATCGAGCGCGACTACACCGAGCACTCGGCCGAGGTCGTGCTCAAGTACGCGGCGAACCACCTTTGGAAGGATTGATGGCGGCCGAGGGAAGCGAGCCTGCCATGCCAACCATATTCCGGCCCTATCCCAGCTCCGAGGCCGAGCGCTCCGACCGCAGCGCCGGGGACCGTCTGCGCCACCGCCAGAAGGTGCGCCAGGCGATCCGCGAGAACATCGCCGACATCGTCGCCGAGGAGTCGATCATCGGGCAGAGCCGCGACCGGATCATCAAGGTTCCGATCCGCGGCATCCGCGAATACCGCTTCGTCTACGGCAGCAACCAGTCCGGCGTCGGCACCGGCGACGGCGACGCGCAGCCGGGCCAGAAAGTCGGCAAGGGCGACGGCGACGGCAAGCAGCAGGGCCCGGGGCCGGCCGGCGACCAGCCCGGCGTCGACTACTACGAGACCGACGTCTCGCTCGAGGAGCTGATCGACATCATGTTCGAAGACCTCGAGCTGCCCGAGATGGAGCGCAAGCGCCTGCGGCAGACGATGGCCGAGCGCATCTCGCGGCGCAAGGGCTACCGCAAGGTGGGCATCCGCGTTCACCTCGACAAGAAGCGCACCGCGATCCAGCGCATCCGGCGGCGCAAGGCGAGCCGCCACGATCACGGGACCGACGACGACGACGCCCGCTTCCCCTTCCACCGCGACGACGTCAAGTACCGCCGCATGATGCCGAAGCCGCAGCTTCAGTCCAACGCGGTGGTGCTGTGCATCATGGACACGTCCGCGTCGATGGACACGGTGAAGAAGTACCTCGCCCGCAGCTTCTTCTTCCTGCTTTACCAGTTCGTGCGGACGCGCTACCAGAACGTCGAGGTCGTTTTCATCGCCCACGACGTCGCCGCCCGCGAGGTGTCCGAGCAGGAGTTCTTCTCCAAGGGCGAGTCAGGCGGCACGATGATCTCGTCGGGTTACCGCAAGGCGCTCGACGTCATCGGCGACCGCTACCACCCGACACTCTGGAACATCTACGCGTTTCACTGCTCCGACGGCGACAACTGGGGCGAGGACGACGCATCGGCGGTCAAGGCCGCCCTCGAGCTGTGCGAGGTCGCGAACCTGTTCGGTTACGGCGAGATCAAGCCGCGACAGACGATGTACGTGCAGAGCTCGATGTACAAGACGTACGAGAAGATCAAGGTCCCCAACTTCGAGAAGCTGGTCATCCACAAGAAGGAAGACATCTGGCCGGGGTTCAAGAAGCTGCTCCGCCACGACTCGGCCGCGACCGCAGAGACGGCGGCCGAGGCGTGAGAAGAGCAGGAACCACCGATGAACACGGATGAACACGGATAAGAAGAAGAATTCGAAAATTCCGTGTCCATCCGTCCGCCCGCGGCGGATCTTCGCCTCGCTTCGATGTTCAGTGTTCAGCGGGAACGTACGCACTGGCCTCCAGCCCGAGCGACAAACCGACCAGAAGCGCGGTTTTTTGACGCATGACGTCGCCGCACCGCGGCGACGAACAAATCCGTGTCCATCCGTGTCCATCCGTGGTTCTATTCCTACGCCGGACACTCCCAGCCCGTGAGCCAACCCATGCCGCGCCCCTGGAACCTCGACACCCTCAAGGAATGGGACGACCGCATCCGCCAGGTCGTCGATTCGTTCGGACTCAACTGCTTCCCGCAGGAGTTCGAGATCTGCGACCAGAACCAGATGCTCGGGTACATGGCCTACTCGGGCATGCCCGCGCACTACCCGCACTGGTCGTACGGCAAGTCCTACGAGAAGCTCAAGACGCTCTATGAATACGGCGTGTCGGGCCTGCCGTACGAGATGGTCATCAACTCGAACCCGTCGCTCGCGTACCTCATGCGCGACAACTCGCTGTGCCTGCAGATCCTGACGATCGCGCACGTGTACGGGCACAACGACTTCTTCGCCAACAACTTCACGTTCCAGGATACGCGCCCGGAGCTGACGATCAGCAACATGAAGGTGCGGGCAGACCGCCTGCGCGACTACATCGAGGATCCGTCGATCGGGCTCAGGAAGATCGAGACGATCCTCGACGCCGCGCACGCCCTGAGCCTGAACTGCAGACGCCACCGCGCGATCCGCAAGCTCACCGAACTGCAACAGCGCGAGCGCGCCCTGGCCGACCTGGAGCCGCCGCACGACCCTTACGCCCACCTGCACCCGCCCCGGCCGCGCGAGGAACCGGACCTGAACCGGGTGCCGCTGGAGCCCGAGGAAGACCTGCTCCTGTTCATCCGCGACCACAACCCATACCTGAGCGACTGGGAGCAGGACGTCCTGACGATCGTGCACGAGCAGGCGCAGTACTTCCTGCCGCAGATCGAGACGAAGATCATGAACGAGGGCTGGGCCAGCTACTGGCACCACCGCATCCTCAACGCCCTCGAGCTGCCGCAGGATCTGCACCTCGAATTCATCGTCCTGCACAACCAGGTCATCCGCCCGCATCCCGGCGGTCTCAACCCCTACCACCTCGGGTTCAGGATCTTCGAGGAGATCGTGCGCCGTCAGGACGAGGGCGCGCCGCGGGACGACGATCGCGAAACCGACGCGACGCGAAAGACCGGCGACGAGCTCATCTTCGACGTCCGCGAGGTCGACCGTGACGCCTCGTTCATCCGCCGGTTCCTCGATGAAGACATGATGCGCGAGCTCGACATGTTCGAGCACGAAGCCGAAGGCGAGGACCGGGTCATCTCGCGCGTGAGCGATCCCGACAACTGGGAGCAGATCAAGCAGACGCTGCTTCGCAACATCGGCATGGCGTCGACCCCGGTGATCCGGATCACCGACGCCGACTACGCGCACAACCGCGAGCTGATGCTGAGCCACGGCCACGACGGCCGTGACCTCGACCTCGAGTACGCCGAGAAGACGATGGCGTACATGCACCAGCTCTGGGGCCGCACGGTCCACATGGAAACTGTCGTCGACGAGAAGCCCGTGGTGCTCACCTACACCGAAGACGGTCTCAAGGCGCAGGCAGGCGGCGACGGCGAGAGCGAAGACTGACGACGCGCCGAACGCAGCTGAAGTCGCCAGACTTCAGATGACCCGAGCGAGACTCCGGCCGTGCCGAACCGTGGCCACTTCGGCGGGTCGGCTGCATGACATCTGTCGCGGGTCCCTTTGGAATCGTTCGCAGAGCGGGTGGCTGGGGTCGAGCGCAGCCACCCAATCCTCTGGATCAATCTGAATCATGCCCGCGTCAGCCGTCATGCACCCCGGCGACTCCCCAACGACCGGACCCGGTAGCCCGTCTTCGACGAATGCGATACAATTCCAGCCAATAAGAGCCGACCCCTTGGAGAGGTGGCCGAGCGGCTTAAGGCAACGGTTTGCTAAACCGTCGTATGGGGTATTCCCTGTACCGAGGGTTCGAATCCCTCCCTCTCCGCTTTTCTTCGTAACTACTTGTTCACACTTAGTTAAGAGCATTTCAACCCTGTCGTCTTCATCGACCCGATGGGGTTGTGGAACTGCTGTTTGAGGCGTGACTGGCCGTGGCTGGCCGCCCGATTTCGGACAGTATGACGGACAGTCAGAACGCCGAACATCATCCGTACCGTTCCCTTGCGAACGCGCGTCGATGGGCGACAAATCCGGCAGCGCACTGATTGCCGAGGTCTTCTGCTGCTCGTCAGTATGGGCATACCGCCGTGCTATCTGTCAGAACATTCTGCACTTTCGTGCGCGAG
>NYZC01000433.1 GCA_002686995.1 Phycisphaeraceae bacterium | reverse complement strand
TCGCCACCTCGATGGACTTGACCGCGGAACTACCGCAAAGTCTCATGAACCGGCCAGAATATCCGGAATCGACCGGCCAGAAATTCCGGAACCTGCACATCGCTGCGGGTTCCTCACCGCAACGATGCCGCCGCTCATCGAGAGCCCGACCATGGCACCGCCACCATCGCATTTATGACACGAATATGGGGACTGTCGAGGATTGTCCGCGCACACAACGTCAGGCCTACCGACTTGACGCCCTCAGAATCCGCACCACCCTTACAGGTGGACGCCACGCACACCCTGCGAGCAAACGTTCACGTCGCGAATCAGTACGCCATAAACACAAAAAAGACCCGGCCTTGCGGGGTCTTTTGTAAGCGAGGGTGACGGGACTCGAACCCGCAACCTCCGGATCGACAGTCCGGAAACCAAATCCACAAACGACTATTCTACAACATCTTACGATACATCAGCAAGTGCCCCCAGCAGATTCCCCAGCAGACAAGATGCCGCTCGATGCGACGCTGAGCTACATCTGCTGGTCTCCAAGTGGTCATCGCTCCCGGTGGCCATTCGTGCCGGCATCATCACGATGGTCAAAGCGAATAATCCAGAAAGTGCAGAATGATGCCCTGGGCCACGGCATCATCAGGAGAATAGGGACCCGGATCGCTCGGGCCCCGCCGGGCCGACGACGAGAGCGCGCAACCCGAGCAGAGCAAGCCAACTTCACCATGGAGGTTGCCGAATGTTCGTGGTCCTCACCGCAAAGGAGACCTCGGTTGCCAATGACTATTCACCACGACGGGCGGGCGCAGCATATTCACAGCACGCTCGCACCCCGACATGGCAGGACATGACAGACCCGGGCACAGCCGAATCCGGCCCTCTCAGGTTGCTTTTCGCAAAGCAGCCGTAGGGCTGTGAACCGCACAATATCGTGTCCGACATGCGAGTTGCGCGTGTCAATCGCCATCTGAGGCAAGTAAGTCGGGAGTAGCCGCCTCGGAAGCCATGGCGAAGCCCAAATCGGCCCGATGGCCGTGTGCGAACCACTGAGCCGGACCCAGACTGGTCGGCAGGCTCAGGAACCCGGCCCAAAGTGTCATCTTGCTCTCGCCCGCGCATACCTCAAGTGGCGAGAACTCGCGAATAAAACTCCTGAATGTCGAGGCAGATAGCACGGCTACAATTTCTCCAGACCGGGGCTTCGCAGTCGCGCGCACCATCGGCCGATGAACATGTCAAGCATGAAATACCGTGTGATCGGCTTTCTAACGTCGTGTCTCTTTATTCAATCATGTTTTGGTCTGACATTGGTCGATGACGGTAAGCCCGTCGCGACGATTGTGCTCCCCGATGAGCCAACCGAATATGAGAAGTTGCTCGCGGACGATTTTCAGTTTCATCTCGAAGTAATGTCGGGTGCAGCGCTTCCGGTCGTCGAGGAAAAGGACCGGCCCGAGGGTGTGTGCGTGGACATTGGCGCCACGAGTCGCGGCGCGCCCTATCGCAATCAGCTTGGCGAAGATGACAACCTCAACGATGAGGCGCTGCTGATCCGGGTAACCCCGAACGAAGCCATTATGGTCGGCAGAACGGACCAGGCCACCAAGCACGCAGTGTTCATTTTGCTGGAGCAGTTGGACGTTCGATGGCTGATGCCGACCAATAAGGGCACGTCCATACCGAAACGAACGACGGTGCAACTTCGCCGGCAGCACACGATCGATCAGCCGGCGTTCCTCTACCGCAGCAGCGTCTCCGGAAAGTGGTATCCAAGAGGCGCGGTGGGCAAGGATCCGCTGGATACATTCAACCTGGACGCGTGGGCCTGGGGGCACCGCAACCGGTTCGGCGGGACGTTAAACCGAAGGCCGCCCTCCCACGCGTATGACTCTCTGGTCCCCCGTCGCCGGTACTTCGACGAACACCCCGAGTATTACGCGTTGCAGAAAAACGGTAGGCGAGAGCCGCACCAGTTGTGCACCTCCAACCCGGAGGTGATCCGCATTGCCACCGAGACGATTCGCGGACGTGCCAAGGCATACCCCGACGGGATGTTCGGTATCGGCCCGAACGACGGCGACTATTTCTGCCGATGCGACAATTGCCTCGCCATCGAGGGCGACAACGGCAACCTGGCCGACCGCATGATGACCTTCGCCAATCACATCGCCCGTGCGATCGGCAAAGATT
The DNA here is from genome assembly GCA_002686995.1 of Phycisphaeraceae bacterium. Taxonomy (GTDB): domain Bacteria; phylum Planctomycetota; class Phycisphaerae; order Phycisphaerales; family Phycisphaeraceae; genus NYZC01. The sequence goes on along the minus strand of NYZC01000433.1, from coordinate 17,334 downwards.
ACCCGAGCACGCGATTCACGTATTTCGTCGACTACCATTCGAAGGGTCTGCCCGCGCACACCAGGCCGGAGCCCAACCTCGTCTTCTGGCTCGTGCGATGGAACACGAACCGGGCACATGGCATCGGGCATCCCAGCGTCGACCGGTGGGAGCAATCACTCGGAGATTGGAACTCGTACGGCAACCCGGTGATCCTCTACACCTATTACGGCTACTACGGTTTCTTTACCTACTGGCCGATCGTGCACGTGATGAAGCAGGAATTCCCGCATTACCACAAACACGGTGTGGTCGGAATGTACAGCCAGATCCATGGGCACTGGGGCACGCAGGGGCTGAACTTCTACGTTTACAGCAAACTGATGTGGAATCCGTTGGCCGACGTGGATGCGATCGTTGACGACTACTGCCGGGCGGCGTTCGGGCCGGTAGCGAAAACCATGCGCCAATACTACGACCTGTTGGAAGCAACGATGGACCAGACCTCGTTGTACCCCGGGAGCAGCAGTCAACAAGCCAGGATATTCACCCCTGAGGTGGTCGCCAGGGCTGATGCTCTGATGGCCGAAGCAGAACAGCACGTCAAGGCCTACACCGACAAGCACCGTGACCCGGGGCTGTCCTGGCGAATGGCGCTGGTGGCCAGAGGACAGCGGGCCACGAAGCTTGATCTTGGTGCCCGCCATGCACTGATGCGCTACGAGTCGACGCGCGACCCGGCGCTGATCGAACAGGCGAGGCGATCGTGGACGGAAGTCCTTCGGATCATCGACGACCCGGCAATGCCAGGGGTTATAGAGAACAGCTTCTTCGCCAAGGGGATTAGAAAAGACCTGGCTCCACTGCTGGGCGATACGATGCTGTACGGACCCGGTGAGTTTCGCTTCGGCGACGGTCTCGATGGCGGCGGTAAATCGGCATTTCAAACAAAGGTCAAAAACGGTTTCGTCAACGGCACCTGGGGGTTGAATTTGCGGGCCAAGACGTCCGGTGAAGTGATCTGGCGATTCAGCGCCAAACCGAAGTGTGTATTCGATGCCGTGAAGCTCGAACACGTCTACTTCAGCTACGCAGAAATGGACAAGATGAAGCAAGGTCCGGACGACAAGAAGAAGTACCAAAACAACAGCAACGAACTGCAAGTTCGCAGCCCTGCAATCGGCGAACAATGGGTGACTGTCGTTCGCAATAAGGACCTTCACGATGACGAATTCGACATCACGGCACATACAAGAGGATCGCCTTGGTTCGACGTGCGCTTCACAGCCCGCAATGCCTCCAACACGACGATCTGTTCGATTGATCAATGGAGTGTGCAAGGAGAAGTTGTCGAGGTGGGCAAATAGTCGATGTTCGCCTCCTGCATTCGAGTCCATCGATCATCGTGAGCGCGCTCACCACAAACCCGATAGGGGTCCAGGACCAGCCCTCTTAAGCTTCTAAATCAGCGACCACCGGAAGAGCCGGTGGTATGAGCAAGGCCCGTGCTATCTGTCACAACATTCGACACTTTTCTGCGCGAGTTCTCGCCTCCTTTCAGGTAACGGCCCATATTCAATCGCCGCCCTGTTGAACTTGCGTTGGGCTATCGGGTTTGCCGCTTGAGCCACGGTCGCGATGATAGAGTCATGATTTCCACGACGCACATTCAGCGGAGATATGATCATCGCCTTCGTGATCTTGTCCGATCAACAGTCGAGATCGAACACGCGACCCGGCGAGGTGTCCCCCGAAGCGAGAAGATGAGTGCGGTCTCAACGATGTGCCCTCGTGTCCACGATCGTCGCCGCATCAACTCACGCGCGCCGAGGTCGACAGGATCGAGGCGATGGTGACTTCTGATCAGTACCGCCACGTGCCTACGGGAACGCTGGCTGTGCTTGCGCAGCGGCTCGGAAAGGTCTTCGCCTCGCCATCAACCTGGTACCGACTCGCGCGATTGTACAAACGGCGGCGACCCCGCCGACGCATCCACCCCTCGAAGCCGACGGTTGGGATTCGAGCTTCTGCTACCAATGAGATCTGGCATGTCGACACCACACTGATTCGGCTTCTCGATGGGACGCGTGCCTACCTCCATGCGGTCATCGACAACTTCTCACGCCGCATCCTCGCGTGGAAGGTGTCGGCCAACGTGGGCGTCAACCTGATCGTCAGCCGAGGGGAGGTCGCCGCCTATCACTGGGGCTGCGACGCCATCACCGTGGCGACGATCGACATGCCCGAGTCGCCTTCGCCGCGCACGGCGCGAGCCGCCGAACGCGCGTTCCTTGCAGCGCGCACCGCAATCCTGGCGCGACGCACGAAACAAACGGTCAGGAATTGCGGCAACCGGTGCCTCAAACCGCCGCGCCCCTGAATCCCAGCACGATCCGAAGCCGGGATATCCAGACTTTTCGACCTGACTCGGCGCTCGATCGACGTGTCCGCGCCGTAGAGGAGTGAGGCCGTTCATACAATGGATTCGGACGAGCGCGCACGACGATGCTGGCACTTGGTGGCGACGATCGTCGTCTGCGTCACCGTCACGACCCGTGCCGGCGGCTCGACGGGCTTTGATCGAGTCGACGCGTCGCGATGCTGGGCGATCTCGCTGACGCCGCTGCGCCACGAAATCGAGCGCAAGTCGGGTTCGTTCCTTTCCGCCCTGTCCGAGGCCGACGCCCTTCTCCGTGAGGGTCGCGAGCGTCGGGCCATCGCACGCGTCCTGCGGGCGATCGAGGAGGTCCTGATCGTTCGAGAGCGCGTGCTGGCTCCAATGAGACGATCGCAGAACGCCCTCGAGCAACAGGTCATCCAGGCGCATCGAAGTCTGCAATCCCTCGCGAACGCCTATCAGAGGCGGTTCCCAGAAGGGCGACTGACGGTCGCCGCCGCCGGGTCGACCGTCGGCTCTCGATGGGCGCCGGCGACGCGCGCGCTGACCGCGTTCGCGGAACTCACCCACGCGCACGGCGCCCTGCTCAGACAGGTCGAGGAGCTTTTCGAGGATCTCGACGCCGCTTCACGACGACTGCGCGCGGTCATGGCACGCGATCCGGCAAGGGCCCGGCCGGCGCCACCGCCCGCGGGAGAATTGTTGGCGTTCGGCGCGCTAGATCGACCTAGTGGCCCGTACACACTGTACGAACCACCAATCATCGTTCCGGCAAGGAGCAAACGCCATGAAAAGCTTCAGGAACCGAACTGCCGCCTGCACGTCGCTGGCCGCGGCGCTCCTTCTCACTACCGCGTCCACGGCATTGACCGGTTGCAAGGGCATTCCGATCCGTCTCGTGGAGCCCGACGCCACGCTTTCGGCCGACCCGGTCGAACCCGCGCCGGATCCCATCGCCGGCGCGTCCATCGCCACCGCCGCCCGTGCCATCCAGGCTGGTGATCTGGCCGCGGCGGATCAGCATCTCGAAGTCGCGAGCGAGCACGCGAACACGGACGAGCAGCAAGCGCAGATCCGCAGCCTCGCAAGACTGCTCGACGGCGCCGAGGCCATGATGGCCGGCCGCCCGCGCGACGCAGCCGCATCCTGGGGGCGCATCGACGACGACGACCTGAAACAGCAGGTGAGCCGCGCGGCGGGACGTCTCGACGTCGACGTCCATGCCGCCACGCCCGGTCCCGCGCCGGCCCGATAGCCGGCCCGCACCGACGTCAAACCGAAAGGAGTGCTGCCTTGAGCCTGCCCACCCACCGCAAGACCGTTCTCCCGTGCGCAGGATGCGCCATGATTCTGACGCTTGCCCTGCCCGCCCCGGCGGAAGTCGACAGAAAGGCGCCGGATCCAGAACCCGCGCGAGAACACGTCGCCGCGCGCGGCGCACGATCCGCCGCGTCCCTGATGGGCTACGACTTCGAGACCGTGGTCAAGCAGTGGGAGAAGTCGGTCGCGCCGCTGCAGAACGAGCTGGACAGCTCCTTCAAGGTGTTCACCGAGACCGTCGAGGCCGCCGGGACCTTGCTGAAAGAGGGCCGGACGGAGCAGGCGATCGAGCGCATGAACCAGGCCGTGCGCGGCGTACTGGTGGTGCGCGACCAGGTGATGACGCCCATGTGGGACGGTCAGAAATTCCTCAACATCCAGATCGGGAAGGTCCGCGAGCGTCTGGCCAGGGCGGTGCCGCCGGGCAAGGAGCAGGTCAAGATCGACAGTGCGACCGAGCAGACGCTCAATGGCATCGCCAAGGAGATCATGGCCGAGGGCGACGCCGTGCGCCGCAAGCGCCTCACCGTGCGCTACAAGGCGATCCGGGCCCTGGCCGAGATCAAGAGCCTGGCCGCCCGGCTTACGCCGGACCAGCGAAGATTGTGGCTGAACGTGCTGCGCGTGCTCGAGGAGGCGTCGCTCACGCACATGCAACTGCTGATGAGAGCCGAGCTCATGTTCGCGCAGCTCGACGCGACGGCGACGCACCTGGACGACTACAACGTGCTCTATCACACGCTCACCGGCGCCATCGACCTGATGAAGCAGGTCCGTCGCGGTGACGCCCGGTCCGCCATCCGGCGCATGAGCGACTTCTCGCTGACGGTCAAGGGTCTCAGCGGAAACATCGAAGGCGCGGTCGAGACCCTGATGCAGCAGCTCGACCGCGACCTGGCCAACATTCAGGACGAGATCGACGACGACTACGCCGACGTCTTCGGTCAGACCGAAACCGATCTCGACACCGAGCTCAATGCGCGCATCGACCGGTTACGACGCTGACGCACCCGCGCGTGCGCGGCCCCGTGCCAGCGGCGGGGCCGTGCACCGACAAGGAGACCGCCATGCCCGCTCGCGCCGACCGTTTCCCTCTCCGCCAGGTTCGATGGCTCGCCCTGGGCGTCGCCATCCTCGGAACGAACATCGCCTGGGCCGAAACCAGGCCGACGGCGCCGCCCGGGTTTCAGAAGCTGCTGCGCGAGCGCAACGAACTGCACCGCAGACTGCAGCAGGCCGATCGCCGCGCGGCACGGCAACTGCGCCGCGGTGACAACGCCGACGTCGCGCATGCCGAGCAGATCGCGCTGCAGGATCGTCTCGATACGACGAACACGCGACTCGAATCGCTGGCGGTCCGCCACGGCCTGACGATTCCGCTGCTGGAAACCGCACGAGCCGGCGACGGCGCCGCGACGGACTCGATCCTGCGCAAGCGAACGAGCGCGTCGCTGGAACGCGGGCGGCGCCGAGCGCTTCATCTGCTCCGAGCCGACACGCTCGAACTGCTCGCCTCGCTCGATCTGTGGCGATACACCGGCACCGAATCCGGAGACGATGCGCGCTGACACGCGCCTGCGGACGCGACGCCCATGTTGCGCAACTACTTCCAGCTCGGCGGCGTGATGATGTGGCCGCTGGCCGCGTGCTCGGTGCTCCTGTTGGCGCTGCTCTTCGAGCGCACGTGGACGGTGCTGTTGATGGGCCGGCTTCTCGGCCTGGGTCGCGACGAGCAGCTCACGCTGCACCGACGGGTGCTGCCCTTCTTCCAGGACGTACCGCCGAGCCTCGGACTGCTCGGCACGGTCATCGGCATCGTGCAGAGCTTCAGCCTGCTCGATGGCCAACTCAACGCCGATGCGGTGGGGGGCGGGCTGGCGGTCGCCTGCATCACGACGATCTTCGGCCTCTCGATCGCGCTTGCCGCCACGGCGGCTTCCTACGCGCTCGACGCCCTCGCTCGCGCGCCGGCAAAGCACGAAGGAGCCGCGCGATGATCCGATCGACCAGTTTCGTCGATCTGCTGTTCATCCTGCTCTGCGGCACGATCGTGCTGCTGAGCCGATCGATCCGGCTCGATGGTCTGCAAGCCGCGCCGGCCAGGGTCGGCGGCGGAGGCGTTTCCGCGATCATGGCCGATCGCGTGCGCCTGGTCGGCGTCGCCGGCCGTGGTCTGCATCTCGGCGAAGACGTCTACGGCAACGTCGGCGCGCTGGTCGCCGCGCTCGAGCCGGACGAGGTCATCGTCCTCGTGCCGGTCGACGCCCGTGTCAGTCACCATCGCGTCATGGCCGTCTGGTCCGACCTCGCCGGACACGGAAGGATGCCGCACCTGGGCGTTCAGCCGAAGCGCGACGTGTCGCATGCCCCCGATCTGAACGATGCCGCGACCGCCGGAACGGCCGGAAGCGCGGGGAAAGGCTGATCGATGTCGCGCACGATGTTCCTGCTCGGACTCGTCCTCTCCGTGGCACTGCACGCGTATCTGCTGAGCATCCGGCCCTCGCAAGCGTCCGCGTTGAAAGCTCCACCGGCGCGACCCGTGCGCGTGGACGTCGTTCCGGTGCCCGCGGCCGACGTACCCGTGCTCGATTCCGTACCGGAGACCACGACGTCCAAGACGGCACCCCAGCCCGCCTCGCCGCCGCAAGCCAGCGAGACCTCGAAGCCGGCGCCGCGCGCCGCGCAGGCACGCCTCGAGCCGGTCGCCGAGCCCGTTCGGACCGAATCCCCCGATCGCGGAGACTTCGCGGGCACCAGCGACGGAACCCGCCGTCCGCGACTCAGGATCGACTGGGGCAGCCCCGCTCACGCCCGCGCCGTCCTCGAAGCAGGACGGATGAAGCTGGTCGTGCTCGATTCGGCACCGGGCGGGGCGATCGTCAGCGCGCAGGTGCGCAAGGTAGGCCACGAATACCGGACACTCCCGTTACCCGGCCATGCCGATCTCGCCTATTCCAATCGCCTGCGCGTGCTGCGAAACGTCCCGGCGTTCGCCGGCATCGGCCGAGCGCTCGCATTGCGCCCGGGTCGCGACCTCGCCGTCGCAATGCCGATCGCCGTGCAGAAGATGCTGGACCACGCGAAGCGGACGGCGCCGATCGCCCAGGGCTTGCGCTCGGATGACATCCTCGATTTCCGCGGTCGCTTCCGTCTCGCGCAAGGCCGACTCACGTTCGAGATCACGCACGTGGAGCGTCGGACGCCATGATACGAATCGCATCCTGGCTGTTGAGGGTCGCCCTGGGCGTCATGGTCGTATGGATGCTCTGGACGCATCCGCAGGTACGGCCCATGGCGGATCGCGCCCGCGCCTGGGTCTCGGCCCTGCTCGACACGTGGCGTCACCACATTCCGTTCGACTCCGCGCCAAGTGCGACCGAGCCCGCCGTACCGCCGATGCGGGCACTGCCGACAGGCCCGTCCCCTTCGACGGAAGCACTTCCGCCGCGTGCGCCGAAGACTCACGCCACGCCCGTCGATTCCCCTCCGCTGGCAAGGTCGAGTGACTTCGAGCGCCTCAATCATCACCTCGATCGAATGAACCATGCACTCGAGCAATTCAGCGCCAGGCTACGCGAGCGCATGGAGCGCCGCGGCGATGACTGAGCGTCCGATGCACCTGCAAGGGGGGGGTGACAACGTCGGAGAATTTCCGTAAGCGCCACGAGCAAAATGCCTTACGGCCCGGCCCCCGACCGACGACCGCCTTCGGGACGGCGGTTTTGACCCAGGGTTGAAAAGAGCGGCGCGTTTCGCGTCAAGTCCGATCGAGACGTCTTCAGCGCGGCGCGCCATATCAGGAGCCAGGCGATGAAACGGACATCAATCATCGGGCGGATCGCGCTGTGCGGGTTGATGGGTCTCGCGGGCGGGTGCACGCAGAGCCTGTCGGGCCTGCTGATCGGGTCGGGCATCGGCGCCGCTGCAGGCGCAGGCATCGATCATCGAAATCGCGGACGGGGCGCCCTGATCGGCTCCGGCATCGGCGCGGCAGCCGGATACATCATCGGCAACGAGATTGAGAAAGACGCGTTTCGCCGATCAGCGGCGCGCCACGTACCCGTCACGACGCGCGCGGCGCGGCGTGAACCGCTCCGCCATGCACCGGAACCGGCCCCCGACGTGTGTTACCGACCGGCGCCGCCCGTCGTTCCGAACGAGCCGGTCGATGGACACGTCGTCACGGAACCCGGATGGCGGCCAGGGTATTGAAGTCGAGAGGGAAACCGCGATTCGATCACAGGCGGGCCTGCGCGTCCGGAATGCGAATATGGATGGTGAATGCTTCCAACCGACTCGATGGTCACTGGTGCAGCAGGCGGCCGACGACGATGACGAGATCAGCCTTCGAGCGTGGCGCGAGCTGTGCCGCCTCTATCGACCTGCGATCGAGGCCATGGCGCATCGGCTGGCGCGACGCTACCGGCTCGATGCGTCCTGGGCCGACGACGCCGGACAGGAAATCCTGCTCAAGCTGCCGCGCATCGCGCGCGGCGCCCACGCCAAGCGCGTCCAGGCGAGCGAGCAAGACAGCGAACGACCGGGGGGTGCTGATGGATTTCGATTTCGAGCGTACGTCGCCACGACCATTCACAACGCGCTCAAGGACGCTCTGCGCGCACGCGGCAGGCAGGTCCCGCTCGTAGCCGAGCACGGCGGCGGCGATCCGGACGACCCCGTCGAGCTCGTGGAGCATGTCGCGTGGGCCAGGTGCGCGATCCGCCAGGCGCTCGACGCGATGAAGGGCGAGTGCGAGCGGACCGGGCGCGCCGACATCTGGGGAATCTTCGCGGCCCGGATCGTGGATCCGATCCTGAACGGTCGCCCCCAGGTTCCCTACGACGAGCTGGTCGCCGCCCATGGTCTTGCGTCCACGATCCGCGCGCACAGCCTGCTCCAGACCGCGAAGCGCACCTACGTACGCCATCTCAAGGAAACGATCGGCATGACCCTGTCGGATCCGAGGACCATCGATGACGAGATCCGCGATCTCGCGGCCACGCTCGCATCGTCATCGGCTAGATCGGCGCCTGCGGACCGTAGGCCCATCGAAACCACGACCGTTCCCGATGGAGTGATGCCGTGTCCCTGAAGACCCAAGCCGCCGATCTTGCGCGCATGCTCACCGTCGATCCGGTTGACGCCGTCGTGTGGCAACCCCAGGACCTGAGCGCCATTCTTCGCGATCAGATGGGCCAGTCCGTCACGGTCGACCTTGCCGCGGCCGGCCTGAATCCTCCGGGACGGGACCGCGCCGCCCGACCGATCGACACCTTCGCCGACCTGCTGCACCACGCGCGGCCGCCGATCGACCTGCTGCGCCGAATCAAGCACTTCGCGAAGCTCAACCACGCCCACCCGACGACCCTGCCGCGCGACGTGGCCTCGGTGCTCTATTTCGCCAGCATCGTGGTCGCCCGCCGCCGCTGCGGCACGTGGATCACCGATCTCGCCGAGACCGATCTGCGGGCCGGCATCCGGTGGGCCACGCAGCAGACCTGGGTGGACGAAAGGACCCGCGCCCTACTCGCGGATGCCGAGGGACTGTTCGCGGCTGAGCCAGCGACGTCCCCGTGCACTGAGCCGAACAATGCGGCGTCGGTCACCGAACGGAAGGCAGGACGCACGGACGACGGCGATGGATGACTCGGCACCCCCTGCGGCAATCGATCCACGAGGCGTTCGGAAGCCGCGCCTCTCCGGTTTCGGACAGGACCGGATGGACCTGCTCGTGGCGGCCGCCGTGCTCGATCCGCCGGTCACCCTGCAGGGTCGATGCCGTCTGGATGACTACGAGATCGTGCGCGTGCTCGGCGAAGGCGGCATGGGCGTCGTGCTCCTCGCCGAAGATCCGGCGCAGCGCTTCGCGCGACGCCACGTGGCAATCAAGCTGATGTCGGAGCGACTTCGCGGCGATCCCCGCTGGGTGCAGCAGTTCCTGAGCGAAGCCAACCACATGCTGAGGCTGCATCACCAGCGCATTCTTCCGGTGCTCTGGGTATCGCGCGAGAAACTGTACTACGTCACGCCCTACGTCAGGACATCCGCGACCGAAGGCCGTCGGCAAGGAACGGGGCGGGACGCCGAACGGGCGCGCGATATCGCGCTCCAGGTCGCCGCGGCGCTGCGCTATGCGCATGAGGAAGGCCAGACGACGCACCGGGACATCAAGCCCGACAACGTACTGGTCGACTGCTTCGGCCGCGCCTTTCTGACCGACTTCGGCCTTGGGCGCCGCGTCGATCGAAACCCTTCCCAGGTGGATCCGGGTCAGGACGTGCTCATCGGCTCGGCGCCGTACATGCCGCCCGAAGCGCTCGAAGGAAAGGCCGACAGCCGAGACTGGGACATCTACTCCTTCGGCGCCCTGCTGTACGAGATGCTGACCGGCCGCGCCCCCTACGACGGCCCCACGGACGCGGACATCTTCGCACAGATTCGCAGCGGGCCGCCGGTCCCGCTGCGCCGCGCGGTCCGGCGCGTGGACCGGGCCCTGGCGGTCGTCGTCGAACGGTGCATGGCGCGCAGGCCTGCGGATCGTTTCCGATCGATGGCAGAGGTCGAGCAGGCGCTGATGACGCCACCCGATGCGCCCCATCGCGCACGCCGCGCCCTGGGGTTCGCGATCACCTGCAGCCTCGCGGCCCTGGCCGCGCTGCTGGCCGCGACGGCGTCGAACGACCGACGTGACGACAGTACCTCGACTTCGCCGGACTCCGCAAGTTCAGCGAACGCGGTCACACTCGCGTTCGAGACCAAGTCGCGAGCCTCGGCGGAGCCGTCCGACCCGGCCCCGCCCGCAACGCTCACGGTGATGTCCGAGACGCCGGCTTCGGTCGACAGCGACGCCGCGACCGAGCCAACCGCGGAACGCACGACGGTCGAGGAACCAGCCGTTGTGACCGCGACCGAATCAACGAAACCCGACGCGTCGGACGGGCCGCCGCGCACGCTCATCGACGGAATCGGCCAGAGGCTCGTGTTCGTGCCGCCAGGAACCTTCACGATGGGCAGCGCCGTTGACGAGCCGGATCGCGATGAGGACGAGACGGCGCACCGGGTGCAGATCACGCACGGCTTCTACATCGGTCACACCGAGGTGACCATGGCCCAGTGGAGGCAGGTCATGGGCACGAAGCCCTGGCAAGGGCGCGCCGGCGTACGCGAAGAACCGAATGCCCCTGCCGTCTATATCAACTGGAACATGGCCGTCGCGTTCTGCCGCGAGCTGAGCAGGCGAGAAGGTCACACATACCGACTGCCGACCGAGGCGGAATGGGAGTACACGTGCCGCGCCGGCTCGGAAGGCCCCTACGGTTTCGACGCGACCGTCCAACTCGCTCGCTACGCCTGGTACCGCGGCAACACGCACGACCGCGGACATCGCTTCGCCCACCGCGGCGCATGGCTGCGACCGAACGCGTGGGGGATTCACGACATGCACGGTAACGTCGAGGAGTGGTGCGCCGACTTCCAGGTACTCTATCCGTTCAGCGCGCAGGTCGATCCGCGTGGCCCTTCGAGAGGCCCCGATCGCGTCCTGCGCGGCGGATCCTGGCGCGACGGAGTCGCTGCCTTGCGCAGCGCCAATCGGTTCGCGGCGCGCCCGGATACCGCGAGTGACACGATCGGATTCCGCGTCGTGCGCAACCTTGACGGCCCCTGACGGGATACGAACGCAGAGAGAAGACGGATTGTCCAAGATACCCGACACCATCAGAAATCTGTTGCCGGACCCTGGTACGGTCGCAGTGACGCGATGCGAATCGGCGAGGCGACGGTCGGGTTCGTCGACGGGGGGTGCGGTGGTCCGGGAGGGCCTCGATACGCATCGGCTCGGCCGACGACTGCTGGCTCTGGGGCTGTTGCTGGCACTTTCGGGCGCCGCGATCGCCGATGTCCGCATCCTGCGCAGCGAGAGCGGCGCCCGCATGAAGGTGATCGCACGCCGGGCGACGGCGATTCATGCGAACCCGGTCAAAGGCGGCGCCGCGCGAGCGAAGGCCCGGATGTTCGACTTCTATTACGTCGTCGACCCCGGCATGGACGGTGATCTGACGCGCAACGGCTACTACAGGGTCGCCGGCGGATTTGGTCGCGATGACATCCTGGGGTGGGTGCGCGCCAACGACATGATCCTGTGGCCGCACCGGACCGCGCTGCGTCTCAGGAACACGTCAGATCGTGATCGTGCCCGAATCTACGCGACGCGCCGTGATCTCGAGAACGCGTTCGCCTCGACGAATCGCCCGCCGGCACCTTCGGGTCTCGAACCCGATCGGCGCGGGATCGAAGGGATGATGCCCGTGCTCGCGCGTTTCCGGCTCAAGATCTCGGGCGTCGAAACCGCCGGCTATCGCGTGGCGTATCGCCAGGGATCCCAGGCGCGCCCCACGCCCGTCGGACGCGCACGAAGCGGCCTCGACGTCGTGTTCGTGGTCGATACGACCAACAGTATGGGGCCGTTCATCCATGTGATCCGAAGGGCGGTGGCCCGGGTGGCCGACCTGGTGTCGGCCGAAACGCCGGTGCGCTTTGGGCTCGTCGCATACCGAGACGTGATCGCCGACCCCGGACCGGACTGGTACGTCAGGCGGATGGTCTGCGACCTGCGGACCGGGGCGGACCACCGCGCCTTCCTGCGGCGACTCGCCACGGTGCGCGCCGCCCTGTGCGACAGTGAAGACGCAGCCGAAGAAGTGCTCGGTGGTCTGCAGTTGGCGGTGGACGAGGCGGGCTGGGATCCGAGCGCCGCCAAGCACATCGTCCTGGTGGGAGACGCCAGCGCCCAGACGACGCGCAGGGGATCGAAGAACCCGTGTCGGCTGGGCGTTCAAGACGTCCTCACCGGCGCCCAGCCAATCGATTCCCCGCAGCGGCAGATCGCCGTGCACGCCGTGCGCGTCATCAGCGCCCACCCCGAGGACCACGTGCGCTGCGAGCAGCACTTCCGGGAGCTGGCCGCGGGCACGAGCATCTCCGGCCGCTACCTCGAATTCGACGTTCGCTTCGGCGCTTCCAGCCTGACGAACCGGATGTCCGCGATGATCCTCGGCTTCCACAGAGACGCCCTGCGGCAAAGCAGATCCGCCGCGTCGGAACAGACACGTCCGATCCTGGGTCCGCGCCTGCTGGCGGTCGCGCCGCCCGGTGCGGCCGTAAAACCCGATGGCTTCGCCCGCGGTTTCATCTGCGCGCTGGATGCGCGCGGCCGGCCCGTTGTCGATCGCGTGGTCATGGTCACCTACGGGGAGCTCGACCAGTTCGACTCCACGCTCGATTTCATTGTGAAGACGATCCGCGCCGGCGGTGATCCGGGCGCGCGCGACCAGGAGCAGGTGCTGCGCCGGCTCGAGAACTTCGTCTCGGGCGCGTCTCTGGGCGGCGATCTCGCCGACGTCCCGGTCCGTGCGCTGTTGCTGGCCACCTGTGACGTGCCCGCAACCGGCGCGCCGTTCGCACATCGAATCAGCGATCTCATCGCGATGCCGCGCCCGGCGTTCGAGCACTGGGCCCGCGACATCGCAGCGTCCCGGGCACGGGCGCGGCGTCACCTGGCCCGATCCGATCTCTGGTTCACGCCGGGCTCGTCAGCGGGAACGCTCGCCGGGCGCCACGCATTCCTGAAAGCGGACGAGATGCCATGATGTCTTGATCCCTGATGCGTCACGGCTCATGACCGAGGTGCGTTCACGGTCCAGATGCGTCGTGACGAACGACACCTTCCGACCTCACTGCGGCTGGACGATCATGTCCAACCCCGTATGGTCAAGAAACCCAGCCGATCATCAAGCGTTGTCCCCGTCGAGTTCTCCTGCATCCGCGGTCGGCAGGAACCGGTCCGCCTCACCCGATCCGATGACGTGCTGGCTGCGACCGCACCGCCGCTGCTGGCACTATTGAGGCGAGTGGACCCATGTCGGTCAAGCCGGGGCGGGTGTGATCCGTGCAATCAGAGGCTGGGGGCAAACATTCGATAAACCCGCCGCATCGTGAACTCGGCGCCATCATCAACCGTGCCCTCGCGGACCGCGGAGGAGTTTCCACGACGGAGAGTTTACACAAGAGCGGTCCACCATGAGGTAGGTGCATATGCAACACGAGTAGATACGGTCTTTGCAGTTCGCATCTATCAAACTAACCACGTTGCCCCGTTGCCGGCCGCGCAGCGCCAGGGGACGCTCAAGATAGTACCTCCCGCCCCGGACCATCACCGTGACCGGCGCGTCGAGGTCCTCCCCCGCCCTCATTTTCCGGATGGCGTTGCGCGCCCGGACCAGCGTCGCGAACGGGCCGTCCGTCTTCCCGGCGTTCGGCGCGGCCAATCTGCCGGACCACGCATCGCTGCCGTCCTTGGCGACGAAGAAGGTGGCATCAATGTCCGTTTGCATGGCGTGCGCGCGGTTAACCGCGGGAAGCGACCTTGCGGGCAGGTGACGGGAAGTTACATTGCGGCTGACGGGCAATGAAAAGTGTCCGCCCCCACGTAAGGAGTTTCGGATGAGCAGTACCCCCCTCAAGGACGCCTATGGCACGAAAGGCGTGATGGGCGTGGATTACGAGCAGCGGATCGACTTTGACCGCATGCGCGATTATCGCGTCAAGCGGATCAAGAAGTGCATGGATGACGCGAGCATCAGTTGCCTGGTGCTGTTCGAGACGGGCAACAAGCGCTACGCGACGTCGACGGCCGTCGCCAGCCCGGAGGTGGACAACATGTCGCGGTACGCGATCGTGCCGCGCGATGGGTATCCGTACATCTTCGGGTTCGGCTCCGAGGTTGCCGCCGAGAAGCTCTATTGCCCGTGGATCAAAGACACGACGTTTCCCGCCCACAGCACGATGTACGGCGCCCTGCCTCCGCAGTGGGGCTGCTACGAGAACTTCATCAAGGACCTGGAGATGGTGCGTCAGTCGTGCGGGATTCCGCGCGATGAGCCGGTGGGCGTGGACATGATGGAATCGCAACTGATCGTAGCGCTCAATGAGAAGGGCTATCGCATTGCGGATGGTCAGGCGGTGATGCAGAATGCCCGCGCGATCAAGAACGTGGACGAGGTGATGTGCCTGAAGCACGCGGCCGCGATAGCGGATGCGGCCCATCACCGCATCGCCCAGACCGTCGCCCCCGGGGCCAGGGAGACGGACATTCAGGCTGCGGCCTCGGAGATCATGCACCGCCTCGGTGCCCAGTGGGTGCCCAATGTGCAGGTGACCACGGGCAACCGGACGCATCCGCATCCCCACCTAAGCTCGGATCGCCTGATTCAGCCCGGTGATCTGATCTTCGTGGACATCGTGCTGTTGTTCAACGGATATCACACGTGCTACTACCGTTGCTTCTGCTGCGGGGAGCCGTCAGCCACGCAGCGCGACATTTATCGCCGCTGTTACGACATGCAGGTGAGCGGGCTGGAACAGGTGCGTCCCGGCGCGACGACGCGGCAGATTGCCGAAGTCTGGCCGACGTGCGACTACTGGGGGTTTGCGACCGAGGCCGAGGCGTTCGGCCTGGCGTTCGGACACGGCATCGGCGTCGGGCTGTGGGAGTTTCCGATCATCTCGCGGCTCTACAGTCTCGACCATCCGGTCGAGATCGAGCCCGGCATGGTTTTTGCGCTGGAAACATACGCCGGCGACGGACACGACGGGGCCCGCATCGAAGACGAGCTGGTGGTTACCGAAGACGGCTGCGAGATCATCACCAAGTTCCCCGCCCAGGAACTGATCGGCTGCGGCATGAGCTACTAGCACTAGAGCCGCATCCGGCCGTGATTGCTTCGGCGGTCGACGCCGACGCCGTGGTTCAGCGGATTGGTTGATCGGAGGTCAAATCATGGTTCGAACGATTGGGATCGGTGTCATCGGCATGGGATGGATGGGCCAGGTGCACAGCCGCGGGTATCGGCTGGTGCCGGATCGCTTCCACGAAAGCGGCATTGCCAGCCGTTTGATCGTTTGTGCTGACAATGTCGAAGCCCGAGCGCGGCGGGGAAAGGAGCAGTTCGGTTTCGATCGCCATGTGACTGACTGGCGAGAGGCTATCGACGACCCGCGGGTCGAGGCGGTCGCCATCTGTGCGCCCAATGCCATGCACGTTGAGCTTGCGTGCGCCGCGGCCGAGGCAGGCAAGCATACCTTCTGCGAGAAGCCGGTCGGGATGAATCCACAGCAGACGGCGAAGATCGCCCGGGCTGCCCGGCGGGCCGGCGTGCTCAGCGGTGTCGGTTACAACTACCGCTGGGCGCCTTTGGTGCAATACGCCCGTCAACTCATCACCGAAGGGAAGCTGGGCCGGATCACCCATTATCGGGGTCGATTCCTTATCGGGTATGCCAGCAATCCTCACGGCGTGCTGTCATGGCGATTCGATCGCGCCCAGTCGGGAATGGGGACACTGGGGGATCTGATGTCGCATGTGATCGACATGGCGCACATGATGGTCGGGCCGATCGCGCGGGTCGTGAGCCAACAGGAAACGTTCATCCGGAAGCGGCCGCTGGCCACGCCCGGCGAAGGCACGCATTTTTCGGTCAGCAAGGGCGGTCCGATGGGCGACGTGACCAACGAGGACTACGTCGGGGCGCTGTCCCGGTTTGCCTGCGGCGCCCGGGGCACTCTCGAGGCCTGCCGAGTGATCCAGGGCTCCAAGTGCGGCATGGCGTTCGAAATACACGGCACCGGGGGGGCCCTGCGCTGGGATTTCGAACGCATGAACGAGCTGAAGTTGTATCTGCCGCAGGAAGATGGCACACGAGACGGCTACGTGCTCATGCAGGCCGGGCCGGAGCATCCCTACTTTGTCCACTTCAATCCCGGCCCGGCGGTCAGCATGAGCTACGAGGATCTGAAACTCATCGAAGACTACCTGTTTCTCAAATCGATTGCGGACGGCCGACAGGGGCAGGTCGGCTTCACCGAGGCGCTGGCCGTGGCCGAAGTCCAGGATGCGATGCAGCGCTCATGGGCATCGGAGACATGGGAGACAGTCGGCCCTGTTGACGGTGAGTCGTAGGCAAGGCGATCATGCGCCTCTGACCGATCTCGCGTCCCGGGTCGGTTTGCCAGGCCGGCCGATCTGCCTATAGTGGCGCGCTCGAAGGGCAGCGTTTGTGTATTGCGGCCGTGGGCGTGACATGCGTACCAGTGAGGAGGTCGCCGTTGAACCGACGCTTGAACGATCAGGTCGCCGTCGTGACGGGCGCAGCGCAGGGGATCGGCAAGGTGATTGCGATGCGGTTAGCCGCCGAGGGCGCCCACGTCGTCCTGACCGATATTCTGCCCACCGTGGATGACGCCGCGGCGGAGCTGCGCCAGCGCTACCCGGACAATCGCGCTTACGCCGCCCCGATGGATGTGACCCAGGGTGTCCAGGTGAATTGCGTCCTCGATGACGCGGCCCGGCGCCTGGGACGACTGGATCTGCTGGTGAACAACGCCGGCGCCAATCATCCGATGACGCCGCTGACGGATATCTCGGATGAAACGTTCGACCGCATCGTGGGGATCAACCTGCGCGGCACGTTCAACGGCTGCCGGGCGGCGGCACGCATCATGCGCGAACAAGGCAGCGGCGGCATCGTGAATATCGGGTCCTGGTATGGCAAGCAGGGATTCGCCAACTTCTCGGTGTA
>NYZC01000432.1 GCA_002686995.1 Phycisphaeraceae bacterium | reverse complement strand
GGCGAACGATTCCAAAGGGACCCGCGACAGCTGTCATGCACCCGCCTCGTTCGACCGCGACGATTTCGTATTGACAAGCTCCATGTCGCCGTCGACACTGCGACCAAGCCATGCGCGCCGTACCTTGCCACCGTTTGACCGCCGTCGCCCTGCTTTTCGCGGTGGCGCTCGGTGCATGCACCGTGCCCGGGCGGAGTCCGGCCGACATGGAGCGGGCGGCGTCGCGCCGATCACCGTTCATCGGGAAGACCGCGGCCGCGTTCGAACTGCCCGACCAGGACGATCGGACCGTCTCGCTCGAAAAGCTGCGCGGGCGCTGGGTCGTCCTGTACTTCTACCCGGCCGACGACACGCCCGGCTGCACGTGCCAGGCGACGGAGTTCACGAAGCTGCTCAAACGGTTCAGGGAGCAAGGCGCCGAGATTTACGGGGTCAGCCCGGATCTTTCGGCGTCGCACCGGTACTTCCGCGACAAGTACGAGCTCGAGATCGCATTGCTCAGCGACCCTCATCACGAGGTGATGCGCCGGTACGGCGCCTGGCTCGACCTGCGCTCCGCCGGTGCCGAGGGCGGACGCGTGGTGCGCAGCACATTTCTCATTGACCCCACGGGTCGCATTGCGCACCACTGGCCCGAGGTGATCCCGCAGGGGCACGCGAAGCGCGTCGCTGATCGGCTCAGGGACTTGAGTTCGTGATCCCGTGGCCTGGATTGCCGAGCCGGGCCGTTCGCGGTCCGATGATCGCTCCGCTGCGTCCTCGGCCGCTCCTGCATCGGACATCCGATCATTCCCCCAGAACGCTCTTCCCCTTCATGTCGGCCGACGCTCCCCGTCCGAACAGCTCGAGAATCGTCGGTCCGATGTCGACGAGCGCCGGCGCGTCGGCCGTGATCGGCCGGTTTGCCAGGAGCACGCCCGGGACGAGATGAGCGGCGATGCAGTGGTCTCCGGACCAGCGGTCGAAATTGTCTTCCAGCACGTGCTTCGACGTGTCGCCCAGCAAGGTCGCCCAGCTCGCCCGGTAGTGGCGGGCGTAGCCGATCAGCAGGTCCGGTGCGATCGCCGCGTCGGCGCCGGGATAGAAGGCGGCGACGTCATACACGCGCGCGATGACCTGCGCCCCGTCGGTGTCGCGCACCGCCAGCAGCTTCTCCGTGATTTGCTGCTTCAGGGCGTCGCGCTCCGCGGGGCTCACGATGCCGTCGCGTTCGCGACCGGCCAGGTTGAGATACAGGCCATTGAGCCCGACGCCGTAAGCGCGGGTCTCCGTCCAGTCGTAGTTGGCAAAGACCTTGTTGCTGGCGAGGCTCGGGTTCTTCAGCGACAGGTATCCTTCGTCCTTCAGCCACGTGTTGAGGTTGAACTGGCGCCGAAAGCTCGTAAAACCGTGATCGGAAAGCACGATGAGCACGTCTTCGGCGCGCATCGCGTCGAGCGCCTTGCCCACGACACCGTCCATGCGCCGATAGGTGTCGGCGATGACGTCACCGAATTGCCGGGCCGCCTCAGGGTCGTGCGCGGGATGATCCGGGTCCTGGTCGCGCCAGTAGATGTGACTGACGAGATCCACGGCGCCGAAGTAGAAGAACAGGCACCCCGCTTCGAACCCGCCGAGCGCGTGATCGAACTGGCGGATCCGCTGGTCGAGGATCATCCGGGTCTTTTCGAGCCACTGCGACGCGTCGAGCCCGCCCCGCTGCACTTCCGGCGCGTGCTGCGGGATGCCGATCGTGTCGTAAAGGCCCGTCGCCTCGGCAATGCGCCGCGCGAACTCCGTCGGCACGCTGATCGGCTCGACGGGATCCGTTGGGTCGATGTTGATCGGCGTCATGAACAGTTCGAGGTCCGGATGGACCTGCCGGACGAAGAAGCGGACCATCGCCGGCACGTCGCGCAGTCCGGTCTTGAATCGCAGCTGGATCCACTTGCTCCATTCGCCTTCCTGCAGCAGGACCAGGTCGTCGGCGACCTCGATCCTGACCAGGTCGCGCTGTGGGTCGCGCACGGCCGTGAACGGCACGGTCAGCTCGGCGCCGTCCTTGCGGTATGGATTGGGCGGGCCGGTGATCTTGCCGTTGCCGCGATGGTCTTCCGTCCAGAAGAACTCGAATCGACCACCGGGCACGGTCTGGCCCTGGATCGGCGCATCGGGCGTGTAGACCGTGAACGTGCCGTAGTTGCCGAGGAGGTCGGGCGTGCCCATCCCCGACAGGCATTGAAAGCACCGGTGTCCGCGCGCCCCCGGCACGTCGAGCACGGGGTAGTTCGCCGGCATCCGGTAGATCGTCGTTTCGATTCCGGCCTCGACGAGGTGAGACCAGAAGGTCGGGCCCTGGCGCCGCAGCGTCGTGGTCGGCGAGGCGAGATCGAGGCGCCAGTCTCCCATCCCGACCTGGCGCGTGACCGCGGGCGGCTCGGTCGTGGCGGTCGAGAGATAGGGCCGGATGGACAGCGCCGGCTCAGCCGGATGCGGGTCGCGGTGGATGAAGTCGTAGATCTCGTGCGAGCCGGGGCCGCCGCCGGCGATCACGTTGGACCAGGCGACCGGGCTCTGCGGCGGCATGCTCGTGGCCAGCGGCTTCCATCCGCCGGTCCGGGCGAGTCGTGACAGGTGGGGCAGGTCGCCGGCGTCCATGTACCGGCGCAGCAGTTGCGGATCCATCCCGTCAATGCCGATGACGAGCACGCGGCGCTGCGGCGCCGCTCCGTCGCGCGCCGGGGGGCCGCAATGAGCGAGGCCCAGCGCGACCAGGAGCAATGGCAGAAGCGCCCGGAGGCGTCGCACGGGGAGATCAATCGTGACGCCAACGACGAGATTGCGTCCCAGCATCAGATGCTCGCTACTCGCTGCTCGTTACCGGCTACTCGCTACGCGACGGCGCGCTTCGCATCCGACGCGATCCGTTCGAGCAGCGGCACCAGGCCCTCCTCGATGCACTGGTCCCACCCCATGCGCGACACGAGCGCCTGGCCCGATTCGATCAGCGCCTGTCGCGCGGCGTCGTTCTCCGGCAGGCGTCGCATCAGCTCCGCCGCCACCCGGTCGGCCTCGAGTTGCTCGATTCCGTCCCGGTCCTGCTGGCTCATCTGTTGCAGGCCGTCGAGGTCATGACCGTCGAAGCCGTCCGGCAGGCGCGTGAAATCGGCGGAAATGACGTTGTGCGCGCCCTCGCCGTTCGTGACGTGCTCGACCAGCCCCTCGCACCCGCAGACGCTCGAGATCACGCAGATGGCGCCGGCGCCGAGCGGCTCGAGCGGGCTGATGCCGAAGGGCTCGTACGTCGCCATGCCGAACTCGACGTCCGTCGCGCGGCGCAGGTCCGCGATCGACATGGTCTCCGGCAGGCGCCGGCCGATGCGCGACGTCGACCAGCCGAACTGGTTGACCAGCACGATCTGGATCGCGGTGTGGTACTGGTTGAAACCCTCGATGTCCTGGTAGAGCTGGACCTCCGGGCCGACCAGGTCAGGGTAGCCGTGCCGATGATGGCGCGGCCATCCGTACGAATGCTCCATCGCGACGACGTCGCTGGTGCGCCGCACGCCCGCGGCGGTCGTGAGCACGATGAGCAGCCCGGTCAAGCCGCGGTCGGCGAGCTGGGCGTCGAGCGCGTGACACACCTTCATATCGCGCCACATGCCCTTGCTGATCACGGGTCGGGTCACGTGCGTCATCAGCACGTCGGGTTCGCGCTCCGTCTCGAGCAGCGCGCGCCCGTACTCCATGAGCATCCTGCGGCTGGCCAGCTTCGACGCCAGGTCGACCGGGCCGGCGGGCAGGCCGTTGTAGACGAGGTCGATCGGCTGATCGTCGAAGTGGGGGTCGAGGAACTGAAGCTCGTCGCGCGTGCGGTCGCCGACGGCGATCACGCCGTCGCAGAGGTGCGACCGGCGGACCAGCGCATGGCGGAACAGGTGGTCGAGATCACCGAACACGTCGCCGGCGTAGAGACCGCGGGCCCGGGCGCGATCCATGACGTTGTAGTACATGGTGTCGTGGCCGGGATGGTTCTCGACGAGGTGCCGTGCCGTGGCGCATTCATGCGCGTGAAAGACGGTGCGGAAGCGCTCGTTCCCGTCGAGAATCGCCTGCAGCGCCGTGGGCATGCCCATGAACTCGTGGCTGATCAGCACGCAGGGCAGTTCGTCGTCATTGAGCAGCGACACGAGCGTGTAGAACGCCGGCTCGGCGATTCGGGCGTACTCCTCGAAGTCCCAGCTCTTTTCGTAGCGGGCCGCGTCGAAGCCGAACGTCTCCCACAGCCGGGCCTTGAAGACGTTGAGCCGGTCGTGGTTCGTCTGGAACACGTCGATCAGCAGCACCTCGGCCTCGCCCGTGCGCGACGCGTCGCCGGGCACCATGTAGCGGCGCCTGCCGTAGACGATCGCGACGTTGAAGGCCCATTCGATCGGCCTGAACCGGCCGGCGAGATCCGCGCGGTCGATGCCGTCGATCGAGCTGTAGAGGACGGTGCCTTCGCTGCCGAGCCGCGCCTCCGGATCGTTCTGGAGGCGCGCCTGCGTCGGCCCGACGAGAATGGAACGGCGCACGTGCCGCTGGTACACCGGGCTGGTCATCAGACCTTCGAGCACCGTGCCGATGCCCCCGAGGTGCTCCACGGCCTCGTGCGTCACGTGAGCGAGCGTGAAGCCATGCGTGGTCATGTGATGGATGTCTGCTATTCGGTTGCCAACGGTTGATTATCGCACCGGTCACTTGACCGTCAGCAGAAATCCTACATGAAACGTGATCGATCGTTATCGGCCGTCGAGGCGGTGGATGAATGCGTTCGAGGGCCGGAGCCCGCCGATCGGGACGCACGGCCCTCGACCGGGCACGCGGCTCGGCTCTTGACGAAGCCATGGACGGGCATCTCATTGCGATGTGCAGGTCGAACGCGGCAGCAAGCGTGAGCCGCGTTCCGGTGATGAATCGCCTGCCTGAAGAAGCCAGGATGGGAGAAATCGCATGATTCCAGTGAAGCGTATCTGGCAGACAGCGGGGATTTCGGTTGTCGTTGTGGCCGCGCTCTTCGGCGGCACCGCTCATGCGACGCTTGTCTTCAACGATGGGGCCGTGAACACGCTCGACTTCAACGCGGGCATGGATGTCATCGTCCGCAACAGTCCGAGCGGCGACCCGACGACGCTCCTTGTCGTGGACGGCGCCAAGACCGGCGCCAGCGGCGACATGGGAGTTCGGGGGGCGAGCATCCTGGTGATGCCCGGCGGCGAGATCAGCGACGGGTTCGACACGTATGGCACGAGCATGGTGACGATCAACGACGGGCTGCTCAGGAATCTTCAGGCGCACGGGTCGAGCACGGCGTCGATGAACGGAGGGTTCCTGAGCGGGAATCTCCTTGCGCTGGACAACGCCATGGTGTCCCTGAACGGAGGGTCCGTCGACAATCTTCTGACGGAAGGCGCGAACAGCCGTGCCGTTTGGCGGGGCGGCGAGGTGCGATTGTTCGTCAGATCGATCGTCGACGGCGAGATCACGATCATCGGCGATGATTTCGCCGTCGACGGATCGTTCGTGCCTTTCGGCCCGATCGCCGCGACGGAAGGCACGCTCAGCGGTGCGCTTGCCAACGGGAGCCAGATCAGCCAGGCCTTCACGCGCTTCTTTCCCAACGAACCGGACACGATTGGACAGATCATCCTCGTGGAGGTCCCTGAGCCGGCGTCGGTAACGATCTTGAGCGTTGGCGCGGTGGCGATGTGGAGGTGGCGCAGCGGACGGCGGCGTGCCTGACGGGGGAGGCAATGGGCCCGGGAGGATTCGAACCTCCGACCTCACCGTTATCAGCGGTGCGCTCTGACCAGCTGAGCTACGAGCCCGGATCGGACGGGGGCAGATTATGGCGGCGCTGCAGACGGGTCAAATCCGCCGCGTCTTATGATCGCTTCCTGCAGCGGCCATAGCGTCATGTACGCGGCATACGCGCGCAGCCACGGGTCGGGCGCGCCGATCCGGCCGAGCGCCGCGCCGAGCAGAGGGCGGTCGCCGGCGCGGCGGCGCCATCGCGACCAGCGCGACGGTTCCAGCACCTCCCGATTGACGTGCTCGACGTAGTCGGGCCGGATCGCTTCGCTCAGCGCCTCGGCGTCGAGCGGTTCGAGCGGGACGAGTCGGGCGGCCACGTGATCCAGGCCGAACGACGCGTCGCCGGCGAAGCGGCCGATCAGGGGCTCGAAGCCCGCCGCGGCCAGGGCCTGTCGCTGCCATGCGCGGCCTCGCCTTCGATCCGGCGGCAGCATCAGCATCGCCATCGCGACGTCCGGCTCGAGGAAGGGCGTCCAGACGTCGAAGCCGAGCGAGGCGGGCACCTCCAGGAGGTAGCGCAGCAGCATCAGCTTGAGCCGCATCGCCACGACGACGCGCCCGCGAGGGTCGGCAAGGTGGTCGCGGTACCGCTCGAAGAACTGCCGGCGGCGGTCTTCGCGGACGGGAAGGCGGCAGGCCGTCGGATCGGCCGCCAGGCCGTGCGCGTAGGAGGCCTGGATCAGGTCGCCGGGGTCGTCGATGGGCGGGACGTGGACCGTGCCGGCCCAGACGTCGCCGATGATGCCGCTGAGGACGCACGCGCGGGCCATGTCTTCGGGAGCGAGACGATCGCGCACGGCGTGATAGAACTCGATCTGGTACATCCCGTGCGCGTGCACCACCGGTCCGACCAGGTCGTACCAGTCGGGCATCCGCTCGTGGTAGCGCCCCAGCTCGATGCGGTCCCACGTCACGTCGAGGCGCCGGCACACCTCGCGCGCGCGGAGCACTTCGCGTGATCGCGGCTGGTCCGTCGAGATGCCGTAGGTGAACGCGCGGACCTGCTCGCGTCGCTCGACCCAGAGGTTCAGGAGACGCGAGTCGTAGCCGCCGCTCGTGGGGATGACGATGACGCCGCTGCGACTGGCCGCCCACGTGGCGACACGCTGACGGAGCGTCTCGAGCAACGTGGCCTCGTCCATTTCGAACGATGCGTCGAACGTGGCAGGATCCGGGCGATCCTCGATACGCAGGGCGCCGGACTCGTCACGCAAGGCGCGCTGGCACGGGAGCAGAAAGCGCACGTTCTCGAACGGCGTCTGACCGAAGACGCTGAATCCGAACTCGAGGTAGTTGCGCAGCCCCTCCGGATCGAAGCGCCACGCGCGGTCGCGGATCAGCTCGTGCACGTCGCGCGAGACGTGACCGGTCGATGCGTCGTAGTAGACCGGTTCGCGCGCCAGCCAGTCGGCCTCGGCGATGACGCGCCCGGGCGATCGGGTCGAGGGGGTGGGTGCCGATGCCGTGCCGGGCATCGCACCATGCAGTGCCTGTTCGCGCCTCACCGTCGTGGCATCATCTCCTCGACCAGCCGTTCCGAATCGTCGTTGCGCCGGTCGGGCACTTCGCCCGTCAGGACGCCCAGCGCCGTTTCGGCGACTTCGCGATGCGCGTCGCATGCCAGCGCGTGGTAGCGGACTCGGTCGCGGGCGCTCATCCAGCCGTTCGACACGCCGGGGCGCTGCATGACAGCCTGGAGCACCGAGGCGGTTGCGGAACGCACATTCCAGCCGAGGAACCCGCGGCCGTAGTCGTCGAACAGGCGCATCGCGCTGGACTGCCAGGCTGCGGCCAGGAGATCGGGATCAGCGAGCGGCGCGCTGCATCGCTGCAGATGCGCGCAGGCGTCGTGTCGCGCTGGATCGTCGAGTGGTGCAACGCGGGCTTCGCCTTCGCCGGTCGCCGTGACCCCGACGAAATCGGTGGTCCATTCAAGGGGGGCAAGCTGCTCGACGTGGACGACGAGCGACCATCGCGTCGAGGCGTCGTCGCGCCATGCGGAGGGGTCGACGGCGAAGTTGCCGAGCCCGTAGGTGATCAGACCGTCGCCGTACGTTTCGATTCCCTGCGGCACGTGCGCGTGGTGCCCGTGGACGATGGCCGCGCCCGCGTCGATCCATGAGCGGTAGAGCGCCTGGCGGTCGGGGCTCGGCCAGGGGCACGTCTCGGCGCCGCCGTGCGCGGAGACAAGGACAGCGTCGGCGTCGTCGTCGGCGCGGCGGATCGCTTCATGGAGCCACGGGCCGCAGGGGGCGAAACCGGGCCGGCCGGCCGCGGCGCCGAACTGCTTCTCGGCGGCGGCGATCACCGCAATGCGGCGGCCGTCGACTTCGATGTGCGTCGGTCGGCACGCTGCAGCGAGATCGTCGCCGGCGCCGACGACCTGCCATCCCCTCGAAGACAGGGCGTCGAGGGTCGCGTGCAGTCCCGCGGCGCCGTAGTCCATCACGTGGTTGTTCGCGAGGACGGCCGCGCCCGGTTTGAGTTCATCGGGTGCCTGGAAGTGAGCGAGCGACGGTCCGGCCTTGGGACTCGGGGCGAGGCCGTGGTCACGGGCCAGAATTGGCCCTTCGATGTTCATGACGGTGACCTCGCCATGCGGGATCCGGGCGTCAAGCCGGCAGGGGCCCGGCGCCCAGTCCCCCAGCATCGTCAGACCTTTCGCCTTCACCGCGGTCATGCTCATAAAGATCGACACTTCGGGCCCGGAAGGTGCATCGTCGGGCCGGATGCCCATAAGTGTTTTTAAATCAATGAATTGCGCTGCGAAAAACGGGGTCGGACCGGTCAGGCCCCGTGTCTGTGACGCAGGCCGGGCAGCGCCGCGGAGCGGTACGGACGCGGCATCACGTCGCGGGAAGCATCCGAGTTTCAACGCCAGCGCGCGGCTGATCGAGGACGAGCACGAGTACGAGTACGAGTACGAGGACGAGTGTGGAAAATGAGGCCAGACCGATCAGACCCTGTTTTCGGTGAGGCGGGGTCGTGAATTGCCGAATGCCCAATATGGGATCGCAATCCATGCCCAGCCCTGAACGCCCAGGCGCCATCGAACGGACGCGCCGATGGTTCGGCGATCGCCTCAGCACGCCCGTCCAGGCGGCCCTGCGCAACACCGGCTGGCTGCTGCTGATGAACATCGGCGTCGGGGGCATCTCCTCGATCGTCGCGGTGTTCATGATCAGGATCCTCGGGCCTGCCGCGTACGGCCAGCTGGCCTTTGCGGTGAGCCTGATCGTCATGGGCCTTGCGGCCGCCGAGCTGGGGCTCGATCGAATCGTGATTCGGCAGATCGTCGAGGAGGAGCAGGAGCAGGGGGCCGTGCTGGGCAGCGCGGCGCTGGCACGCGGGGTGGCGTCGACGATCGGCATCGCGGTAGTCGTCCCCGCGGCAGTGGTGATGCGCCCGGGCGAGCACACGATCTGGCTGCTTACGCTGGTGGCGGCGCCGGCGGTCTACAGCACCTGCTTCGACGTGCTCGGATCGTGGCACACCGCCCGTCTCACGAGCCGCACCGTCGCGATCACCCGGCTGGGGAGCCAGCTCGTCGCGAGCGGTCTGCGCGTCGTTGCGCTGCTGGCGGGCCTTCCGCTCGTCTACTTCGCGGCGCTGTTCGCGCTCGAATTGCTCGGGGCGGGCATCGCGCTGCTCATCCGGTACCAGTGGTCGGCCGACCACGCGCGATGGCGGGCGCGCTGGACGACGATCCGGAAGCTGCTCGGCGAAAGCTGGCCCTATGCCGGCTCCAACCTCGCCGTGATGACGTACCTGCGCATCGATCAGCTGATGATCGGACTCTATCTCGGCAACAAGGCCACGGGGCTCTACGCGGCGGCCGCGTTCATCACCGAGGTGGTCAACATCCTTCCCATGGCGACCACGCAGTCGGTGATCCCCGGGCTGCTGCGCCTCAAGACCGCGAATTACGAGCGGTATCTGCAACGCCTTCAGATCTTTTTTGATCTGATCACATGGATCGCCATCCCGGTCGCAATGGCCGTCGCAGTGGCGGGATACTTCGGCCTGGTTCTGCTCTTCGGTGACGTGTACGGCGATGCACGATGGCCGCTGCTCGTTCTGTGCGCCGGCATCGCATTCACGTGGCACGGGATCATGCTGTCGCCGTGGGTGCTTGCGGAGCAGGCGCAGCGTGCCTTCCTCGTGGGGCACGTCATCGCATCGGTGACGAACGTCGCGCTGAACGCGCTGTTGATCCCGATCGTGAGCCTGGGGATCACGGGCGCTGCGATCGCGTCCGTCGTCGCCTACGGCGTGGCCGCGTACCTCGTGCTCGCCGTCGTGCCGAAATACCGTCCGGTGCTGAAGCTGGTGATGAAAGCGTATGCCGCCCCAGTCAGATACCTGTGGAAACATCTGCGCCGGTAGTCATTCCGTTTATTCCGTTTATTCCGTCTATTGGTTATTTGTCATTTCGGAGCGCCGGTTAACCAGCAGAGGATAGTGGATGCGAGTTCCATACGATGAAGGCCTAGCGAGC
>NYZC01000431.1 GCA_002686995.1 Phycisphaeraceae bacterium | reverse complement strand
CGCGGGCAACGCGCTGGACGGTGAATGGGTCGACGCGAGCCGTGTCCTGTCGGGTGACGGCGCGGCCGGCGGCGACTTCACGTTCACGTTCAACGTCGCGGTCGGCGATATCGATCGGGACGGCGCCGCCGCGATCACCGATGTCGCGCCGCTGCGTGCGGCCGACGGCACGACGACCGGCGCCGCGGGATACTCGATCTTCGCCGATCTGGACGCGAACGGCGTCGTCGACGCAGCCGACGCGGACGTGCTGCGGCAGCAGCTGGGCCGCGCCCTGCCGGGCGGAGCACCGAATGCGCCGGCGGGCACGGCCGGTGCAACGACCATCACGCTGACCGGGGCCGACCGGGTCGTCGTCACGCCTGATGGGGCGGCCACGACCGGCACGATCGACATCATGCTCCAGACCGGCGACGGCGCGCCGATCGACCTGCTCGAATACTCGGTCCGGGTCGAGCTGGTCGGGCCCGAGGTGGGCGCCGGCGTGTCACTGATCGGTGGTGGCGTCGCATCCGCCGCGCCCGCGGCCACGGCACCCGATCCGCTCAACGCACCCGGCAATGTCGACGACCTGCCGGCCGGCTACTACCTCTCGACGGCCAACACGTCCGGCGCGGCCATCCGCGTTGACGACGGGGACGGCCTGATCCGGGTCGACTACGAGATCAGCCCCGGCGCTATCGGCACGTACCAGCTGGATCTCCTGGTCGAGCGCGTCAACGACACGGTCCTGCTCGACGATGCCGGGCGCGCCCTGGCGTTCAGCATCATCGCGCCGACGCTGACGGTGAGCATCCCCGGCGACCTCAACGGCGACTTCGTCGTCGGCGCGAACGACCTCGCCATCGTGCTCGCCAACTTCACGCAGTCGGTGCCGGTCGGCGACTTCTCGCGGGGCGACGTGACCGGCCCCGGCGGCGTGCCCGACGGCATCGTCGGCGCGGACGACCTGGTGCTGATCCTCGGCGCCTTCACGAACCAGGTGATTCCACCGGGCGGCAGCGCCAGTGCGACGGGTGCCGACGACGCGCTCGCCCTGGCCTCTGATGCACCGACCGCGCCGCCGGGCGCGACGTCATCGCTCGACCGATGGCAGGGCTGGAACCGCCCCGTCTTCCGCGACGCCGAACGCACCGACACGGTCACGCGCCTCTTCAGTCCGCGATCCGACGATCACCTTCCCGACGGCGGCTGACCGCACGGCCGCGATCCGCCGGAAGCACGACCTCCTGAGCCCTCGCTCGAGGGCGGTTTCGGTCTCCCTGATCATTCGACGACGAACGGCCTCGATGCGGCGGGATGTCATGGCGGAACTCCCTGACAGGGGTCTTTCCTTATGCGCAAGGAATACGGAGCGACCGTGACCGTTCTGCGTGGGGGCAGGCCGAAACCGCCTTTCTCGACTTTTTCCCGAATCGGCCGCAGAATGCGCCCGCGGGCACCGTAATGTTGTTGAAAGACACCCCGATCCAGGGGCAACCCGTAGCGCCCCCAGTGACCAGGGACCGCGAATCATGAACGAAGAATCCTGCTTCCATGCCGCATTCCCTTCGACCGCCTGGACCGACGTGGCGGCCGCCGGCACAGACGCGCAGGAAGGGAGAAAGGCCCTCGAAGCGCTCATCAACCGCTACCATCGGCCCCTCAAGGGATTTCTGATGCGGACCATGGGTTTCGACGTCCACGAGGCCGCGGACCTCATTCAGGCTTTCATTCTTCAGAAGATCCTCGAAGGCGATCTGGTCAGCGCGGCCGATCGCGAGAAAGGCCGCTTCCGCGCGTTTCTCGCGACCGCCCTGCGCAACTTCGCTCGCGACGAGCACGCCCGCGCCTGCGCCGCGAAGCGGGGCGGCGGCCGAATCCAGACGCTGGAGGAGTCGCTGTCGACGGCGTTCACGAAGTCCGACCCATGGAAGGCATTCGACCTCGAATGGGCGCGGCAGGTCATCGAAGGCGCGATTGCCCGCATGCAAGCCGCCTGCGCCGACCGTCCCGACTACTGGGCGCTGATCGAAGGCCGACTGCTGCGTCCGATCCTCACGGATGAAGAGCCTGTTCCCTACGCGCACTACGTCAGCGAATACGGTTACAGGACGCCCAAGCAGGCCATGGACGCCCTGACCGCCGCGAAGCGCCGCTTCCAGGCGGCGTTCCAGGAAGAGATTCGTACTTACTGCCCGATCGAGGGCATATCCGACGAGATGACCGCCCTGCAGCTTATCCTGTCCGAGGGCTGAAGAGCACGGAAACGAGAACATTCGTCACGCGCAGGCGATCTGCGCATCCGCGCATCACACCTAATGGGATTGTTACATTGGCCTCGCATCTCACGACGAAACACGAGTACGGGGCGACGGGGGTACGATCATGAGTTCGATCAATCTGAACAAGACCGATCCGCGCCGCCTGGCTCGTATCATTCAACCTGACCGGGACGGGCCTGACTGGTCCGCGGCCGACCTGGGTGCGATTCTCGATCACCAGCTTTCGTCGCAGTTCGAGACGGTCCGCGATGACGGTCCGCCGATCGAGCGCCAGGAGCGCCGCACCGAAGAGGTGGTCACGGTGCGCGACGTGCTGACCCGGGCAACGCCCTCACCGGCCGATCTCATCGAGCTGAAGCGATTCGCGAAGCACGCGGACCAATGCGGACACCTTCCCGCCGAAGTGGCCCGCGCGCTGTACTTTGCCGCGGTCCAGATCGCGCTGCAGCGCTGCGGTGAGCGCATATCGAGCCTCGACGACGGCGCACTGCAGGAAGGCGTCGCCTGGATGCGATCGCAATCATGGATTAGCGTTGACCTGCTCAAAGCGCTATGATCAGGCGCCGATCGGAAACGGACCCGCGGGTTCTCCGCAATCGAACAGACAGATTCGCTTTTCAGGTTTTTCGTCACGATCGTGTGACATGACACGGACATGCGCAGTCGGTGTGCAGACATGAAATCCTGTCATTCCAGCGCCCGTCCGAGTGCCGCTTCGCAACATGGCGGGGCCTTCACGATGATCGAATTGCTTGTCGTCATCGCGATCATCGCGGTGCTGCTGGCGATGCTGATGCCCGCCCTGCGGCAGGCGAAGGAGCTGTCGCGGAGCACGAAGTGCCTGGCGAACCTGAAGCAGTGGATGGTGATCTGGAACTCGGGTCTCGAGGCCGCGAACCCGCAATTTCCGGCATCCGACCTGTTCCGGCGCAACTGGCAGG
Source organism: Phycisphaeraceae bacterium (assembly GCA_002686995.1). Taxonomy (GTDB): domain Bacteria; phylum Planctomycetota; class Phycisphaerae; order Phycisphaerales; family Phycisphaeraceae; genus NYZC01. Next base: position 19,351 of record NYZC01000431.1, on the reverse strand, counting down.
ATATCCTGCACGACGGCATCAGCACCGAGGTCGTGCACACGCTGATCGATCACGAGGATCCGAAGTTCCAGGCGTGCCCGTCCACCCACCAGCAGCACGCGAGCATCTACTACCGTGGCAACGTCTGGGGGTATGCCTTCAACATGCTGCTGAAGGCCGAGCCGTGGACGCCCAACGAAGGCGAGTCGTGGGACGCCGTTCACGATCCGAGCAACTACATCGTCTTCGTCGACCCGGCGACGCGCCCGTGGTCCGGCCTCTTCCTGGCCGCCGACCACGTGCCCGATCACACGTTCGACGACTGGGGCGTAGGGACGCCCCACTTCGGTGGAGAAAGCACCAACGCCGCGTTCGCGGACGGGCACGCCGAAGCGACCCGGACCGGGCAGATGCGCTCGGAGATGACCGACATGTACCGTTACCTCACCCGGCAACCCTGACGGCGCGAACATCGCGCTTGCCCCATGGAAGACCCCACGACGATGCCGATGCCGCCGATGTCGGAGGACGACGGTCCTCCGCCGTCACCCGTGCCGCCCGTGATCGACGGTTACGAGATCACCGGCTTCCTGGGCGAGGGAGGCATGGGCCGGGTCTGGCGCGCTTACGACCTCGGCACGCGGCGCGAAGTAGCGATCAAGGTGATGTCCCGGCGCGGCCACCACCGCTCTGGTTCGTACGAGCGGTTCGAGCGGGAGGTCGAGCTTGCGTCCCGGCTCGAGCACCCTCACATCGCGCGCGTCTACACGAGCGGTCTTCACGGCGGCCATTACTACTACGTGATGGAGCTCATCCGGGGGACGCACCTCGACGACTACGTGAAGGACCAGCACCTTTCGCACATGCAGATGATCCTGCTCGTTCGGAAGATCTGCCTCGCGGTTCACTATGCGCACAGCCGGCAGGTGATTCACCGCGACCTGAAGCCGCGCAACATCCTGGTGACCGATGAAGGCGATCCGAGCATCCTGGACTTCGGCCTCGCCACGACGGCGGTCGGCGACGAGCCCGCGCCGAACGATGCCGATCGCGGCGTCTCCGGCACGATCCCGTACATGTCGCCCGAGCAGGCCGCAGGACAGACCGGCGAGATCTCCACGCTGTCCGACGTCTACGCCCTCGGCGTCATTCTCTATCGCCTTCTCACCGGCCGGTTCACGCACGATCTCAGCGGGACCGCGACCGACTGCCTTGCACGCATCGCGCAGCAGCGGGTGACGCCGCCGCGCCAGATCAGCACGGGAATCGGGTGGGAGCTCGAGATGGCGATGCTGAAGTCGCTCGAGCACGATCCGCAGCAGCGCTACGCCTCGGCTGCGGACCTCGCCGAGGATCTGCGGCGCTACCCGGACGAGCCGCTGCTCGCCGGCCCGGGCACCACGACCTATGTCGTCGGCAAGTCTCTACGCCGCAATCGCGGCAAGGTGACGGTCGCGGCGCTGCTGCTGGTGCTGCTGATCACCGGTTCGGCGTGGGCCTGGATGCGCATCGTGCAGGAACGCGACCACGCGCGGGCGCTGCTCTACGCCAACCTGGTCAAGGGCGCCGAGCGCGCCTTCCTCGAACACCAGGTCGCGCGGTCGAAGACGCTGCTCGCGCAATGCCCCGCCGACCATCGCGACCGGGAATGGATCCGGCTTCAACGCCTCGTCGACCAGAGCACGATCACGTTTGACCGGCACGACGACCCGGTCAATACGTTCGCGGCGAGCGCGCGGGGCCGGCTGGTAGCCTCCGGAGGCATGGGAAAGACCGTGTGGCTGTGGGAGCGCACGTCCGGCCATCCGGTCACGCAATTCGACGGCCATCGCGGGTCGATCGAGTCTGTCGCGATCAGCGCCGACGAGACCTGGATCGCGTCGGGCGACAGCCGCGGGTTTCTCAAGACATGGAACGCCGACACCGGCGCGGAGCGATGGTCGGTCGAGGCGCACCGCGAGAACGACATGCCCCTGCTTGTCGTCTCGACATCGATCTCGGGTGACGACGCCCGCATCGTGACCGCTGACACCTCGGGGACGCGCAAGACATGGGACGCGCAGACGGGAATGCTGCTGGACACGAGCCCGGCGCCCGCGGGCAGCGGCACCGTCATGCTCGTCGACGGCGCGCCTCACCTTGCGCTGGTGCGCGATCCGGAGCCGAAGCTGATCGACCTGGCGACGAGCGCATCAGTGCTGTCGCTCGATCGGCACGACGGCCCGATCACCGCAATTGCAGCGAGCGCGGACGGGCGCTTGATCGCAACCGGCGGCGCCGACGAGACCATCATGATCTGGCAGGTTTCCGGCGGCCGCCGACCGCGGCGATTGACGGGGCACGACGGGCGCGTGCAGGCGCTGGCCTTTCACCGGGATGGTACGCGCCTGGTCTCCGGCGGTCGCGACACGACTATCCGAATCTGGGACGTCGCCTCCGGACGCCTCGAGGTCACACTGCACGGTCACGAGAAGCAGGTGAGCGCGGTCGCCTTCGCGCCGGGCGAAGACGCGATCATCTCGTCAGGCGCCGACGGCACGGTCCGCTGCTGGCCGGCGTCCGCGCCGCCGGGCGACCTGAATCTGGGCGGGCCGGGCATGATTGCGCTCGCGCTCGCCGTCCATCCGAAGGGCACCAGCGTCGCGGCCGCCTGCCACGATCAGTTCGTGAGGATCTGGGACTTCGCTCCCGACGCGGTCGCGACCGTCGTCGGGGATCTCCGACCTTCCAGACCGCTCATCACCGCGGTGGCCTTCAGTCCCGATGGTACGCTGCTTGCCACGTGCGACCTCGCCCACCGGATGAAGGTCTACCGCACTTCGGATTGGAGTGAGGTGACCGACACGGGGGCCCACGAGCACCAACCCGTTCACGTGACGTTCAGCCCGGACGGACAGTGGATCGTCACTGCCTCTCAGCACGAGGACGACAAGGTCAGGATCTGGAACGCACAGACCGGCCGCCTCGTGCGCGCGCTCGTCGGTACGGGGCCGATCGCAATCAGCGACGACCAGGCATACCTGGCAACCGGCCTCAAGGGCGACCTGATCTGCATGCGCAGCACACACGACTGGAGGGTCGTTCGAAAGTGGGCCGGCCACGAGAAAACGATGACTTCATTCGACTTCAGTCCGATAGCGCAGACGATGCTCACGTCATCCATCGACGGTACCGCCAGGATCTGGCGATGGTCGAGTGGCGAAGAGCTTCAACGCACGACACCATATGGTGGCGAGACCGTTGCCTCCGCCAGGTTCAGCGAAGACGGCCGGCGCTTCGTGACCGCGGGGACGCAAGTCAGGCTGTGGGACTGCACGACAGGTGCCGAAGTCGCCACGCTGGGGCCCGCGCGCCACGGCCCTTACACCGACGTCGCTTTCGTCCCCGGCGCACGGATCGTGGCCGGGAGCCCGGCAGGCGTCGCGGTGTGGTCACTTCGACCGAACTGAGACGAAACGACCACGTGCCAAAGGAGAACAGAACATGGTCCGCCGACTGACAATTCATACGCCGATGGCGGCGATGATTCTCCTGTCGACTCCGTGGGCGCAAGGCGCCGTGATCCTGGATCTCGAGAGCGTCGAAGGGCCCGGCAGCGGCCTTTGCCTGCCCTTCTGCGCCAGCGGGTTCCCCGGACCCAACCCGGTGAACAATGACAATACGGATGCACCGTACCGATCGGCGCTTCTTCATGTCACGATCAATGAGCCGCGGCCCGTCGACATCATCTACTCGGTCGAACCCACCGGGGGAACCGTCGAACACCGCATCGACTTCCTGATCGTCAACGGAACGACTTCGCCCTTGGCCGATCTCACGATCCAGCTCGGTTACGGGTCGGCCGACGGATTCACCCCGGCGGGTGCGGACGGGTTCGACTTCGATTTACCGGAAGTCGACCCACCAGCCTCGGCGGGAGGGGCGCGCCCGGTGAGCCACACCGCTTCACTCATTCGATGGATTGACCTCGATTTCCCTCCAGGGGGCACCGTCGGCGTCGCGTTTCACGTCGACATTCCGGATACGGAACGGCTGGGCACGTCAGGCCACCTTGCCACGTTCCGTGTCATTCCCGAGCCTACAGCCGTGCCGCTGCTCGCGATACTGAGTTGGCTGCTCGAGACGCGGCGCAAAAGAAACCGCGTTATTCGTTAAGCACGTACATCGCGTCGTCGAATGTGGCATTGACAGGGTGCGAATAGGTCTGCTGATAAACGCCGACGGGCGTGTTCGGGTCGTACGGTGCGCCGGTCGGATCCGTCAGCGGGCGCTTGTATTGTCCGTAGTGGACATTCGATCCATCCTGTTCCTTGACCATTGCATTCCAGGTTCTCATCGCCGCGTCCCAGTAAACGATGACCGGCTCATAAGGACCGTCACCGTTCGATTCCCAGCCGACGTAGACCGGCGTTTGCGGCCCTTGGTACCAGAGCGCTCTGGAAAAGCCCGGGTTGGGGCCCTCGCGCCCCGAATGGGGGCTGACGTCGACGTGAATGGCAGTTCTCTGATCGGGTGGGACCATGGCCATCGCCTTGGTTTTGCTCATCACCGTCGTCGTAATAACGAAGTCTCTTTCTTCTCGAACGGTCGTTCCGGGAACGTGCTCTGCCGGTTCTTGCTCCATGGATGCGCTCCTTGCAATGTCTGGCGTGATCGACTTGCCCCAACATACCCGCAAGTGACGGTGCTTTCACCTGCCGGATGCGAGCGCTTTAACGACCTCGAGGACGCGCAGATCGACGGCGCACTGGAATGGATGCGCTCGCTGCCGTGGGTGCGGAAGGACGTGAAGGCGCTGACGGTGTAATCAATCCCCTTCGGTCACCGGCGCGTCCCGTTCACGAAGCATCTCGTCGCCTTCGAGCTTCGCAATCGGGCGCAGTGAGAAGCTGCGCACCTCGCGGTAGGACGGCCCGTAGGGTTCGATCTCCGTGCTGTTGATGCGCATCAGCGCCCAGCGGCACGCGCCGCCCAGATCGACGCTCGCCTTGCCCATGTCCAGCCAGGTTTCGAGTGTGCCGTTCTGGGCGCCGGTGCCCATGCGGCCGATCGTGATCGCCGAGGCGCGTCGCACCTCGACCACCTCGGGATCCAGAAGCTCGGTGTCGTTCAGCCGTTCCGCAAGCTGCCCGGCGAGCGCTTCGTCCGGGTTGTCCCGGTAGAGCTGCCCGAGGGCCCAGATGGCCGCCCCGCGCGCCGCGTTGCCGTGGCGTTTGCTGATCGGCTTGGTCTTGGGCACGTGGCGCCGCATGAGCTGCTCGGCCGGCCGGTACTTCAGAATTCCAAATAGCTGCATGAGCTGCGACATCTGCTGATCGACATCGATCTTGGTCTCGAGGCCCTTGCCGATGTGCGGATGCTTCGCGACGGCGTTCTCCCGATCGACCTGCCACATGGCGGCTCGCTCGGCGTACTCCAGGACGGGCGGGAGCGTCTCCTGCACCTGGAGTCGGCGCAACGCCGTGCCGGCGGCGACGCGAACCTCGACGCGCGGGTACTCGAGCAGGTCGATCAGGCGATCGGCGGCGGCCTCGTGGTCCAGCGCGCCCAGCAGCAGCGCGGCCTGCTCGTGGCCGCGCCACGATTCGCGGACCAGCGCCGCCATCGGATCGAGCTCCAGCTCGCGCCACGGGGTACCGGACAGCTCCGTCGTCGCGGCGTCACGCACCGGCGTCGACAGGTGCACCAGCTTCGCCAGGTCGACGAGATGTCGCCGGACGTAAATGCGCAAGTCGGGGTTCAGGTCGTTGAGCAGTGGTCCGAGCTGCGCGACCGCGTGCGGAGTTTTCTGAGCGATCACGGCTTGCGCCGCCAGGCGCCGCACCGAAGCGTCACGATCCAGCAGCAACGCATCCCCGACGGGCTTGATGAGCAGCGGATCGATTTCGAGCAGCCGGGTCAGTGCCAGGACGACGACCGAAGGATCGTGCCGGGACTGCGGCTCGTACCGCGCCTTCAGCGGCGTGGCGACCTGCGCGAGCGCCATAAGCTGGGCGACGGCCTGCTCGCCTTCGTGCTTCGCGAGAATCCGCGCCGCGACGAGCCGATCGACGGTCCGGACGTCATCGACGCCGAGCAGCTCGTCGACGAGCGACTCGTTCCCGGACGTGGCGATCGCACCGAGCGCCCGCGCCGCGGTGACGCGCAGCCTGGGCCCCTGCGGCCGATCCATGGCGATCTTCTGCAACTCGGCCGCGGCAGGCTCGTGACGCACGGCCTCGAGCGATCGAATCGCGGAAAGGCGGACCGTCTCGGTCGCCTTCGGATCGACCAGGCGCTGCATCCAGGTTTCCCGGGCCGGATGGTGATCCCAGGCCGCGAGCGCCGAATCGGTGATGAGGATCATGCTCTGACCGTCATCACGGTTCCGCGCCATCAGGTCGTCGGCGCAATCCCGTGCGTCAAGCTGGACCAGCGACCGCGCGACCGTACGACGGACGAGCATGTGCTGTCCGTCGGCGTTCAGCAGGCTGCGCAGCGGCGTCACCGTCGTGTTCAGACCCGGCATGCCTTTCTCGTGGGCGAGACCGATGTCGAACGCCGTGCGGCGACGGGTCTCGGTGTCCGGCCGCGCCAGCGCCTCGACCCAGATCGGGGTCAGGCCCGGATGAAACGTCAGGATCTGCCAGTACGGCTCGAGCAGCGGGTCGCAGTACATCGGCTGATCGATGTCGCCGTTGGTCGCCAGTCTGCCGTTCAGATCCTCGCTGATACGGGCGACCTTGATCGAACTGCGGATCTGCCGGGCGCCCTCCAGCGGCGTGGAAACGGCGAATGCGGCCAAGAGGGCGACGATGAGGATGGGTCGGGTCAAGGGGGCGTCTCGGGCGGGATTCTGGGGCAATAGAGGCTGTCCGGAGCCACGTCATAATATCCGATGGGCCGGGATGCGGCTCGCATCGGGCCCAGGCCCAGGGACTGGGGGTGCATCGTTCGCAGAGTGGGTGGCTGGGGTCGAGCGCAGCCATCCAATCCTCTGGAGCAATCTGAATCATGCCCGCGTCAGCCGTCATGCACCCAGGGACTGGGCCGCAGGACCCGGTCGCGAGGAGGAACGACGGCGACGCGGTCGCGCTCGGCCACACATCTGAGATCGGCAATGGAATTGCGGAACGGGGCCGTGTCAGGCCGCCGACGGGAGATCGGACTGGATGTCCGACGACTTCTCCGAACGTGTCCCATGCGTCGTCCGCCGAGCGGCGATCCTGGCGAACAGGTGCTCCCACTTCAGGAACGACGCAACCACCTGGGGATCGAACTGCGTGCCGCCCCCTTCGGAGATGATCTGCATCGCCCGCTCGTGGGACATGGCGTCCTTATAGACACGTTTGCTCGTCAGAGCGTCGTACACGTCCGCGAGGGCGACGATCCGGCCCGCGACCGGGATGTCCTCGCCCGCCAGGCCGAACGGGTATCCGCCGCCGTCCCAGTGCTCGTGGTGCGAGAAAGCGACCTCGCAAGCCGTGGTCAGGAAGTCGTCTTCCCCCAGCCGATCGCGAATCGCCACCAGGCAGTCGCCGCCGATCAGGGGATGGCGTTGCATGATCTGCCGCTCGTGGGGGTCGAGCGGCCCCGGCTTGAGCAGCACCTCGTCGGGGACCCCGACCTTGCCGATGTCGTGCAGCGATGACGTCTGGGCGATGAGGGTCGCCTTGTGGTCGTCGATGTCGTTACGGTGCCGCGCGACCTCTTCCGTGAGGATCTCGACGTAGCGGTAGACGCGTTCCAGGTGCTCACCGGTGTCGGTGTCGCGCGACTCGGCGAGCTTGGCCAGGCCGAAGATGACCGCGTCACGCGTGCGCATCAGCGCCTTGCTGCGCCGCGCCACCGTCTGCTCGAGACCGGCATTGATCTTCGCGAGCCGGCTCTCGTACCTGAGGACGACCGCGCCGGTACCGAAGGCCGTGGCCAGCGTCAGCAGGACGATCACCCCGAGGCCGATGCGCTGGATCGGCACCACCACCGATGCCACGGCCGCGGACACGCCCGAAGCGCGCTGGTGCGCCATGATCCGGATTCCGAGATCCGGCACCTCGCGCGCGGCGATCAGGTGCACGCCGTCATGCATCTGCGCCCAACCCGCGCCTTCGCCGTCGTCCGTGGCCGGCGCCGCGTCGCCCGGTCGCGCCGCCACCGCATTCAGCGCCGCCCGGCCCGGCCTCATTTCGCGCATGGCGGGCTTTCGGGACAGCTCCGGGTGGCAGAGCAGCTGTCCGTTCGCCTGCTCGACAACGCAGAGAAAACCCTCGTTCGGAAGCTCGATCTGCTCGACCAGGCGCTGCATTCGCGACCAGTCCTCGGAGCCGTACGACGAGTCGCGGATCTCCATATCGCCGATCAGGCGCGCCATCTGTCGGGCCATGATCAGGTTGTCGGAAAGAACCTGGCGACGAAGCTGGCCGGTCATCCGGACGTCGAGCCACCGGCTGAAGCTCAGCAGTCCGGTGCCGAGGAACGCCAACTGAACGACCACGACCAGGCAGACCAGCAGCCAGCGACTTGTGATTCGCATCGATCCCCCGGATCCGGTTCGAAGAGCGCTCTCACCATTCGTCGGTCACCCGAACGCCCCGGTTGAAACACGCCATCGCCAGGCGTGACGTAACAACCCGTACGCCCCGTACGATCCGCACAAACCCGCAATACCGTCACCGGGGTCGGCTCAAAGAGACGCCGAAAAAGCCGTCGCAAAGCGCTGAACGAATGACGTATCCGCTGCGAGCCGGGTGGCTTACCCGATTTCGCCGCGGCTCGAAGTCAGGAACAAAAAAAGGCCCGGCCCGGCCGAAGCCGGACCGAACCGTTCCGGGGGGCGAATGGAGTTCGAGGGGGTCATGCGTACCGTAGCCGACCTGTACATGGGGCACGGTCGGGTTTCCCAGTGACGACCTGTGGGACTTTTACCTGCACATTGCGCATCATCTGCGCCGCGACCAGCGTATTACCGAAGGCTCATCATGGCTTCTTGTGCTTCTTTCGTGGCTTTTCGTGGCCATGAATCCGCGGCCAACCAGTTACACCCAATTCAATACCCGGCGCGCGAATCCATCCGGCCGCGCTGCACAACGCTCTTTCGCTCGGGCCGATGCCCGCCTGACGCGTATCCGGTTCATCCCGACCATGGGCGTCACCGAACACGGGTTCAACGTCAGGCGTCCACCGACCTCGCGAGCGATGGCGGCGACACACGATTCACCGCCCGAACCTGACACATCTCGACGTCCGTGACGAGCACCGATCGGCCCACGGCTGGAAGGACGGAGGTCCCGTTCACTGATCCACGACTCGATCTTCGACACGCCTTCGTCATCTCACCCGTAGTTACGCAACGCAACCGCAAATTCTGCGTGCAACAACAAGAAAAACATTCCGGCTCAGCAGAATTCATGGGGCGTTTTCGGCTGAAGCAACCTCACGAGAGGCCGACGTCCGGGGCGATTGCGTCAGACGATCGTCGTGGCTTTGCGGATGCCTGGTGCATAAACTTGGTGGTCATCAGGATCCGCGGACTCAGCCTGTCACTGGCGTCAACACTGCACGCTGGTCCCCGCCGAGCCCACACCGATACGACCTGAGCAACTTCAGACCCGGCAGATGCGTTCAAACCGGAAACGCCCAATGTCGAGGCCAGGCACCGTGCGGCCTTGCGCCTTCAGCCTGATCGAGCTGCTCGTGGTGATCAGCATCGTCGCCGTGCTGATTGCGCTGCTGCTGCCCGCGATCAAGAAGGCCAAGGAGAACGCCTGGGTGGTCAGCTGTGGCTCGCAGCTGCACCAGGTCCACGTCGGTTCCGTCGGCTTCGCCAGCGACCACGACGGCATGCTGATCCGGCACGAGCAGTTGCGGGCCCACAACGGCGGGCCGGCCAACATGCATTTCGACTCGAATACCGTTCACGTAATCTACGCGTCCGGCGTCGGCGCGACCGCGTACGACGTCTACTTCCTTCCCTATTTCAATTACAGCCGGGAGGTGTTCTTCTGTCCGGCGCATCCGGTCCGAGCCGATTTCGCGAAATCCAGCCCGGAAGGCAAGAGACTGGGCTGGGGCTGGCCGAGCCCGCTGGTCGACAACCGCATGATTCTCATGACCCTGGCCAACATCGCGAACCTGCCCGTGAACGGGTTCGGCATGAACATGCCCGTGCTTCGCCCGGATGACTGGCCGATCGCACGAACGATCGATGACGATCCGAAGCTGGGGCTGTGGACCGACTTCACCTCATGGAACATTCGGGGCGGCGGCAATGATCCGGGCAACTTCGATCCGCCGGTCTGGCAGGCGACGAACCATCCTGCGAGCTACTACCACGAATCCGCGGGCTTCAACCTCATCGTGGACGGCACGCGCGTCGGCCGGAATCTCGCCACGATCAGCGGCGACGTCAGCTACGCGACGTTTGACGAGATCGAGGCGACCAAGTTTCGCATTCGAACGCAGAGTCGCGGTGACGGCTATTACATTTCGTTCTGAGGCTGCCTTCGGGTCGCCAGTGGTGGCGGATGTGTACGCACTGTCGCCGTCCACCCGTCCCCCGGTTTCGTGCAGATACCACTTCTGCACGGAACCGTCGCGATCCAGATCACGTTGCGTCTCGACGGGAATTCCCCAATGAGTTCACACCTTCACGAAGTCTACTGCCTCAATGTCTTCCGATCATCGTCGATCATCCCCTGCCAGGCCACCTGAACCGGCATTTCCAGAGTTTCCGTTCGCCCGGCGGCGGTGTCGGGCCAATCGAGCACCGGCTCGAGCAGATCCAGGCGCAGGTGTGGCCTTTGGCCAACCATCGTTTCAACCTATATTGTTTTCACCTATGAAGTTCGCCTGTGCCCGGGTCGCCATCGTTCTCCTCGCCTTCGCGGTGTTTCGCGATACTGCCAGCACGTCCCACGCGGAGGAGGCGCCCACGGCCGACGGGAACACGGTGCTGCTTCTTCACTTCGATGAAGAGGGCGACGAGGTCACCGACGCCTCGACCCGCAACGTTCGAGTCAGAATGCGGGGTGGATGGCGCGTGGAGGGCCGGTTCGGCCGGGCGCTCTTTTTCGACGGTACCGGCGGATTCATTGAGATCCCCGGAAGCGTTCTACCTCCTGACCGTGATTTCACCTTCGAGGCGTGGATCAAGGTGCGCAAGATCCCCTTGATCCTTTTTGCCGACGCCTACCGGGGCGTGCGGCTGGTGGACGGGGGCAAAGGGATCCGGTTCAGCATCGGTGACGGGAACAAGGTCCTTTGGAAAGACAGTTCCGCCGAATACATCGACGACGCCTGGCACAAGGTGGCCCTGGTGATACGCGCGCGTGAGCATGCCGCGCTCTACATCGATCGCAAGCTCATGACCGAGTTCGATCTCGGCGAGCTGAAGTTTCCCATCCAGTTCCCCGAGTTCATCTTCGTCGGGGGCTGGCCGCGTTATCCCGGTCGGAAGGGAGATTGGATGACCGGCGCCATCGACGAGGTCCGCATCAGCCACGTAGCAAGAAGTCTCGACGAGATTTTCGGAGCGCAGGATCCATGACCCTTCGTGGCAGGCTGAAGAACACAGGCTGTTTCATGTTGTTGCTTTTCGCGGTTACGGGTTGTGTGAACCTGCGCGTACCGGAGGGATTTCGCGCTGCCCCGAATAGGAAGCCGGAACCCTACACGCGCACGGGCTGGGCCCACGCGGTCATCCACGAGAAGACCGGCATCGAAATGGTCTTTATCCCGGCGGGTACCTTTGAAATCGGATCACCCGAATCCGACGCGGGACGGAGCGTGGACGAGGGTCCCGTCCGGTCGGTGCGTCTCACTCAGCCTTTCTATCTCGCCCGGTACGAGGTAACGCAAGACCAGTGGCTGGAGATCATGGGAGACAACCCGAGCCGATTCGAAGGCAAGGACAGGCCCGTGGAGTGCGTATCCTGGGATGCATGTCAGCAGTTCCTGCAAGAAGCGGGCAACGGCCTCAGCCTGCCCACCGAGGCACAGTGGGAATACGCGTGCCGAGCGGGGACCACGACGGCCTTTTTCTTCGCGGATGCGTTTCAAAATTATTTTGGGGACGACCAGGGGCTGCTGGGGCGCCATGCCTGGTTTGACGGAAACAGTGATGGAAGAACCCACCCGGTGGGCCTCAAAGCGCCCAACCCATGGGGCCTGCATGACATCATCGGGAACGTGTGGGAGTGGTGCGAAGACGGGTTTGCCGATGCTCGAAACGTCTCACCTGATGGACTCACGACGGATCCGGTAGGCCCAACCGACGTGGAACACCGCGTTCTGCGTGGTGGATCCTGGTTGAATCTCCCCTGGCTCTGCCGATCCGCCTTTCGCAACATGGCTCCGCCCCAAACCAGGAGCATGCTGTTCGGCTTTCGAGTCGCCGCCGTGCCTTCTGATTAAACCGCGCTTTCAACGCCCGCCACCTGTTTTGTGAGTGGATGGGGTCAGGCCCAATCCTGTTCGGCCCGGCATTCGCTCGGGAATCCAACTGCTACGTCCGCGTCTTTGGATGCTCGAATTGCGTTGCCGAGCCGGGTCGTCCCCGGCCCGGTGTCGGTAACGCCCTCCGGGCCGAGTACGGCCCGGCTCGGCAAGCGTCCGGGGATACGAAACAACGCAAACAGCAAACACCGGGTCAGCGGATTACTCCGCGGGCGCGTAGAGGAAGACGCGCCGATAGATCCCGCCCCATTCCGCTTCGTTGTGGACCCGGATCATGAGCGTGTTTCGCCTGCCGGTTTCGATCGCCATGGTGACGTCGACGTCTTCGATCGCGTGGTACGCGATCCGCCACCAGGGCCCGTTCCACGGCCGATGATGGACGAACCGACCGTTCACCCAGATCAGCATCTGTCCGTAGACCCCAGCGAAACTGAGCAGGATCCGGCGGCCAGCGAAGCGGCCCGGAACGTCGACGTGAGTCAGGTACCATCCCGCGCCGTCATAGCCTCGGCCCGTCGCGTCCTCGAGACCCTGCGTCTCCCAGATCTGGGACGTGCGCATGCTGCGCCATTCGCCCGGAGCCGCGTCGAGCGCATACCAGCCGCGCGCGACACCGACGTCGTGGGGGTCTTTACGGAACGACCAGGCGTCGCCGGTCATCGCGACCAGGTCGCCGGCCGATCCGTCGATCAGCGCGGCGCGGGATGCGTTGTGCTTCGCCCAGCCGCGGCTCAGAAACGAAGCGTGCTCGTTCGTGCGGTCGAGGTCGCCGATCTTGTAGAAGTACGGATTGAACGCTTCCACCTGCTCGCGAAGCTTCCAGATCCGCTCGGCCAGCCCGGCCGCATCGGCGAATCGCGCCTCGTCCTCGGCCTTCCGCATCTGCAGGTAGAGCATCAGGTTGTCCTGGCTGAAGCGGATCATGCGGACCCTTTGCCTGAACGGTTCCGCGTCGGCTCGTCGTTCGGCGGCGCGCACATGTTGCTCGAGTCGGCGCACCTTGTCGATCGGGTAGACAATCTTCATGATCTCGTCTTCATGCTGATGCCCGCGGCCGTGATGCATCATGTGCTCAAGCGCGTTCCACCACTTTCGGACGTGCGTCACGGCGGGACCGAAGAGCATGCCGAAGTATTCGGTCATGGCCCGGTCCACATCCGCATCGATGTCCCAGGCCAGTCGTTGCCGCACGTACAGATTCGGACCGTTGTTCATGACGGTCATCTGCACCTGGGCGTACAGACCGCGCACGCCCGCTTCGTGCCAGAGCGGGTACTCGTGTCGCATGCGCGTCACGCAGGGAACAGGAACGCCGCCGTCGATCAGGAAGCCAGGCTCGTAGTCGTAGATCAGGACGCGGTCGGACACTCGGCACCAGGCCCGGATCGCCTCGAGCAGCGCGTCGCGCTGCCAGCACTCGCCGCCGAGCGGCACGTGGCGCGGGCACTGCTCGATCGGGGCGACGACCGGCACCAGGCTCGGGTGCGGCCGGACCGTCACCGGCGCGGGCAGATAATCCATGTAGGCGAGAAATCCGTACTTTTTACCGGGGTGCGTCGGTTCCACCTTCTCCACGACCGCGTTGTAGAAGCGGACGAGCGGGTCGGTGGCCTGCGGCAGCGGGTACCAGGGATGGACGATGCCCATCGCCTGTACCGCGCTCACGTGGCAGTAGTTGTCGTTCCAGCCCAACGAATACCACTGCCGCTGTGGCTCCCGCTCGAAATCGGCCAGGATGCGCCGCGCGACCACGTCCACCTGCTCCGGCTGCGCGAGGCTCTCGGCAGTCGTGTCCTGCATGTTGTGGCCCGCGTTCCACTCGTAGTCGTACGACTGGCGGTTGCGGTGGCGCCATTTTTCAATGGCGTCCCGGTCGTCGCGGTTGAGGTTTTCTCCTCCGAAACCGCAGACCCACATGCTGCGCAGGTCGAAGCTCGGCCTCTGGACGGTTTCGAACGGCTCGATGGTGACCGTGCGACGGCGGGGCACGACCGTGCCCAGATCGCCGGGGAAGAACCAGCGGCACCCGAGCCTTTCGAGCAGGTCGAACGCCGCGTAGGCCGTGCCCGGAGGCCGCGCTCCTGCAAGGGCGACGACGTCGCCGCCGGCCCGGGTCACGAAACCGTCGCGGCTGCTCATCTCGTCGACGCGCTCGCCCAGCGCCCGCCCCACGCCCAAGTCCGCGACGACCGCCGTCGCGGCGCGGCCGACGAGAATGCGCGCCATCCCGTCCCGGCCGGCTCCGTCCGTCACGATCGGGACGTCGGCGCCGCTCATTCGGCGCAGGTGCAGTGCCAGCTCGTCGGCCGCCTCCTTTTCATACCGATCGGCCTCCGGGGGCACGACGATCACGCTTCGGGCTTGCCCTGCTCGGACGAGGACGATCGATGCGAACGACGAGGCGGCTGGCGCGAGGACCGCCGCCAGTGCGACGGCGAGGACGCAACGTGACAGGAGATGGGTCAGTCTCATCAGCGTGCATCCGGGTGACGGTTCAAGCGCGTGAATCCCCCACGGCTTCTCCCCGGACGATTCGTCGTCGAGGACGCATTCCTGCTCAAGCTGCCTCCGTGACCATCAGCCCGATTCCCAGCCCTTTGTCCACCGAACCCGCAGTTGACCCCGGCAGGATCATGGCGCGCGTCGGCACGGACGCGGCCTCGATCAGCGCCCGGATCTGCGCCGGCTCGAGCATCTTCTGGCCAGCCTTCTGTCGCGCCTCGCGCACCGCCTTGGCCGACGGCTTGACGAACTCGGGCCCGAACCGCATCGGCTTGTCGAACAGCCCTGCCTCGAAGCCGAACTTGAAGATGCTCCTCACGCGCTGGGTCTCGTTGCCCTGCGCCATCGCGCCGCGCACCCGGGCCAGGTCGGCGCGGAGCTGGCCGAAGTCGTCGGCGCGAAGGTCGTCGACCAGGCGCCGCGTGCCGAACCCATCGGCAGCCGAGTGCACGTCGCGTGGTAGTCACCGAACGACTTCAGCTTCAGCTCGCCCAAGTCGACCTGCCGCTCCTTCGACGTCAGGAAGTGGTTGAGCAGGTCGCACAGCGTCAGTTCGTCGGACTTCGGCCGCGGCGTCCGGCCGGGGTAGAGGTCCTGCCGCTGCTCCTCGTACTTCGCCAGGACGGCGTCGGGGTCGTCCCAGGGGCCGAAGTAACAGAATCTGCCTCGAATCTTCTTTGCCCAGCGTCGCGTTGCGTGAGGGCACAGCGGGAAATCCGGATACGGTTTCCGTGGCTTCGCGGGTGCCTACTGGATAGACTTGGGTGCCATGATGAGTTTCGAGAAGTCGCCGGTGTCAATTCTGGTGTCAACAGCACTGTATTCTCGTTCGCGTTCGCGAACTTGTTTTCAAGGTCTTGCCACCTTAGCTCAGTTGGTAGAGCAGCGGTTTTGTAAACCGCAGGTCTCCGGTTCGAGTCCGGAAGGTGGCTCTTGATGATGTCGGCGTCGCCGTCCGCCAGGTCGAAGGCGGCTTCGGCCAGCAGAACCAGAACGACATGACGCTGCACTTCGGCCTGGGCTGGCACGAGGCCGACGTCGAACTGCGGCTCACCTGGCCGGACGGCGCGAAGCAGATCGTCCGCACACCGGTGGACCGGCGGGTGAACGTCGTGCAGGAGTGGTCACGCCGTCCAGTCGAGCGCGATGGTCATCAGCGGCTCATCTGCCGCGCTCAGCCGCCCGAAGGCGCGCGGCGCTTCGTTGGCCGGCATCGTGTCGCTGATCAACGGATCGACATCGACGCGTCTAGCCGCCAGCAGGTCGAGACTCGTCAGCTGTTCGCTCTCCCGCGTGCGCAGGTGGCCGACGTCCTCCACGTTGGTGCGCGCCCAGGCGTGCGCCCCGACGACCGTCAGTCCCTTGTGATGAACGTCACGGTAGAAATTCACCTTCGAAGTGGGACCTCGAGTGGAGCCGAGAAGGACGACGCGTCCGAGGCGGCGCGCCAGCTGAAGCGCGTCGACGATCGGTTCGGGGTGACCGGTCGCTTCGATCACGATGTCGAAGCCTTCGCCGCGCACCGGGTGCCGTGGCCGATCGACGTCGGCGGCGACCGCCGCGGTTCGATCCGCACCGCATCGCTGCGCCAGCGCGCGGCGCCATGACATCGGGTCAACCCCCGTCACGAGCGTCGCGCCGGCGGCCCGGCAAAGCTGCGCGGCGAGGTTGCCGATCACACCGAGACCGATCACGGCAAGGCTGTCGCCCAGCTGGACTCCGGCCTTGCGCACGCCCTGGAGGCTGATCGCGACGAGCACGTATGTAGCTGCCCGCGACGGAGCAAGACCGTCCGGTACCGCACGACAGACCTCCGCCGGCACCGTGGTCAACGATGCGTGCGGCACATCCGAAACGACGATCTGCCCCTTCCTGAATTCGTCGACACCGGCTCCGACCTCGAGAACGCGCCCACAGAGGCAATAGCCTGAAGTCATGGGAAACGTGCATGGCGTGTTCGGCCGTGCGTGAAGGTTGGCCAGCTCCGTGCCGGGAGAAATCACCGAGCAGATCGCCTCGATCAGGACTTCGCCGGCAGACGGCGGTCCGACGTCGACCGTCTCGATCTCGACCCGGCCCTGTTCGATGAAGCAAACGCGTCGTGCATGCATGGTAGAGGCAGCTCATTTCAGCCCGGCGAGATACGCCACGATCTCATCGACCGGAAGAACGTCGCCGATGTCGATCTCGATATCCAGCAGGTTGACCTCGTGGAAAAGCTCACAGCGCTCGCCGACGGCTTCACGGCCGACGACGACGCGGAAGCTTCCGGCCGCGTCGCGGCAGGTCGCGTACACGCAGTGACTCGTGCTGACGCCCGTCACGATCAGGGTGTCGACGTTCAGCGCGCAAAGCATTTCGCTCAGGTTCGTGCCCTTGAACGACGAGGCGTAATACTTGTAGACGATCTTCTCATCGTCGCGCCGATCGAGGCGCGGGTCGAGCTGCAGGGACTGCTCGTTGAAAGCGGACTTGTCCTGCGTCTTGGTCGGACGTCCCGGCAGCGCGGCGGCATCGTTCGGTGACGTCGTGAAGAAGATCGGGATCCCGGCGCTTCGAGCCGCGTCGAGCAATCGAACCGTCGCCTCGACGATCGAGTCGACATTCGTGCCGAAGGGCAGACGATTCGGATCGGTCCACGCCAGGGCGAGATCGATCACAATCAGGGCGGGGCGCTCACCGAAGCCGACGCGGTCACCCCATTTGAGCGCACTGCTGTAACGCTTCCGCAGGTCCGCCATGTGCTGGCGGAGCGCGGGACGCAGCTCATCGGGAAGGCGCAGATCACGGCTTCCGAACGGGGAAGGGTCGTTTCGGCCTTCTGTCATGGCATGGAGTCCGCAGAGTTCAAAGGGGATCGTAGTCGCCGCCGCGCATCCCGAACACGCGCTGGCGCGTTCCAATCTGCCCGGCGCCTGGTCGTCATGGCAATTCGCCGGTACGTGGCGTCAGCCGGATCAGTCTAATTCGACTTCCGCCACGACGCGCATTCCGACCCAGTTCAGCTTGATGCGCGGGAAGTAGATGTAGTACCGCGAGGCGCTGCGCAGGTTGAAGGCCTCGTGCTCGCCGTGCAGATCGTCGGCCCACGAGCCGCCCCGGATGATGCGCCCGCTGCCTCGGTCCGGACCCGAAGGGTCGGTGAGCGTCGAACGAGGATAGGTGCCGTACCAGTCCATGCACCATTCGGCCACGTTGCCGTGCAGGTCGAAGAGTCCCCAGGGGTTCGGACGCTTCGCGCCGACCGGATGGGTGGTCCCCCTACTGTTGCCGGCGTACCAGCCGTACCCCTTCACGTCCGACTCGTCGTCGCCGAAGGAGTACGCCGTCGTGGTGCCCGCGCGGCACGCGTACTCCCATTCGGCCTCGGTCGGCAGCCGATAGGTTCGCCCGTCGCGCTTCGACAGCCATTCGCAGAAGGCCATGGCGTCGGGCCAGCTGATGCAGACCACCGGATGATCGCCCTTCTGCTCAAACGCAGGGAAGCGCCAATTGTGCGCCTCGTTGGGCGCGCCGACGCTCCCCATCCACGCGTACCAGGTGGTCGGATCGGTGCGCTCGATCTCCGTCCTGTACCCCGAGCGACGATCTCGTGCACTGGTCGCGTCCGCGCATGACCCTGTACGCCGACGCGCTCGACGGGTCGGAGGCGCAGATGTACGGCCATCGCGGGTTCGTCTACGAAAGCATGTGGATCGGCCTGCTGCGCGTGATGCGGAACACGTACGTGCCGGGCAGCCGGAAGCAGACGACGATCGAGCTGACTTCGAGCCGGGACGGACGCCACTGGTCTCGCGTGGGACGGCGCGAACAGGTCATTCCGCTCGGACCCGCCGAGAGCTGGGATCCGCATTACCACGATCCGTTCTCGCCTCCCCTGCTCGTCGGCGACCGGCTCTGGATCTACTACCGCAGCATGCCGCTGCTCGAACGCAGCAACCCGCAGGCCGGAGAACGCAAGATCGCGCGCATCGGCCTGGCCACCCTCCGCCGCGACGGCTTCGCATCGCTGGACGCCGGCGACGAAACAGGCCTGGTCGTGACGCGCCCGCTCACGTTCGAGCCGGGACGGCTCCACGTCAACGCCGTCATGTCCGACGGAGGCAGCCTGCGCGCCGAGGTGCGCGACGTCGACGGCAATCCCGTCGAGCCGTTCACCCTCGCGCGCTGCACGGCGCTGACCGGCGACCGCGCCGAGGGCGTGATCTCCTGGAACGATGAATCGACGCTGCGCCGCGAGGACGATCAGTCCCTCAGAATCGCTTTCGAGCTGCGAAACGCCCGGCTCTACTCATTCTGGATCGAATGAGTTCGCGCGGCCGCAGCCCGCTCTACTCCCGGGTGGCCGCGGACCGCTCCACCGCCTGCTCCACCGCCTGCTCCACCTCCTGCTCCACCTCCTGCTCCACCTCCTGCTCCACCTCCTGCTCCACCTCCT
>NYZC01000430.1 GCA_002686995.1 Phycisphaeraceae bacterium | reverse complement strand
CTCCATAGGTGGGGCGTGATTAATATGTCCTGAAATCATGGGCCCGCTTCTCCATCGAAGCGGACACCTCTTGGGTTGCGGGCGAAGCCCGCGTTGGGCCAATCGCCTAAATCAATCCCTCCGATCAGGTTGGATAGGGTTGGGCGTTCGCCAGCGTGCAGTGCGTTCGGTCGCCGTACAGGTCCCGGATGTAGACCCCGATCGGATCCTCGTGGTCGCGGCACCACGCGATCAGCTTGCGGCGCAGTTCCGCCAGCACCGGACGATGCTGCGGTTCGTCGATCAGGTTGCGCATCTCCCACGGGTCGCGGTCCAGATCGTACAGCTCGTCGATGTCGCCGGGTCGAAAGACGTACTTGAACCGGTGATCCACGATCATCCTGACATCACACAGGAAGTGGTTGCCCCAGCTCTGGGCGACGGCGTGATCGGGCCAGTGCCCCGGATCGCGCAGCAGCGGCAGGAGGCTGCGGCTGTCCAGGTCCTGGTGTGCCTTGACGCCGGCGAGGTCGAGGATCGTGGCGGATACGTCGAGATTGCTGACGAGCGCATCGCACGTGGTGCCGGCCGGACCGCCTGGCAGGCGCATGACCATCGGGATGTGATAGAGCTCCTGCACCATCAGGGCGCTCTTGTCGTGCATCCCGCCGTGGGCGCCTGCGAGGTCCCCATGATCGGTCGTGAAGAGGACCGCCGTGTCGTCCGCCAGGCCGCGCGCCTCCAGACGGCCGAGGATGCGGCCGATCTGGTCGTCGATCTGCGCCGTGAAACCGAAGCAAAGGGCCGCCCAGCGGGCCACCTCATCCCAGGATCGCGGCTCGTTGCCTTCCCCGATGAAGGCGTCGCGATACTTGCGGTAAAGGGCCGGCTTGTTTTCAAAGCGGTCGTGGAAGTTGCCCCAGGGTTCGATGTCGGCCGGATCGACCATGGACGCATAGGGCTCGCACGGCAGGTAGGGCGCATGGGGACCCCAGAAGCAGCACGCCAGAAAGAAAGGAGCGCCCGCGGCGGCGAAGTCGTCGAGTCGATCGATGGAGCGCTGGGCCACGAAGAAGGGCACGGAACCTTCGACGGGCCCGGACATTCTGCCCGCGAGGGTCAGGTTTCGCTCCCAGCCGACCCCTTCGGCCTTCACGCGGGGCCGGTCGAGTCCGAACCGGGAGAGATGTTCGGCATACTCCGGCGTCGTGGTCGCGTCGGTGTAGCCGCGCGTGTCGAGTCCCACGAAGCCGCACTGAGAGGGCGGCCGGTCGCCGGCGTGCCATTTGCCTTCCAGACCGCAGCGATAGCCCGCCGCCCCCAGACGTTCCGCGATCGTCGGCATGTTCCGCGGGATGGATCGCGCCGACTCGTGGTGCATCGAGTTGACCAGCATTCCGTGCCGATGAGGACGCATTCCCGTGAAGATCGAGGCCCGGGCCGGCGTGCACAGTGCCGTACAGGTATAGGCGTTCCGGAAGTCAACGCCCTGTCCGGCGAGTTGATCGAGATGCGGCGTCGGGCAGACGTGGCCGCCGTGGCGACCGAACGCGTCGTACCGCTGCTGATCCGTCATGATGAGAAGGATGTTCGACATCGGGATCTCCTGATGTCCGAAGCGAATCGGCGATGAGCTACTCCACGGCCCACAAGAAGGAAGGCCGCGGAGGGAACAGGACGTTGAGCATCTCCCGCGCCGGGTCCGAGGCGACGAGGCAGTCGGCGTATGCATGCTCGAGATCTTCGACCGACCGGTAGCCGAACAGCAGTTGCAGAAACGTCAGACCCGGAAACAGCGCGTCCCGGATCCTGGGCCGGTACCTGTTGTCGAGCTGGGGCGGCATCCAGGCGTCGACCTTGATCCTGCCTTCCACGAAGGTGAGTCGCACGCCCTCGCTGACGAAGTTGATGTGGCACACACCGGTGTGTCCGGCCCATGTCGACGAGGCCAGGCGCTGCGCCATGGCCGATGCGATATGTCTCATGAACTGCGGCACGTCCGGAACCCTGATGTAACACGCGTAGCAGGGAATCGTAACGGGAAGCGCGTCGCAAACTGCTTCGTACGCGGGATGAGTCGAACCCAGCTCGAGCACCAGGCGACTGGACTGTTCGTCTTTCGGTGCTCCGGCCTGCTGCCGGCCGAAAGCTCGAAGATAGCGCAGCACGCTCGGGGTCACGTTCTCGAACCGGACACCGTCCTCGAGCTCGTAGACGATGGTCCTGGCGTCAGGCGCCACTCGGTGGACGAGAATCCCGACTGCCACTCCCGGCGTCGATTCGATCACGCGTATCTCCTGGTAGCGCGAGGCACCGCGACTACGAAGCACCAGGTCGAACCGCCAGAGCTCGTCGTCGCGCACGCAGCTGACCAGGTATCGCCGCATCCCCTGTTCGTAGAGTCGAGTCAGCAGGGGGACGTCGTCCGGGCGCGCCGGCCGCAACAGGCAGGGCTCGGACCGGCCGTCGAGAAGTCGAGGCACGGCGTCGGGATGTCCACGGCGGCCCCCCCAGTATTCCACCGCCATCTCGTAGCCGAACTGCCGGTAGTACCAGGGGATTCCACTGATCGCGAGCGCCAGCTCACCCCGCTGTCGGCTCCACTGGTGCGCGATCCGCATCTGCGCCCGCACGAGGCCGCGGCGCCGGTAGTCCGGATGGGTCGCTACGAACTCGACCCGTCCCACCGGAAAGTGCACCCCGCCGTAGGACCAGGTCTGCGAGATCAGGCACTGGGCCGATACGATCGCGCCGCGCTGCTCGTCCTCGACCACGGTCCAGTCTTCGGGGGCAAAGCCCGGCAGATCGCCCCTCATCAGATCGCGCGTCGAGTCCGCGTTGGACTCGACGGGCTCGTCCTCGCCGAACTGACGCACGCGCTGAAACTCGGCGAGAGCCTCGGTGTCCTGTGGCTTCGCGCATCGCAGGACGAGCCCATCGCCGAGATCGCGGAGCACCTGGCCGGATTGAACCGCTCTGTCTATTGACCGTGCCACGTGAAGCCGGCTTTCGGCAATCGGGCTTCGGGCCGAGTCGAAAGAATCGCTGGACCCAAGGAGGACCGAATCACGATCGTAAACCCCTACCCGTGTTCCGAGTGGAGCCTTTCAAGGATCGCCTTGCGACGGGCGAGCATGATCGGGTCGACGCGGGCGCGCGAGGAGTGGGCGCCGATGCCCAGCTGACGGCGAGATTGGTCGGTGCGGTTGGCGTCGCTGCGATGGACGGTGCCTACCGCGTGGAGGCAGACGTCGCCGGGGTCCATGCGGATTTCGACCTCCGGATAGCGTTTCTTGTCGGGGGTCTCGATCAGCATCTGGCTGAAGCCCATCAAGCCCGACGGCTTATGGGGCAGAAAGCCAAGCTTGTGTGAACCCTTCTGGCACACCAGCACCCCGTTGTCGCAGGTGGAAGGATCGACGGCGACGGTGAGCGTCAGGGCCTCCGGCGGATCCCAGCACTGGAAGGCGTTGTCCTGATGCGCCGGGACGACCGAGCCCGAGCGGGCGGGCTTACCGAAATACATCGCAATCGAGAGGGTCGCAAGCGGATCGTCGTAGACGGCGCGGACGACGTTCAGCAGTCGGGCGTCTTCGAGCAGGGCGCTGAACGCATCGTCGTGCCGCTCGAGACGGAACAGGCTCTTGACCGGGCGGTCGGGCGCGTCTTCGAAGTAGACGTCACCCGGCCGCAGTCGAGGCGCCACGTCCCGGATGATGGTGGCCAGTGCCTGGTTGAACGTGCTGATCTGCCGCGGAGTAAACACCTGGCGCACGACGACGAACCCGTCTTCGTCGAAGCGGCGGGCAATGGTCTCGAGATCCAAGATGATCGCTCCGTTGCGGCCCTGCCGTCACAGGTCCGCCTGGACACGATCGGCCACCACGCCGCGGCGGAGGCGCGTGACGGTCAGGTCCAGCACGTACCAGGTGAGCATGAAGGCCATCGATTCGAGCAGGAAGCTGTGAAACTTGTAGAACAGCTCAGCCACGACCAGAGCCGCCGCCAGCACAGGCAACTGGCCCAGCAGCAGTTCACGCACGGGCAATGTCCGGATCAACGTGTACATGTCATCAAGCCTCTCTCAGCGCCCGCCGCCGACGGCCACCGCCCGCAACCGGTTATTGAAGTGGTCACTGACCAGAAGTATATCCTCGCCCATCAGGGCCAATCCATGGGGCGTGTTCAGACGCGCGGCGGTGGCCGGGCCGCCGTCACCCGCGTCGCCGCCCTCGTCGCTTCCCGCGATCGTGGTCAGGACTCCGTCACCGCCCACGCGGCGCACCCGATGATTTCCGGTGTCGGAGACGTAGATCTCGCCACCGCCGCCGACGGCCAGCCCCCGTGGCGAGGCGAGGCTGGCGCGGCGAGCCGGGCTGCCGTCGGGCGAACAGCCCTCCTGCCCGCAGCCGACGACCGTGCTGATCGTGCCGTCTTCGTCCACCCTGCGCACGACGTGGTGATCGGCGTCGGTGAAGTAGAGCCGGCCGCGGCCGCGCTTTCCGTTGCCCGCCACGAGACTGATCACCCCGCTGCGAGGGTCGATGCGTCGAATCGTGTCGTTCTCGGTATCCGACACGTAGATGTTTCCTCGCCGGTCCAGGCAAAGATCATGCGGGTGGTTCAGCCGCGCATCCAGTGCCGGCCCGCCGTCGCCGCGCTTTCCGGGCACGCCGTCGCCGGCGAAGCCGTGCAGAACGCCCTGCCCGTCGATCCGCCAGAGCCGCTGTCCGAAATAGTCGGCGACGACCAGGTCGCCGCTCGACAGCCGGACCACGCCCAGCGGCCAGCCGGCATCGGCCTCCTTCGCCGGGATTCCTTCCCGGTATCCCGCGCCGGCAACGGTGGCGATGGTGCCTGGGGCGAGCGCGTCAAGCCGCTGGAGGATGCTCATCGTCTGGACCGCATTTCTTCACTCGATCAACAAGGGGATCACGTGCTTCGTCGCGGCCTGCTACGTCGGGTTGGGGCTGTTCCACCTGTATCTCGTGGTCAGCGGCACGATCAGGAATAAGAACCTCACCGTCCGTGCGCCGCTCTTTGACAACGAGTTTACTTTCGACATACCGTGAGCGACCCAAACGAAACCATTCGATCTTTCAGATGCACGTTGCAATGAAATTCGGACGGCATCGACCATCGAGGTCATCGTGATGCATGCGAGCACGAGGGCGAGCATCGCGTTGCGCATCGGGGGCCTCCCTGTCCGACGGAGATTTCTTCAGCCGCTGCCGGCCCGCGCGTCATCATGATGATTCGTGAGGCAGTGCTAGGTCGTGTCCCGCAAGTCATCCTGGCGTCGGCCGGCTGCAAGCCCCGTGCGCGGCATCGGCCTGCATCGCCGATGCACAGCGACATCGCCTGCTTCGGCCTCCTTGCTCACGGGCCTTTCGCTCGGCCTTGGGCCGACGGCTGACTTACGGGACACGACCTAGTGAAACGTCGGCAGAATAATACCGCGCATGATGATGCGCTGGGCAACGAGGAAGACCACCAGCGTCGGTAGACTCGCCAGCGTCAGGGCGGCCATGGCAACGTGTTGCGGTTCGCTCTGCTGCATCTGAAACAGCCAGACCATCAGCGTCCATTTGTCGGGGTCCTGGCAGACGACGAACGCCCACATGAATCCGCCGTACGCCGCGGTAAAGGCGCCCAGCGCGATGAAGGCGAGAATCGGCTTGACCAGCGGGACGCCGATCTGCCAGAACTGGCGCGTCGGCGACGCGCCGTCGATCGTGGCCGCTTCGAAGATCTCTTCCGGCAGCGTGTCGAAGAACCCCTTGAGCAGGAATATGGAAAAGCCGCTGGCGATCCCGGGCAGGACCAGTGCCCAGTAGGTGTTGAGCATGCCGAACTCTTTCAGCAGCAGGAAGCTGGGGATCATCCTCACCTCGGCGGGAAACGCCATCGTCGCCAGCAGGAAGATCAGCACCTTCGGCGCGAACGCCAGCTTGAAGCGCGACAGGGCGTAGGCGCACAGCGGGTTGACCGTCAGCGTGGTCACGAGCATGCACACGACCAGGACGAAAGTGTTCCACAGCGCCTTGCCGCGCAGGACGATGTACTCGATGACGGTGCGGTAGTTGCGCGTCAGATACCACCTGCGCAGGCCCTTCTTGACACGCTTGAAGTCGGCGATGTCCTTGGCGAAGTAGGGCGGGTCGATGGTGTCGAACGACGCAAGCTCCAGGCCATAAGCCCGATTCATGGCGTCGACGTTCCCGTAGCGGTCGTGCAGGAAGGCGCTGAATTTCGATGGCAGGTCGAGCGCGACGATGAATTCGTCCTGGAAGTCGAGCCAGTCCTGGCGGATGCCTTCGGGCCGTGGCATGAGCTTGGGCATGTACACGTCGTGAAAGGATCGGTAACTGCTGTGGTAGGTGCGGTTGAGCCGCTCAATCGAGGGGTATTTCCGCCCGAGGTAATTCCGGTAGCGTGCCTGGCCGTCGTGATCGGCCAGCATGGTCGCGAGGAAGCGTCCACCGTCGTCGCGGGCGGCGGCGGGTTGGAACGCGGTGCGCTCCAGTGCGACATCGTCGAACGACGCATGCGCGGGCAGGCTCCATGCGGCGCGCAGCCTGTCAATGGACCCGTACTTGCCGCGCAGCCAGTCCCGGAACCGATTCTCGATCGACAGGATACGGCCGGTGTCGCCGATCAGGCGTTTCGGCCAACGGCTGTGGACGTACGTGTCCCAGTCTTCCGCTTCGTTTTCGCTCGTCGGGCGAGACGCGTTCAGGCGCACGGCATTGAAGCCTTGAATCGGCCGGCTCCACGTCTCGCTCAGTCGGTGATGGTCGTTGTCGTACTTCCTGCGCAGGTAGCCGCGGTACGCCTGGTCCGCGTTGGGATAAATGCGGTCGGCAAAGTCGATCGTCTGCTTGAACGCGCGCCAGTCCTCGCCGAGGCGCCCTCGGGGCGGGGTCCACGCGGCATTGAGCGGATCCTCGCGCAGGATCGCCGCTTCATCGAAACTGTCATACATCTCCGAGTAGGCGAAGTTGACGGCCGTCACGTCGCCGTCGAACCGCTCGCGCAGAAACCGGCGGTACTCCGCGTTGGTCTTCTGCCGGTTGCCGACGATCCAGTCGTCGACGGGCACGGTGGGCAGGAACGCCACCCAGTCGGCCAGCGCGCAGTCGTAACCCGTCGCCGCGTTGTCCAGAGCGCCGACGGCCAGCTCCTTGAAGCTGTAGTACCCGGTACCGTATGCATTGTTGAAATTGGCAACGGAGATCAGATCGAGATGGCAGTAGTGGTCGGCCGTGTACCGCGTGCACAGCGCCTGGTCGTCGTACAGATACGCCGGGATGAGCTTGAAGTCACCGAAGTCGCTCGTGCCGGTCAGGCTCAGGGCGATCATCATCACGAACGGATAGACCATCGTCACGCCGCCGAGGATGAGCAGGGAGTAGATTGACGCGATGAGCAACCTCACGCGCCAGGCCCTGCGGCCGACCTCGCTGATGATGGGCATGTCAGGTGGCGTCCTTCGCGCGGGTGAACGTGACGGATTGCAGGATCTTGAGCTGAAGGACGGTGAAACCGATCAGCAGCGACCCCATGATCCACGCGATGGCCGTGGCGTAGCCGAACTTCAGCAGCAGAAACGCGTCGAAGAAGATCTCCAGGCCGAGCACATGCGTGGCGTCCTTCGGCCCGCCGCCGGTCATGACAAGAATGTTCTGCGCGGCATGGAACGCTCCGACAAACGCGCCGACGAAGTTGATGATGATCAGCGCCTTGAGCATGGGGAACGTGACGGTGGCGATCTTGCGGAACGAGCCGGCGCCGTCGACGTCGGCTGCCTCGTACAGCTCGTTGGGAATGGATTTCAGCGCCGCCAGATAGACGATCGACCCCGGTCCAGTGCCCGCCCAGACGCCTGACGCCACGATGCAGAGCATCGCCCAGCGCGAGTCGGACAACCACCCCTGCGGTGAAAGGCTGAACACGTCGAGGATGCGATTGAAAAAGCCGCTGGGCGTCGGATCGAAGAAGATCTTCCACAACATCATCACCACCAGCGGGCTGGTCACCGCGGGCAGGTAGTAGACCGTGCGGAAAAAGACGGTGAAGCGCGGTACCTCATTCAGCAACAGCGCGAGAATGATGGGCATGATAAAGCCGATGCCCAACACCATCGCCGTGTAGATGAACGTATTCTTCACCGCTGTCCAGAAGAGCGGCTGTGTCAGTGCCGTGACGAAGTTGGTCAGGCCCACCCACTCGCTGTCGGCGGCGATCTTGTAGTCGTAGAACGCCATTGTTGCGCCACGCGCGAAGGGATAATAATCCCACACGAGGATGCTCAACACGGCCGGCGCCATGAAGACCCACGCGATGACGATTCTCCTCCTGCCGGCCGGGCGTCCCGTGGCCGCGCGGGGACCATTGCCGGACCGCGTCTGCTTTGACAACAAGTGCAACATGAGGACGAAGAAGACGGCGAAGGTCGCGAAAAACACGACCACGCACACGCCCACGAGCGGGCGCAGCCACGGCGCCTGGGCCGTGCCCTCCGTTTGAAAGATCGTGCGGTTCACGCGGTCGACGGAGTCGTCGAGGATCGCCTGAATGTTGCTGTCCGGCGCTTCGAGCGCGGCCGCGACGCAGTTGGCCATCTCGTGGTTCTGCACCGTCTGGTAGTCGGGAGCGTAAGGCATGACACGGGCGCGGGCGATGGTCAATTGATAGCTCCTGCGCCAGTTCTCCGGCTGCTGCTCGACCAGCTCCTGCGCGCCGTATTTCGAAAGCAGGTCGGGGCGTACGATGCGCGCCCAGCCCGCGTCGATATAGGCTTGCGTGCGCAGCCGGTCCGCCTCGTCGCCGGCCCGGAAACGAATGTAGTCCCAGCACGCTTTGCGTCTGGCCGGGTCCGTCACCGAGGCGTTGATGCCGAGGCAGTAGCCGACCATCATCGCGCCGTAGCCGTCGGGACCGCGCGGCATCGGGGCATAGCCGATCTGGCTGATGTCGAAGCCGCTTTGCACCAGCTGCAGCAGCTGGTCGGGATCACCGATCACCGCCGGCGCCATCACGGCCTTGCCGTCGATCATCGACCGGATGCGACCTGTCTGCGCGAGGTAGGCGACGCCGCGATAGGTGCGACCGCCGCGGTTCCACTCACCCCACACGAGCTTGCGCAGGTAGCGCAGCGCCTCCACCGCCTGCGGCGTGTTGTACACCGCGCGCCACGAACCGTCGGCATGACGATCGAGAATGCGCCCGCCCGCCTGCCAGACGAACGACGTCCAGTCGTGACCGCCCAGCTTGCCGACGTCCAGGCAGATTCCGTACTGGCCGCGCTCCTGCTCGGTCAGCTCTTGCGCATACTGGTACAACTGCTCCCACGTGTCCGGCGGCCGATCGGGATCGAGCCCTGCCGCCGCGAACAGGTCGCGCCGATACACGTAGCCGACGCAGTTGTACTTGTAGACCACCGCGTAGGTCTTGCCGTCGAGCTTCAGCGTCGGGCGAAGCTGATCGGGAATCTTCGCTTCCAGCTCCGGCGAGGCGGCGAGCAGATCGTCGATCGGCTGATAGAACCCCTGCTTGGCGTAGTTGAGCACCTGTCGCGTGTAGGCGTGGACGATGTCCGGCGCGGTCTCGCCGGCCATGGCCATGAGGAATCCCGCTTCACCGCGCTCGCCGGGGATACGAAGCTGCGTGGTGCGGCGAATGCGGACGTGCGGATGCTTGCGCACGTACGCTTCGAACACGGCGCGGTCCGCCGCGTCGCCGGGATTCGACGATGACTTCATCGGAATCGACCACGGCCGAATCTCGATGATTGTGTCCGCCCTCGCGGGAGAGGCAGCGACGCACAACACCGCCAAGAACTGGATCAGTGTGCCGGGCTGACGGCTCATGAGTCGAGGGGCCATCTTACCGTGCGGGAGTGGCGTTGCTGTTAGGCTCTGTCTCAAAACTCTGCCTGGCGTCGACCGGCTGCATCGCCCGTTGGCGGCGTCGGCCTCCATCGACGATGCACAGCGACATCGCCTGCTT
>NYZC01000429.1 GCA_002686995.1 Phycisphaeraceae bacterium | reverse complement strand
GGCGTCAGCCTGCGGGTCGAATGACATGAGCGCGCAGTGACTGCAACGCCCCTCACCCGATCTCCCCCACTTTCCACAGTCCGACGCTCTTATCCACGAACTGCCCTCCGCCTTCCGTGCAGCGCTCGTCGATCAGGCGCAGCGGCGGCGGGAGATCGAACGGCGGCCGGGTGAGGTTCAGCGTGCGCCAGCCGCCGGTCTTGATGTCGACGTTGCGTCGGCGGCGGGTGAAGGTCGTCGTCAGCAGCCAGGTCGCGCCGCTGCGGCGAATGTTGTCCAGCGCGCGGAGCACGTCGCGGTCGCAGAGGTGAACGAAGCAGTCCCGGCAGAAGACGAGATCGGCCGCCGGCAGCGGGTCGCAGGTGAGATCGAGATGGACAAATGACCGTCGCTCGTCCGCGAAACGGCGGTTCTCGTCGATGAGCGTCCTGACGATGTCGGCGCCGATGTAGCGCACCGCGTCCAGGTCGACGCGACTCATCCAGTGAAAGTCGCCGCAGGGAATGTCGAGCATCGAGGTGACCCGCAGCTCGCGCAGCAGGTCCGGCAGCGCCTCGGCGATCGCGCGGGTCCGCTCGAGCTCGGAGCCGGTGCCCGAATCCGATTCGGTGCTGCCCCACAGGTTCCGCTCGTAGATCCCCGTGAAGATCCGTTCGATCTCCCGGGTGTCGCCGCGATCGCCGCTCATCGTGATTTTCGCGACCGCAACCAGGCGTCGACGGCCAGCGCCGCGTCCTTCACGGTCTGACCCACGAGAAAGACGGCGCGCTGCGACGCCGAGTGCAGGACCATCGGGGCGCCGCGCGCCGGGACGAGATCGCTGATCACGGGCAGGTCGCGGTCGCGTGATACGAGGTGCGCGATGTTCGGCTCGTCAGTGGGCGTGCCGACGTAAATGTTGATTCGATCGCGGCGCGCGTCGTGGCCTTCGCTCGCGCCCGCGCCCGCAAGACGCCGATAGAGCGCCTCGTAGTGCGGCGCCGCGTCGGCGCGCGTGACGACGTGGTACGGCATGTCGGCGGGCAGATTCCGCAGCCGCAGATGCACTCGCCCGTCGCGCGCGCTCTCGATGAAGCGAACGTAGCGCGGCTGTCCCAGCTCGATCTCGATGCGCACGACGTCGCCCTCGGGCTCGATCACGCGCTCGTTGCCGTCCATGTCGCAGGCGAGGACAAGGCCGGTCCGCGGCGGCATGGTGACTGACCCCTCGAGCCGCTCGGCGCGCTTGCCGTTCTCGATGCCGATCCAGAGGGGCACGATCACCTCGCTGGGGCGCGCGAATGCGTAGTGTTCGACCAGGCCCTGCGAAGTGTCGTACTCGATCGATGCCTCCGCCGCGGTGACCTCGTGCGTCAGCAGGCGGGCGATCGTGTTGTGGGTGTAGGCCATCGGGCGGCCCATGGAGATCTCGCGGCCGTTCCAGCGGGCGACAAAGTGTCCCTTCGAGTGCACGCGAAGCTCGCCGGGCGCCAGGTTGTACACCCAGTCACCCATCGACGGCGTCGAGCGGAAGAAGCACACGGCGTAGAGGTCGGCGTCGACCTTCATGTGCTCGCCGAGGATCAGCGGCGCGTACCGCATGTACCAGTCCTGGCTCACCCGCTCGCCCGAGTAGCCCTCCGGCAGCAGGCCCTGCCGGTGCATCGCCATCGCGCGGGCCGTGGCCGTCGGCCAGCCGCCCTCGGTCATCAGCATGCCTTCCTCGATCAGTGCCTGGCCCTGCGCGGTGATCCAGCCGCGCAGGTGCTCCTCGAGCACATGCGGCTCCGGATAGAGGTGCGTCGACAGCGCATCCTGGTGCGGCACGCCGGTCTCGCGCTCGCGCTCCCACGCCTGGTACTGCCACCGGTCGATCACGTGGCTGCCGCCCATCACCACCCGGGCCGCGGGGTCGGCCTGCTTCGCGGCGCGGTAACAGGTCGTGAGGATTCCTGCGTACGGCGCCAGCGGATGCTCGTTGGGCTCGTTGCCGATCTCCCACCAGTCGACCAGGCCCTTGTAGGTCTCGGCGAGCGACACCATCGTGTCGAACACCTCCTGCTCCTTGCCGGGCACGATGCCGCCGAAGTCGTACCGGCCCTGCCCCCAGAGGTGGCGCGACGAGGGCATGTGGGCCGAGACGACCGTCGCGATGCCGTGCTGCCGCGCCAGCCGCAGGACGCGCGCCTGCGGCCCTTGGCGCGCATTCTCCTGCGCTGCGGCGTCGCGCATCACGAACGGCGTGCGCTCGCGCAGCGCCATGACGCCGGTCGTCTTGAGCATGCGCAGCACCTGCGGATGGTGCGGCCACCTGCTGCCCTTCGAGCCGATGTACCCGTGCATGCCCCAGATGCCCTTCGGCTCGTTCAGGCGCTTGGCCAGCACGGTGATGCCGGTCTGGTACGTCCGCGTGACCGCGCCGTCGCCGTCCAGGCACTCGACGTTGAAGATGTAGCTTCCGGTGCGCGCGGGCGTGACGAGGTCGCGTCGGGTGACGCCGGCCCGCGGGCTGTCGACCTCGAGAATGTCCACCACGTCCGTTTCCCAGTCGGTGATCGTCACGCGGAACCCGGAATAGCTGCCGTCGTTGTGCAGGTAGATCGCGTAGGGCACGAGCGGCGAAAGGAGAAAGGCGCTGAACTTCAGCATGGCCGGACGCTCGTCGGATTCGAGGTGCGGCCAGTCGGCGTGGATGACGTGCATCGCGGCGAACGGGTCGAAGCCGCCGTCCCACCACCAGTTGCGCTCGTCGCCTCCGGCGCGCGGTTTCGGTGGCGCCGTGCGCACGAAACGGATGTCATCGACGACCAGGTTGCCCCGGTCGTTCGGCGCGTCGTTGGCCAGGGCGAACGAGATGCCGGTGATCCGGCGCCAGTCCGGCATCGTTCCGTCCGGCGCGGGAACGCGGTGAAACTCGCCGGGGAAGAGCAGTTGCTCGCTCATCTCGAAGTTGACGATGCTCACCGGCTTGACGAATCGGCCGCCGCCGCGCGTGTCGAGCTCGACATGCAGGCGGGCGCTCGTGCGCACGCCCGGCCCGCGCAGGCTCATCGCCAGCGCGTGACGCGGACCGATTCGCTTCGCCTTGACGGCCGTCGACACCGTCCCCCGCGTGACGCCCTCGTAACGAATGCGCAACGCCGCACGACCTTCCGTCTTGTGGCC
The DNA here is from genome assembly GCA_002686995.1 of Phycisphaeraceae bacterium. Lineage (GTDB taxonomy): Bacteria > Planctomycetota > Phycisphaerae > Phycisphaerales > Phycisphaeraceae > NYZC01. Next base: position 28,250 of record NYZC01000429.1, on the reverse strand, counting down.
GGGCGACGCGTCGATGTCGACGCCGTCGGATCGCCAGCCTTTCGTCGCGTCACAGTCGTTGACCGGAATCGTGTCCGGCAGCGGCGGCTCGACCACCTTTGGCGGCGCCGCTTCGTAGCGCACGTCGTCGATCAGCACGGCCGGGGCGCCGCTGCCGGGGACGCCGCCGCTGACACCCAGGGCGAAGGCGCGGATCTTCGACCAGTCCATCCCCTTGTCCGAATCCAGCACGCGCGATGCGAAGTCGTCGCGGCGCAGGCGGATTTCGCGCCAGCCGTCGAAGTCGTAGTTGATGCTGGTCGAGATCGTGAAGACCTCGTCCTCCGCCTCGGCACTGATGCCCAGCTTCCACCCGTAGCCCTTGCGACCCTCGAAGCGGAGCCAGAACACGAGGGCCTCGTGATCGCCCCAGGCCTGCCTCGGCTCGAAGAACGCCCAGGCCTGGCGCCAGCTGTAGCCCAGGCGCACGCATTGCTCACCCTGCTTGGGGTCGGACTTCACCGCCTCGATCGTCACCTTGCCGTGCGGCGCCCCGTGAGAGCGCCAGAGGGTGGAGTCCTCGCACGGATCGACGGAGACCGTGCCGGCGCTCGCGAGCGCTGACGCCACGAGCAGCGCGATGGCCCCGAAATAGATCTCGGTGCCTCCGTGTCTCCGTGAGAGGCCCTGCGCGCTTCGAATTGATTTGTTCATTTGGCAATCTCGAATGCGTAGAGGCGCGCCCGCTCGAGCGCAAACCGAATGGTGATCAGCCGGTCCGCCCGGGATCGCAGGTCGGCGACCGCCGCCGCGACTTCGTCGCCCTCGAATCGAAACGGTTCCGCGAGCACGGCAGCGCCGTCTTCGTCGATGATCTCGACCTCGATGAATCCGCCCGGCTGCGTCATGGCGTTGATGCGCAGCTCGGCTCCGTCGACGCGGACGGGTCGCGTCGTCAGCGTGCCGCGCACGTCGTCGGGCTCGGCGTGGGCGACGCGATATGGCTTGCAGCGCGCGATACCGGGCAGGTACTTCGTCTGCTTGCCGTCGGTCCAGCATCCTTCCCAGGTGTCGAAGTAAGGCGCGTCACCATGGTTGGAGAACTTCTCGCGGTACGTCTCGATGCTCTCGTGCCGCGCCATGACGCCGTAGCCGTTGTGCCGCGTGTTGACGCCGGTGTAGTGGTACCACCACTCGCCGTCGAACTGACGGTATTTGTACTGATCGCGGATCATTCCGTGGTCGAAGGTGCCGCCCGTGCCGTTCTCGATCAGGCTCTGCCGCTGGGCCCGGAACCGGCGGAAGTGCAGCAGGTCGCGGGTCCAGATCAGCTCCGGCGCCTGCGTCTGCTCGATGCCCCAGTGCAGCAGCGTCGTGCCGAGGTAGAGGTTGCGCATAGGAAACGCCTGGTTGATCTTCGACAGGCACTTGTCGAGCACGGGTCGTCCCGGCGCGTCGCCGAGCGTTTCCGCCTTCTGAATGAGGCCCATCGCGTAGAACTGGGATCCGATCGGATCCAGCCCGTCCGGGGCGAGGACGAACTGGCGGTGGTACGTGAGCCCGTCGTCGGTCCACACGACGCCCATACAACGCAGGCCGAGGTGCATGTTGTCGTAGACCGCGCCGTGGGGCGGGTAGGCGGGCGCGCCGGGACGAAAGTAGTAAAGCAGTCTCTTGCGGTCGGTCTCCTCGACGTGGCAGCGAATCGATTCGGTGGTGTGCATCAGGTCCATGCCGACGCCGAGGTAGAACAGCGGCTCGCGGGTCAGGACGAGGTAGAGGTCGCCGCGCTTCTCGAACGGCCAGTGCTCGCCGCCCTGCGGGCGGAACGCGTCGGGATCGTCGGCGCCCTCGTCCTCCGACTGCATCACGCCGAGGCCGTCGTCGCGCAGATCCTTCGCCTGGCCCGCTTCGGCCTTCGCCATGGCGTCGGCGCCAGCCCCTTCGCGCTGCAGGCTCTTGCACTGGAACGGAAAGTGGCGCTTGCCCGAGGCGACGAAGACGTTGTCGATGTTGACGGGCCCGTCGGTCTGCGGATCGTAGAAGCGGAACTGCGCGTGCTCGATGTCGTGGTCGCGCTCGAGGTCCTTCTCGCTCGGGTGATCGGTGTCGTCGCGCAGAATGTTGTTGTCGGTCGAGCCGTCGTATGCGACGAGCCCGAGGCGCGGCTTGGACCAGCGCTCGCCGTCGTCGCTGATGAGCAGCATCCGCAGGTGGGCACGCTCCGCCGCGGTGTCGGTGCGTTCACGGCGCCCGCCGATGTTGCCGTACTCGCACTCGTAGCGCCGCTGCCGTTCGTTCCACTCGATCGAGCGAACGGCCAGCATCTCCTCTTCGTGCGATTCGGTCGCCGCGACGACCGGGTCGGGACGCTTCGTCATCGCGTCGGGCACGAATCGGATGTCGTCCACCTGAGTGAACGACCAGTCGTCCACGAGGACCTCGGGATAGCCCGCGAGGGTGATCGTCTCGGGCGGCGTCAGCGTCTCCACCTGCTTCCAGAACCTGCGGATGCACCACGGTCCGATGGGGGCGCCGTCGACGAGCACCCGAATGCGCAGCCGGTACTCGCCGGTGGACCAGGAGCGGATGTCGAACGACTGACGGCGCCACTGGTGATCGAGACGCCATTGCCAGGGCCCGGCCAGCCGCTGCTCGTCTTCCCGCGCCGTCACGTCCACCTCGACGTGACACCCCGGCACGCGATGGCGACGTATGCGGATCATCAGCTCCGCCTCGTTCTCGACGGCGTAGAGCATCTGGCGCGTTGCGCACTCGATGATCTGCGGTCGGGCGTCGACGGAGATGACCATGCGATCGGAAGGGAACAAGTCATGGGGGTCGAGGCTGAGCACATCCTCGGCCACCGTCCGCGCGCCGGCGTGCAGCGTGACCTCGAATCGGTATTCGCCCATCTCCCAGGCGCCGTTCCAACTCCCGTGCGCCGGTTCGTAACGCCCTTCGTCGATGAGGGGATAGAGCATGCGAACGTGGGCGCGGCCCGCCTCGATGCGCACGTCCCGGGATTCGAACTCCTGGATGAAGCCGTGGGGCTGCGTCACGCGTATCCGCGCGACCACCGGCTCGACGCTCGACGGACAGTCGAGCACCAGCGTCTTCCAGAGATAGTCGTCGCTCGTGGCGAGGTCGTGATCCAGAAGTTCCATGCGCTGCACCTTCCTCGAATGATCCGATCTTCGCATATTCGACCGTCGTATGAACCTTACAGCTATTTGAAATCGGCGTTAGAATTGTGGCGTCAATCCGTGACGGAGATCGCCTCGATGGCTGTAAGAACTGATGGAATAAGTACTTACGATAATCTGCTGGCCGCCGCCGGTCGGGTGTTCAGTGAACGCGGCTACACTCGGGCGACCGTGGCGGAGATCTGTCACGAGGCCGGCACCAACGTCGCGGCGATCAACTACCACTTCGGATCCAAGGCGACGCTCTACGCCGAGGTGTGGCGAAGCGCGTTCGAGCAGGAGGGCCGGGCGAATCCCCGCGATGGAGGCGTGCCGGCCGAGGCGCCGCCGGAGGAGCGGCTGGCCGGCCGCATCGGCGCGCTGGTTCGAGGCATTGCCGGCCGGGGCGGGCACCCGGTCTTCTCGGCGCTGCTCACGCGCGAGCTGATCCAGCGCACCGTCATCTTCGAGCGGGTTCGGCGCGAGGCGGTCGCGCCCCTGCACGAGGCGATGAACGCCCTGATCCGAGAGCTCCTGGGTCCCCATGCCGATGACCGGGAAGTTCTTTTCGCCGAGATGAGCGTCATCAACCAGTGCCTCGGGATCGGCCTGCAACTGGCCAACCGGCATCTGCAGGACGAGTCGGACGGCGCAGGCCCCGGTCACGCCGTGCCATCGGCGCAGGGGGTCCGTCGCAGCTGCTCAGCCGCAGCCTCGGCGACGACGAAGCCGTGGAAGTCCTGGTCGAGCACATCGTGTCGTTCTCGATCGCCGGGATTCGAGGCGCCCGCGCTCGGATCGAGTCCGGACGCGGCGCGCGCGAGATCTCCTCATGATCTGGAAACGCGCTGGCCTTCCTGTCGTCCTGGCGCTGCTGTCCGCCGGCGGATGCGCCCTTTCCGCGCGCGATTTCGATCCGCCGGTCGCGGCGCCCCAGCAGCTGGTGCCGGCGGGCGGCGCCGAGATGCTCGAGCGCTGGTGGGTTTCGCTCCAGGACGACAGTCTCAGCGCCGTGATCGAGGCGGGCCTGTCGGGCAACTTCGATCTCCGGACCGCATGGGACCGGCTTGCGCAGGCACGGGCCATCGCCCGGCGGGCCGGCGCGGACCTGCAGCCGCAGCTTGACGCGGAAGCCGGCGCCACGTGGACCGATGAACGGATCGACGGTGCCGACATGGAGCGCGAGCGATACGCCCTGGGGCTCGGCGCATCGTACGAGGTCGATCTCTGGGGACGCATCCGATCGGCGCGCGACGCGGCGGCGATCGACGCGATGGCGGCGGCGGAGGACGTGGCGGCCGCGGCCATCACGCTCTCGGCGAGCATCGCGGCGGGATGGTACGACCTGGCCGAGGCCGCCGCGCGGGTTCGGGTCCTGGAGGCGCAGATTCGGACGAACGACCAGGTCCTCGACGTCATCGAGGTGCGGTTCCGCCAGGCGCGGTCACGCGCCGAGGATGTGCTGCGGCAGCGGAACCTGGTCGAATCGAGTCGTGGCGAGCTGATTCTCGCGCAGCGCGACATCCAGGTGGCCCTTCACCAGCTCGCAGCCCTGACGGGGTTGCCTCCCGGGGCGTTCGCATCCGGGGAACACCCGGCGCTCATCGGTGTGCCCCCGCTCCCCGACGCCGGGCTCCCGGCCGAGATCCTGCGGCGCCGTCCCGACGTTCGAAGCGCTTACCGCGCCGTGCAGGCCGCCGATCGCCGTACGGCCGAAGCCATCGCGGACCGCTACCCGCGGGTCAGCCTTTCGGCGTCGGCGGACACCACCGGCGAATGGAGGGACCTGTTCGACAACTGGGCCGCGACGCTCGCGGGCAACCTCGTGCAGCCGCTGATGGATGGCGGCCGCCGAAAGGCGGAGGTCGAGCGCGTGCTTGCCGTGACGTCGGAGTCGATCAACCGGTACGGCGAGGTGGTGGTCGCGGCGCTCCGCGAGGTCGCGGACGCGTTGGAGCGCGAGCGTCGACAGGCCGAATACGTCGTCAGCCTTTCGAAACAGCTCGACACGTCCTCGCTCGTGATCGAGCGCATACGCGACAGCTACATCAACGGTCAGACGGACTACCTCAGCGTTCTGGACGCGCTGACGAGCCGCCAGTCGCTCGAGGTGCGCCACGTCAGAGCCCGTCGTGACTGGATCGGGTTCCGGATCGACTTCTGTCGGGCGATCGCCGGTGCCTGGTCGCTCGAGCGCCCGGGGCCCGCGACTTTCAATGTCGCGACGACGGCGCTTTCCCCGGATCGTGTCGATGAACCTGCCGGCGCGACGGCAACCGTGCCAGGGAGCCACCTCGATGAATGAACCCCGGTCACGTTCCGTCGTTCGGGGCCTCTCCAGGTTCGTGGTCGTCGTCGTCCTGCCGGCGGTGATCGTCGTTGGCGGGATCCTGGTGGCGCGCGTCCTGATCGCGACGGCGCCGGAAGCGCGGCGCAATCCGCGATCGAAAACGGTGCGCCTGGTCGACGTCGTCGTCGCCGAGGCATCCGCGGAGCGCGTCGTCGTCGAAGCGATGGGGGCCGTGGTCCCCGCGACCGAGGTCGATCTCAAGCCGCAGGTCGACGGGCGGGTCGACGTGATCCGCGAGGCCCTCGTCCCGGGCGGCCGCTTCGAGACGGGCGACCCGGTGCTCGAGATCCAGGACGACGACTACGAGCTTGCGCTGGCACGGCGTCGCAGCGAGCTCCTCGAGGCGCAGGCCGGGGTGACGACGGCGCAGAGCGCCCTGATCACCGCGCGCAAGGATCTCAAGGTGGAGCGCGGCAACCAGCTCGTGGCGCAGCGCGAGTTCGAGCTGCTGGGAGAGAAGATCCCCGAAGAGGATCGCGACCTGGTGCTTCGCGTGCCGCAGCGCCTCGCGGCCGCGGCGGCGGTGGCGTCGTCCGAGGCGGCGATCCAGTCGGCCGAAGCCCTGCGCGCGTCCGCGCAGTCGCGCCTGAGCGAGGCCGAGCTCGACCTCGCGCGGACCCGGGTTCAGTCGCCGTTCAACGCCGTCGTCACGCGGCGCCATGTCGACGTCGGGGACGTCGCGTCGACCAACACCGTGCTGGTGACCCTTGTCGGCACCGATCGCATCTGGATCGAGGCCGCGGTGCCGGTCGCACAGTTGCGCTGGCTGGACATTCCCGGGAGGGCCGGGGAGGACGGATCCCCGGCGCGCATCTACAACCCCGATGCGTGGGGTCCGGAGGCCTACCGCGAGGGCCGGGTGTTCAGGCTCGTCCCGGAGCTCAACCCCCAGGGGCGCATGGCGCGCGTCCTGGTCGTCGTCGACGACCCGTTCGCGCTGAAGCCCGAGCATGCCGGACGGCCGCGGTTGCTGATCGGATCGTACGTGCGCGTGGTGCTGGAAGGACCGTCGCTGCGGGATGTCATCCGCCTGCCGCGGTCCATGGTCTGGGACGGTGACACCGTACGCGTGATGACCGCGGATCGCACGCTCGACCTCCGTCGCGTCGAGATCGCCTACCGGGGTCGCGATCACGTGCTGATCAGCTCGGGGATCGCACCGGGTGACCGGATCATCACGACCGACCTGACGACGGCCGTCCAGGATCTGCCGGTGCGGTCGCGCGGCGACGCGGACGAGGACGTCGCGGAGAGTGCGTCGGACGCTCAGGCGAAACGAGGTGGACGATGATGCCGCCGCTCGAACCCGGCGCAGCGCGCGGCACCGGTGGCGCGATCGGGTGGATGGTGCACAACCGCGTGACACCGAACCTCGTCATGCTGCTGCTGCTGATCGGCGGCGGCGTGGTCTACTTCGTCAGCATCAGGAAGGAGGTGTTCCCCGAGTTCAGCATGGACACCGTGACGGTGCGCGTGCCGTACCCGGGCGCCAGCCCCGAAGAGGTGGAGCAGGGCGTCGTGCTCGCCGTCGAGGACGGCCTGCGCGGGCTCGACGGCATCAAGAAGGTGAGCGCCACGGCGTCCGAGGGCATCGGGACGATCGCGGCGGAGCTCATGCAGGGCGCCGATCACCAGAAGGCGTACCAGGACGTCCAGCAGGAGGTCGACCGGATCACGACCTTCCCCGACGACGCGGAGGAGCCTGTCATCTCGATGAGCGTGCACCGCCGGCGGGTGCTCGAGATTCAGCTCTACGGCGAGGTCGGCGAATGGGCGCTGCGCGAGGCGGCGGAGCAGGTGCGCGACCGGCTGCTGCAGGCGCCGGGGCTGACGCAGATCGACCTGCGCGGGGCGCGCGACTACGAAGTGCTCGTCGAGGTGCCGCAGGAGAACCTGCGCGCCCATGGCCTCACGCTGGCCGACGTGTCGGCGCGCCTTCGCGGCGCGTCGGTGGAGGTGCCCGCGGGTTCGATCGACACGTCGGGAGGCGAGGTGCTCGTCCGCGTGATGCAGCGCCGCGACTGGGCCCGCGAGTTCGCGCGGATTCCGGTCGTGACGACGGCCGACGGCGTGGTGCTGCACCTCGATGGAATAGCGGACGTGTCCGAGGGGTTCGAGGACTCCGACGTCGCGAGCACCTACGACGGCCGGCGCTCGATCGGGCTGTCGATCTACCGCGTCGGCGACCAGACGCCGGCGGGCGTCTCGAAGGATGTCCGCGCGGCGATGAGCCGGATCGAGCCCGACCTGCCGCCCGGGATCGAGTGGGTCATCAACAGCGACCAGTCGAAGCTGTTCACGCAGCGCGAGCGGCTGCTGATGCGCAACATCGGCCTGGGCCTGCTGATCGTCGTGTCCCTGCTCGGCCTGTTCCTGGAGATGAAGCTGGCGTTCTGGGTGATGATGGGCATCCCCATCTCGTTCCTCGGCGGCATCATGTTCCTGCCGATGATGGGCGCAAGCATCAACATGATCTCGATGTTCGCGTTCATCGTCGCGCTGGGCATCGTCGTCGACGACGCGATCGTCGCGGGCGAGAACATCTACGAGTACCGGCAGCGCGGCATGGGCCTGTTCGACTCCGCGATCCAGGGCACGCGGGACGTCGCGGTGCCGATCACCTTCGCGGTGCTGACCAACATCCTGGCGTTCATCCCGCTGGCGATGGTGCCGGGGTTCATCGGGAAGATCTGGAAGGTGATTCCGATGGTCGTGTGCACGGTGTTCGCGATCTCGCTCGTCGAGTCGCTGTTCATCCTGCCGGCGCACCTGGCGCACACGCGCAGCGGCGGGAGGACGGTGCTGACGCGCTGGCTCCACGGCCGCCAGCAGGCGTTCAGCGGTTTCGTTCGCGAGTTCATCTACAAGGTGTACGGCCCGTTCCTGGACATGTGCGTCCGGCGGCGGACGATCACGGTCGCCGTATCGCTGGCGATCCTGATCGTCTCCGTTGCGTTCGTCGCGTCCGGCCGGCTCGGCATGAGCCTGATGCCGCGCGTGGAGTCGGACCTCGCGGTGGTCACCGCGGAGCTTCCGGTGGGCTCGCGGCCGGACCGGGTGGCCGAGGTGGGCCGTCTCGTGCTCGACGCGGGTCGGCGGGTGGCCGAGCGGCACGGCGGCGACGATCTCGTCGTCGGGTTTCTCTCGCAGATCGACGACAACTCCGTCGAGGTACGGATGTACCTGACCGATCCGGAGATCCGGCCCATCAGCACGTCTGCGGCGGCGACCGCCTGGCGCCGCGAGACCGGCGAGATCTCCGGGCTCGAGTCGATCAAGTTCGAGGCCGACCGCGGCGGGCCGGGCGGCGGCGCAGCGATCAGCATCGAGCTGAGCCACCGGCACATTCCGACGCTCGAGCGCGCGGCGGGGGAGCTGGCGGAGCGGATCGGTGAGTTCGCGGTCACGTCCGAGATCGACGACGGCTTCGGCGCGGGCAAGCGCCAGCTCGACTTCCGCATCACGCCCGAGGGACGCAGCCTCGGCCTGACCGCCGGCGACATCGCGCGGCAGGTGCGTCACGCCTACCAGGGTGACGAAGCGATCAAGCAGCAGCGAGGCCGCAACGAGGTGACGATACGGGTTCGCCTTCCGCAGTCGCAGCGCGTCAGCGAGTTCGACCTCGAAGGACTGATCATCCGGACCCCGGACGGCGGCGAGGTGCCGCTGATGGAGGTGGCCTCGGTCGAGCGCGGCCGGGCCTACACGTCGATCGAGCGCCTCGACGGACGGCGCACCATGACCGTCACGGCGGACGTGCATCCGCGAAGCGAGACCTCGCGAGTCATGGCCACGCTCGTCCGCGAGGTGCTGCCCGGGCTCGTGGCGCAGCATCCCGAGCTGACCTGGCAGCGCGCTGGCCGCCAGGCCGACTTCAGCGATTCGATGGACGCGCTGCTCGTCGGCCTGGGATTCGCCCTGGCCGGCATCTACTTCCTGCTCGCGGTGCCTTTTCGCAACTACCTGCAGCCGATGATCGTCATGTCCGCGATCCCGTTCGGCATCGTGGGCGCGATCATCGGCCACCTGATCATGGGCTACACGCTGTCGATCATCAGCATGATGGGCATCATCGCACTCGCGGGCGTGGTGGTGAACGACTCGCTCGTGCTGGTGGACTATGCGAACCGGCTCCGGCGCGAGGAGGGCTTCGGGGCGTTCAGGGCGATCCACGAGGCAGGGACGCGCCGGTTCCGCCCTATCCTGCTCACGACGCTTACGACCTTCGGCGGTCTCGCGCCGATGATCTTCGAAACGTCTCGACAGGCGCGGTTCATGATTCCAATGGCGATCTCGCTCGGCTACGGGATCGTTTTCGCGACCGCCATCACCCTCGTCATCGTTCCTTCGCTGTACATGCTGATCGAGGACGCCCGCGCGTGGATCAGGAGCGCGGCAGACTGGATCGGGTTGCGTCAGGCCAAGGAGCAGGAGGGCGTCGCGACCTGAAGGCCGATTTCGAAGAGCGGGCCGGAGCCGATCCGGGCTCCCGGACCTGGCAGCACCATGGGTCGCGGCTTCAGCCCGCGCGGTGGTCTTTCGTGGCGGTGAAGCTGCGGCTGACCGGTCCCTGATCAGGTCGCACGCCTGCCGGGTCGGCGCGTCCGGTCAGGGCCTTGCGATCCGGGCGTTGCCATAATAAGATATTGAAGTCTTTTGATTGTCGGTGGTCGGCGGGTCCAGCTTGACTCCTCGACGCTCTGAACGACCCGCCCGGCTGATTCCATCGGGATCGGGGCGATGAACTGCGGAAGAGATGCCCTCCCGGTCGTGCGATTCCATGCTCGTCAGCCGTCTGCGCTGACGGGTCGCGCCATTTCCCGATATCTGCCGACAGCAGGTCGGGAATCGGCGTCCCCTCCGCGTCGCCGTAACACGTTTCCTTTCTGCCGAGGAGAACCACCATGATCGCGTCATCGACATCCCGCCGCCGGTTCGCGCCCTCGCACGTGCGTCACGTGACGCTCGTCGCCCTCCTCGCACTCGCGTCGCTCCCGGCGCCGTCATTCGCGATCACCTTGTCGCAGGTCGATCCGGACGTGTTTGCCCTGCCGCCATTTGGCTGGTTCGTCGTCACCGACGTCGCCGGTCTCGGCGTCTTCGCCGGCACCGACGGGACCGACGGCGAGCTCTACGTCTTCGACCCGCTCGACCCTGCCGCCGGCACGACGAAGATCGACATCAATCCCACCGGCTCGGCGTTCGCGAGCACGACCTTGATCACCGAGGCGGCCGGCCGCGCCCTGTTCGTCGCCGACGACGGCACAGGTAAGGAACTTCACGTCGTCGACCCGCACGATCCCGCCGCCGGTTCCATGAAGGTCGATCTCGGTCCCGGCGGCAGGATCGTCGGAATCACCGATGTCGCGGGCATGGCGTTGATCACGAACGAGCACAGCAGCTCTGAGAAGCAACTGCATCTCCTGGATCCGCTCAACCCTGCCGACGGCGCCATCATGATCGACCTCGATCCCTCGGGGGTGTACAAGATCGGTAGCGTCACGGAAGTTGCCGGTCTCGCCGTGTTCAACGGCGGCCCCGTCGGAACCAGCAGCAATTCGCTTCACATCGTCGATCCGCTCGATCCCGGTGCCGGCGCCACGAATGCCGGCCACTGGATGTACAGTTCGGTCACCGACGTCGCCGGCTTCGCTGTCTTCTACGCCAATGCAAGTCACCCCGTGGGCATCGAGCCGTTCATCGTCGACCCGCATGATCCTGCCGCCGGCGCCGCGAGGATCAATATCAACACCAACCCCGGAGGGCACTCCTGGCTAGACCAGACGATCATCGTTGACGTCGCCGGACGCGCCCTCGTCGCCGCCGAGGACGGCGGGGGCGATGACGAGCCGTTCATCTTCGACCCGCACGACCCCTCCGCCGGCGCGACGAAGATCGATGTCCATCCCACCTCGAGCTCGCTGGACTGGTCTAACCCGATGTGGTTCGCCGAAGTCGCGGGGCTTGCCGTCTTTGGCGCTGCGTCCCCCGGCGACGGATCCGACTGGGACGAAGAGCTCCGCATCGTCGATCCGCGCGATCCCGCCGCGGGATTCGTCACCGTCAACGTGGACCCCACCGGCTCCTCCAGGCCGTACGTCCTCACGGACGTCGGCGGTCGCGCCGTGTTCCGTGCCGACGACGGCACCGATACCGAGGTGCGCGTCGTCGATCCGCGCCGTCCCGCGGCCGGCGCTTTCAAGGTCGACATCCACCCCACGGGCTCTTCGAACGTGCGGGAGATCGCCACGGTCGCGGGCCGTGCCGTCATCACCGCCGATGCCGGAGCCGGCCATACCCTGTTCGTCCTGGGCTTCGATGAGCACTGGCTCAGCGAGGCATCGGGATCGTGGGACGACGCCACCCAGTGGGATGACGACTCGCTTCCCGTGTTTGTCGACGACGTGCTCATCACGCCTGACCACGGACTGACCGTCACCGGTCCCGCCGCCGACACGGAGGTGTTCACCCTCACCGTCGGCGCGCAGATCGGCGGCACGGCCACGCTCGAGCTCGCGGACGGTATCCTCTCGGCGCACACTGCCACGATCCTGTCCGCGGGCCGACTGTCGGGCCGCGGCACGCTGATCACCGACGCCGAAAGCGTGACCAGCCACGGCACGATCGACCTGGCCGAAGGCCTGCAACTGGTCGGCGGACCGGTCCACAACCACGGCCTGATCCTGGGGGGCACCGGTCAGATCGACGCCGCCCTGCACAACGCCGCCGACGGTGAGGTGCGCGCCCTGACCGGCGAGCGCATCCTGGTGTCACAAGGCGGCGGCACGAACGACGGCGACATCAATCTTCTTGGCGGCACCGTCGAAATCGTGGGTGACCTGACCAACAACGCCGAAGGCCGGATCAACGGCCGGGGCGTGCTCATCACCGGGAGCGGCCTGGTCAACGAGGGCGTGGTGAACCTGTCGGGCGTCACCGAGCAGCCCGACGGCACCATCGACGTGCTCGGCAACGTCGAGCAGCCCGGCGACGGCCAGGGCGGTCCGGGCACCGGGACGATGATCGTGACCGGCAACACCCGGGTGAACTTCTACGACGATGTGACCAACCACGGCGAACTGCGCGTGACGCAGGGCAGCGCGATCGTGGTCTTCGGCGACTACGTCGGGTCGCAGGGCACGACGGGCTCGGGCGACGTGTTCCTGGAAGGGCTCGTCTCGATCGGCAACTCCGCGGCCGCGGTCGTGTTCGACAACGACGTCACGCTGGGACCGGGCGCGCGGTTACTTCTCGAGCTTGCGGGCACGGCGCCCGGCGACGATTACGACCGGTTCATCGTCGCGGGCGCGATGCGACCGGGCGGTCACCTCGAGATCAGGCTTCTCCATGATTTCATTCCGATCCTCGGCAATACGTTCGATCTGCTCGACTTCGGGTCGGTCGACGGTCGCTTCGAGACGATCACGGTGCCGGCGCTTCCCGACGGCCTTCGTTTCGACACTTCCGCGCTGCTGAGCACGGGGATCATCACCATCGTGCCCGAACCTCCCGTCGTGACGCTCGCGCTCGTCCTGGCCATCCTGCTCTGCCGGAGGAGCGCCCGGGTGCGGACGCGTGGCCTGGCGCCATGAATCCGATACGATGGGCCACGACCGTGGAAGCCGGCGCGCCACGCAATGAACTGTATTCGTCGTAAACTCCGCGCGTTCTCGCTCATCGAGCTTCTCGTGGTGATTTCGATCATCGCGCTGCTCATCGGCATCCTGCTTCCGGCGATGGCCCGCATGAAGGAGGTGGCGCGAAAGACCGCGTGCTCGTCGAACCTGAAGCAGATCGGCACGGTCATCCAGCTCTACCAGGAGTCGAACGAGCAGAAGTATCCGCTCGCGCGGTACATGCCCGATCCGTTTCTGACGACCTTTCCCGGGGATCCCGGGCTCCCCGACGTGCTGGCGACCGATCTCGAAGAGCAGAGCAAGGTCTACGCGTGCCCGGGTGACCCGGATGCGGTCTTTCCGGTGACCGGGATCAGCTATACCTACAACGCGAGCCTCGCGGGCCGCCAGCTCGACGAGACGTGGTTCGCGCGGCGATTGAAGTTCACCTCCTCGGAGGTGCCCGTCGCCTACGACTGCGACGGAAACACGTTCATCCTGGTCAGCGGCACGATGACGGTCGAGCCGTTTCACATGTTGCGCAACCTGCTGTTCGCCGACGTGCATGTCGGCAACTACGAATGAGCCCCCGCGAGGTCTCGGATGAAGATCGGAACCTGGACGCTGAAGACGAAGCTGACCGTCGCCGTGATGATGGCGGCGGGGATCACCGCAGTGGTGATCGGGGGCTATTACGCCTGGCTGTCCACGCCCCCGCCGCTGCCGCAGACGGCGGACGATGTGCTCACGATGATCCGGTCCGCGCGGTATGCGCGCCTCCCCGAGTACCGACAGCAGGAGTACCTGGACCACGGCCGGCGCCTCCTGCGCGACCTGTCCCCCGAGCAGCGGCGTGCGCTGTACGAGCGGGCCGGAGCCGACGAATCAGCGAGACAGGCGCTGCGCGAGGTGCGTCGGGGCGCCATGATTCAGCGCGCGATCGAGTATGCCCGCGCCGACGTGCAGGCGCGCACGCGGTTGCTCGACACGCAGATCGATCGCATGGAGGAGCGACGCGCCCGGCGAACGCGCGAAGGCGGGCGTCGCCCCGGACGCGAGCGCGGTGGTGATTCGGGGAATCGCGCCGAACGAAGGGGGCGTTTCCGCGAGCGCATGCAGGACCGATTCGAGACCGGCAATCCGCAGTTGAACTCGCTGATCGGCGAGTATTTCCGCGCGCTGCGTGCCCGGCGCGAGCAGCGGCGGCGGTGACCCGGTAACGGTCATCCGGTCTCTGGAACGAATGCGCTTCGTCTTCGATGACGGAGAACGGGTTCGCGCGGGCGGGCGTTTGACGAATGGACTATTGGCCTGACGGCGAAGTTTCGCGCTCCGGTCGCAGAACGGCGGCGTTGAGCAGCGGGTTCGTGCGCTGGATCAGGATCGACTGCAGGCCGTGGCGCGCGCTCTGGTCCTTCTCCGGAATAATGCGCAGCCGGTCCGGATCGAAACGGCGCCAGGTCTTGGTGTTGACGATCTGCTCGGCGCGCCGATTCACGTCGAGCGTGGCGCCGACGTACAGGGCGTCGCCGCGGCTCTCGACGATGTACACGCCGGGATGGGCGTGCTTCCCGTCGACGCTGCGCTCGAGGGCGACGGGGCGGGGCAGGCGCGCGGTCAGCCAGTCCTGAAAGCGGGCGTCGGCGAGCGCTCGCGATCGCTTCGCTCGCTTGCGGATGACCATGGCGGCCCACCGGTACTGGAACGGCGTGTAACCCGCGGCGAAATCCGCCGCGAGACCGTCGAACTCCTCGGCGACCATCGGCGCGCTGAGCATCTCGTCGAGCGTCATCCCGTAGTCGAGGCCCAGCAGGTGCATCGCGACCTCGCTGGCCGCGCTGAACGGATCCATGTCGGCGGCCGTCGGCGGCTTGCGCGACGCGTCGGTCGTGGGCAGCTTGCCGGCCTTGCGGATCCGCAGCAGCATCTGGTTCCACGTGCGTGCATCGCCCTGCAGCGCCTTGCGCTTGCATTGATCGATGAATCGCCGGTTGAGCTCGGGGTCGCAAAGGATGACATCGGTCGAGTTGCCCGTGCATGACGATTTGTACGCGGAAACGATCCCTTTCGCGGTCGCATCGTCCAGCGTCTGCACGAGGCGTCCGTTGCGATAGCGCCCCCGCTTCTTGCCCTTCGCGGTCGACGGCGCGCTGCGCACCGGATCGGCGGCGCCGTCGAGCGGCGCGCCGATCTCGCAGCGATCCAGACGCTGTCCGATCCGCTTGACGTAGTCCCGCGACATTTCGATGCCGAGCCAGTTGCGACCCAGCTTCTTCGCGACCGCGAGGGTCGTGCCGCTGCCTCCGAAGGGATCGACTACCAGGTCGCCGGGGTTGCTGGAGATGCGGATGATGCGCCCGAGAAGCTGCTCGGGCATCTGGCATCCGTGGAAGCCCTCGCGCTCCTTGAAGGTCCCCGCGACGCGCGAGTAGAACCACGTGTCATGCATCGGGGCGAAGGCGCCGCTCGGCGCATCCTGCGGCCTGAGGATCCACGTGTTGTCGGGAAGGCGTCCCCGGCTGTTGGCGCGGCTGTCGGCATACACGAGCTGGCGGGCCGAAGCGACGCGAACGGCGGGGTTGTGGCCGTTGAAGGTGAAGCCGTCGGGATCCTTGACGAAGTGAAACAGGTGGGTATGCGACCGGCTGAACCCCCGGGTGCAGTTGACGCCGAACGTGTAGTACCAGATCACCCAGCTGCGGCAGGTCATGCCGACGTCGTTCTGCGCGACGAGCTTGAGCTCGGCGGCATATTCATCGCCGATGGCGAGCCAGAACGTGCCGGCGGGCTTGAGCGCGCGGTGCACGCCCGCCATCCATTCGCGCGAGAACTTCAGGTAGTCCTCGCGTGACTGGCGGTCGTCGTAGACGTCGTAGTCGTAGCCGATGTTGAAAGGCGGATCGGCGAAGACGAGGTCCACGCTCCCGGCGTCGATGTCGCCGAGCCTGCGGATGCAGTCGCCCTGATGGATGCGGTTATGCTGCAGCGCCACGGGTGAATCTCATTTCTGTTTCTTGTGAATCCTGTGCTCCGATCAGCGATCGGTCGCATCATATCGCGGCCGCGGACCACCGTCGTTCGGCG
Organism: Phycisphaeraceae bacterium; assembly: GCA_002686995.1. Lineage (GTDB taxonomy): Bacteria > Planctomycetota > Phycisphaerae > Phycisphaerales > Phycisphaeraceae > NYZC01. The sequence continues at coordinate 12,036 of NYZC01000429.1, read as the reverse complement.
ATACGGGGCGGGAAGTGCGATTCTATTATTAGTCGTTGATTCCCAATTACTTAGTTTTTGGGGACGGCGCGGCTAAACCCCGACGGCTCCGCCTGCACTCAGCATGGACCGACGGATGACCATCGAGGAAGACAGGCCCATGACCACCCTGGCCGCACACGCGGGCGGTCGGCGGCGCGCCGCGAGTCGGCCGGGCGATGCCGCCCCGGAGGATCCGGTGCTGTGCCGTCTCGTCGAGCGGTCGCGATGCGGCGACCGTCGCGCGTCAGCGGAACTGCTTGAACGGCTGCAGGATCGATGGTTTCGTTTCTGCGTGTCGCTGCTGGGGAGCGGCGACGCGGCGCGCGAAGCGGTCCAGGAGACGGCGCTGCGGTTCCTTCAGGGGCTGGCGGATTTCCGCGGTCACAGCCGCCTGGAGACGTGGGCCCTGGGTATCGCGCTGAACGTGTGTCGCGAGTCGATCCGCAAGCGGCTCCGTCACGATGGAGCGCGGGACCTGCGGCCCCCGATCCGCGACGTCGCGGCGCCGCCGGCGCTCGCCGTCGCGAACGAGCAGAGAGACCGCCTGCGCGAGCTGCTGGATCGCCTGCCGCAGCGCCAGCGCGAAGCGATCGTGCTGCGCTACTTCGAGCAGCTCAGCGTCGAGCAGGCGGCGGCCGCGATGGACTGTGCGACCGGCACGGTCAAGGCCACGGTGTCCCAGGCGCTGGCGAGCCTGCGCCGCAGCTGGAGCCCGCAACGATGAACGCCCTGCGCGACGATCTCGAAAGCGCCCGACGGACCTACGAATCGATGCGCTATCCGGGCAACCTCGCCGCCGACGTCGGATTGAAGCGTCCCCGCGTCTGGCGCCGTGCGGCGCTCGCGGCCGCGGCGGCCATCGCCCTGGCGGCGCCGCTGCTGCTCGACCGGACCGCGCCCGAACCTTCGGGGCCACCGCCCGAGCGGGCCGTCGCGTCGAAGCCGCGCCTTCCGCACTTCACCGCGCCGTCGTTGCCGGGCGGGAACGTGCCGCCGCTCGCGGCGCCGGTGCGGGCTCCCGGTCTCATGAGCATTCCCGGCCTGCGCGGCCTTTACCTTTCGGAACTTTCCCAGCAACAGGAGTCAATGCTATGAAACGACGCAACTGGATTCTCGTGCTGTCCGCCGCTTCGGCCGTCACGCTCGGAGTGGTGTTCGTCCGCGCCGCGACCGCGCGGGCGGAATCCCTCGAGGAGCAGCAGGCCAACCTGATGGTCAGCCACATCAACCTGTACCGGAACATGCTCGGCCTGATCCAGGACTTCAGGGCGATCGCCGAAGACGCGTCGGCCTCCGGCGTCACCGCGGTGCTGAGCGTGGAGGATCACCTGCCGCGCAAGGCGGACCAGGTCGCGTTCATGGAGAGGATGCTGCCGAACGCGAAGGACGAAGTCATCCGGCGCGCCATCCGCATCAAGCTTGCCGAGCTCTACAAGGACACGGACGCGCCGGCCGAGAAGGGCATCGCGCAGCTCGAGGCCCTCATTACGGGCGGTTCGTGACGCTGGAAGTCGGAAGAGTCGAAAAGTCGAGAAGTCGCAAGGTCAGAAGCGCGTCGGTTTCATTTTCGCGCGGAGGTCATCACTGATTTCGTGAAGAGAGGTTGTGTCCGAAAAGCGGGGTCAGATCCCTTTTCAGAGCTTCTGGAGCGCCCGGATCCGTCTTGCCACCTCACCACGCGAGACCGGGCCGCGCGGCGGCACGCTTTCGGCCACGAGCTTTTCGGCGGATCTCGCTGACGACTGAACCGCGCTCAGGTGCACCGCCATGCCCCGTTTCGCGTAGAGCGTCTTGCGGGTGCCGCTCACGATCCCGCGGGCGCGTCCGAGCCAGTCGAGCATCGGGCCGCCGGAGTCGCCGGGATAGGTCTTGTTCGTCGTGACGCAGTGATCGACGTCCTTGTGTTTCAGCGTGGCGATCATGACGGCACCGCGATTGGCGAGAGGCACGTAGCCGCCGGCGAACCCGATCGTCATGACCGGTTCGCGCCGGCGCATCTTCTCGAAGTTCAGCGTGAGCGGCTTGAACGAGCCGTATGACGGCCGGGCCGCGATGCGGAGAACGGCGAAATCGAGCGCGCTGTCGGACGGCGAGACGTGCACGGTCCGGCCGATGAACAGGTCGAGGTGATCGTAATCGACGTCGAACGGGTCCCGGAGCCCCGCGATGACGCGATCGAAAGGAACGCCAACGAGGATCAGGCGCGCCGGGCTGTCGTTGTCCGGCTGCACGACGTGTCGATTCGTGAATATCGTGCCTTCGCGATCGACGATGAATCCTGATCCGCGGCTTACCTGGCCGTCGCCGTCGTGACTTTCGACGAACACCACCGAGTGCCACACCTTGTCGGGCACGTCGCGCCTGCGGGCATCGCGGTCGGCCGCCTGGGCGGCGGCGACGTGCAGGAGAAGGCTCGCTGCGAACCAGATCCTCATCGCAGCGGGCGATCGACGTGTGTGCGCGGTGTCCTCGAAGTGCATATCGAGTTCCACGAAAGAGTCGGGTCGCCGTTGTCAATACGTCGCTCGCTTCGGCGCAGTTCCGCCGGATGCCGGCGATCAACCGAGCCGGGTGCGCTCGGACTCGGGATCGGGTGTGGGATCACGCTCATTCCGGGGGGCGGGGAAGTCGTAGAAATCCCTGTGAGGTTCGATGATCCTTCGATCATCGCGCATCCATCCTTGATTGGCCGGCGCGAGATCGTGGAGCCGGATGATCTGCTTCCACGGGTCGTCAATGCCGGGATGAGCGTCGATCCAGGATTTGGCGATCTTATCGGCGTTTAATCCGTCCGGCGGACGGATCGCGTCTCATCGCGTTGTAAGATGCGTTGCGATACGGATGCCGCCGAAATGAACAGAATCCGCGTTCAGCGCACGGGCGTCGTCTTCCGGGGCACGCCGGAGGATCCACATCAGCGCCATGCCGCGTTTCCGTCGGTGGCGCGGCTGGCTGACGGCAAGCTGATCGTCACGATGACGATCGGGCGGGGACGCAACACCGCGGACGTGCGCTGTTACGGCGTCACTTCCCGCGACGAGGGAGGGACGTGGTCGGTCCCGCGGCTTCTGTTCGAGCCGGACGAGCGCGCGCATCGGGTCAGCGCGGGCATTCGAACGAGCCGGGGCACCGACGGTTCGCTGGTGGGCTTCGTCAATCTTCTGGACCGCTCCGATCCCGATGCACCCACCACGAACCGCGTCAACGGCGGCACCGTGCCGCGCGAGCATGCCATCATCCGCTCGCCTGACGGTGAAGCTTGGTCGGCCCTCGAGTTCTTCCAGCCGCCACTCGACTGGCACTGCTTCGGTGAGCCGTCACCGGTGCTCGCGCTCTCGGCGGATCGCTGGCTGCTGCCTTCCCTGACCCGCCTCGACTGGGACGGTCGATGCCCCTATGGGCTCAAGTCGTTCGTCATGATCTCCGAAGACCGGGGACGGACCTGGCCTCGCTGCGCCGACGTGTTCGACCTCTGGTCGAAACGCATCATCACGTGGGAGCAGAAGCAGGTCGTCCTTGCGGACGGCAGGATCCTCGCAGTCACCTGGGCCTTCAACGACGCGACGAAGGAGAACCTGCCGAACCTTTACACGTTTTCAGCGGACGATGGCGATTCATACGGTCCCGCCCTCGAGAGCCCGCTGCGCGGTCAGACATGCACGCCACTGGCCCTGGCGGACAATCACATCCTCTGCGTCTATCGCCGGCTCGACCGCAACGGCCTGTGGGCGCACCTGGCGCGAATCGAATCCGATCGCTGGGTGAGCATCGCCGAGCATTGTCTCTGGGGCGCGGACCGCACGGCCCTCATCGGCGCCGACAGCTCGATCCAGCAGCAGCACACGCTGCAGTTCGGCTACCCCCAGCTCGCCAGGCTGTCCAACGGAGACGTGTTCGTCGTCTTCTGGGCTGTCGAGGACGAGCTTTCGATCATCCGAAGTTTTGCGCTGATCGTGCGGTAGCGGTCGACGCCCCTACCCCCGCCCGACGAGCGGCATCTTCGTCGCCATGATCGTCATGAAGAGCACGTTGGTGCTGAGCGGAAGCCCCGCCATGTGCAATACCGCGTCGGCGACGTGATCGACGTCGAAGGCCGGCTCGGCGATGACCGCGCCGTTCGGCTGCGGCAGGCCGCCCTTCGCCTTCCCGAACCGTTCGCTTTCGGCGTTGCCGATGTCGATCTGGCCGCAGGCGATGTCATGCTTGCGGCCGTCTAGCGCCATCGAGCGCGTCAGGCCGGTGATGGCGTGCTTCGACGCGGTGTACGGTGCCGAATCGGTGCGCGGCACCTGGGCCGACACGGAGCCGTTGTTGATGATGCGCCCGCCGCGCGGCGCCTGGGCCTTCATGACGCGGACCGCGGCGCGGCAGCAGTAGAAGGTGCCGTTCAGGTTGGTGTCGATGACGTCGCGCCACGCCTCGTCGGTGAGGTCCTCGGTGGGGACGCCCGGCGGGCTGATGCCGGCATTGTTGAACAGCAGGTCGAGTCGTCCGAACGTCTCGACGGTGCGATCGAAGAGGTGGTCGACCGAATCGGGATCGCGCACGTCGGTCGGGATCACCAGGACGCGCTCCCCGGTGGGGCTCGCCTCGGCCGCCGCCGCTTCGAGCATGTCGGCGCGGCGTCCGGCCATGGCGACGGCGTAGCCCGCCTGCACCAGCGCCGCCGACGTGCGGCTGCCGATGCCGGTCCCCGCGCCGGTGACGATGGCCACTTTCCGTGATTCCGCGTTTTCGGCAGCGGAGGCGTTCATGTGGGGTCTCCGTCAGCACGCGCCACAGGGCGCAGCGTCGAGGCGGAAGTGTATCGGCATCAGGCGTCGGGCGATGTGTCCGGCTCCGGCTCGATCGGCCCGTACACGATGAAGTCGTCGATCGCGTATTCGCCCATGTCCCACGCGAAGAAGCCGGGGAAGCCCGTAACCCGCGTGCTCGGCCCTGCGGCCCGATTTCGGTGGCAGGGCGGTGCCAAAGTGGAACGCTTGATGCTCCTGGTGCCGTTTTGCGACATCAGTGTTTTACCTATAGAGGTTGTTGACAACAGGTTACGGCCCCTTAACATGTGAACGAGAAAGAGAAGGAGAACCACGCCGACAGGCTGCCGCGCGAGTTTCCGCGCGAACGCCGAGACGCAGTCCAGTTCATCCACACGGTGCGAACGAGAACGATTTCACGGTTGCGCTGCGCGGGATCAAGGAGTATTCATTTGAAGTCGATCATCATCCTCGTTGCCGTCGTTCTGGCGACTCCTGCATTCGCGGTGACCGTCGACGTCAGCGCCGACGGCAACGTCAAGAGCCACTTCGTGAACATCAACTACGGGCCGCACGTGACGTTTCAGTCGGGATTCCAGTGGGGCAATCGCGGTCAGGGAACGCCTGGCACCGATCCCTGCTGCACGCCGCACACCGACTACGGATGGGGCGAGAACGCCGAGATCTATCGCGGCGTCGTCTACTTCGATCTGTCCGCCTTCGACACGATCATCGGTGACGCCGTGCTCGAGCTGATGGTTCGCGAAGCGTGGGTCGAGGATGCGAACGGGGGCTATTCGGATCATCTCCAGGCCCACGCGGTGCCGTCCTCCTCTTCGATCTGGCGCGATGAGGAGGGCAACGGCCTTCAGTTCGCATCCGGCACCAACGGGGCCACGGGCTTCACGTGGAACAACTTCGGCGGCGGCATGACCGACTGCGACGACCTGGAGAACGACCCGTGCGGCGGCGAGGCGCGGATGGCCGCCCTGCTCGCCCCGGCTCCGATCTCCTCGATCTCCCTTGACTTCGCCGGCGCGACCCAGTTCGGCATGAAGGTCTTTCCGGCCGAGACCATCAGCATGCCGATCCCCAACAGCGTCGTGCAGGGCTGGATGGACGACCCTTCCTCCAACGCCGGCCTGATGCTCACCGTCTCGCGCGAGACCGGAACGGCCGAAGCCGACAACAACCGCGTCGAGTTCGTCGCCCGGGAGGATCCCGTGCTCGGTCTGCCGGGGCAGACCAAGCATGCGCCGCGCCTCGTCTTCGAGGTGCCCGAGCCGGCCACGGCTGGCCTGCTGATCGCGGGACTGCTGGTGGCAGGCGCCCGCGCTCGCCGCTGAATCCTCTGGCCGTTCGATTCACTTTCGTCTGAAGTCTGGCGACTTCAGCTACGGCGTCACGGCGCCCGCGGTCTTCTTGTTTTCACAGCTTCAGCTGATGACGATTGTCGTCCGCGGCGACGCCTTCGCAGACGTCCATGCGCCCGGACGCGGGCGCGATGACCACGGTGGCCACGGTGGCGACGGCCGTGTCGGGCCGGGACTCGGCGGGCACGAACTGCTGCGCCGTCCGGGAGAGGTGATCCCAGCAGACTTCCATCGAGACGGGCCCGTCGCGGTCTTCGACGAGACGGCACATCTCGTCCTGGCGCCAGGTCGAGTTCCCGGCGTCGCGCTGGTACTCGTGCTTCGCGAGGTCGGCGTTCAGGTAATGGTTGGCGTGCGGGAACGGTCGCGACACGTCGGTGCGGGCGACGCGCGTCGCGGTGCACTCGAGATTGATGACGCGCGTGCCGTCGGCGATATGGAAGTTGTGCCCGGACATGCGCGGCGTCGCGATGACCGTGTCGGCCGCTTCGGCCGCCGACCGGCACGCCAGCGCGCGTGTGATCGTGAACAGGTAGTTGACGCCGACCCGCGCGTCGGTCGGGACGAGGTTCGTGTTGCCGACGGCGACGCGCTCGCTGTTGACGCCGATCAGGCAGAGGCAGCCCGTGGTCGTCAGGCACATCGTCTCGGGCCGGTCATCGGCCTTGCGGCGCACGACGACGAGGAACTCGCGCGCGTCGTCGTGCATGTCCCAGGTCTGGGCGATCAGCGCGCGGCCGCCGTCCGCATCGGGGGGGACGAGCAGGGCGGTGCACTCGTCCACGTCGGCGGACGCCGCGCCGGTCGCCTGCTCCTGCTGGACGACGAGGTCCTGGATGTCGGTGAGGCCGTTGGTGACGAGCAGGCGGTCGAGATCGAGACCGCTGCCCCGGGCGATGCCCTCGAACTCCGCCCAGATCGGTGCGTCGTATCGTCGGTGGGCGTCGATCGCGCCGCGCGCCGTCTCCAGCACGGCATCGCGCGAGAAGATCCGGTCGGGCTGATACTGCTTCACCACGCGCTCGAGGCGGTTCATGCGCGCTTCGAAGAAGCCGTGGATCTGCTCCCGGAACTGCTCGCCGAACGATTCGCCCATGCGGGCGGGCGTGCCGGAAACAGCGATGAACCGCAGGTCGGGCATGAGAGAGTCGGGTGATGATATCAGCGCCGTGCCGGCTACGCCGACGTCGGCTGCAGCACCGCCTTCACGATCGTGCAGGAGTGCATCGTCTCGAACGCGTCGTGCCACTGCTCGAGCGGCCAGGTGCCGCCGATGATCGGGTCGAGGTCGAGGCTGCCCGAAGACAGCAGGGCGAGTACGCGCTCCCAGATCGGCCAGTTGTGGCTGAAGCTGCCCTGGAGGCGCACGTTCTTCTGCACGAGCGGATCGAGGGAGAAGCCCAGCGGGTCGCGGCCCCAGCCGACCTTCGTGATCCATCCCGCGGGGCGCACGATCTCGAGCGCCTGCTCGAGGGTCGACGACACGCCGGCGGCGTCGACGACGCCTTCGACGCCCAGGCCGTCCCACTGTTTCGCCCAGTCCTCGAGGTGATCGGTCAGCGCCGTGCAGCCGAGGCGCGACGCGACCTCGAGGCGCGGCGCGTCGGCGGCCAGGCCGAAGACGGCGACCTCGGCGCCCCGGAGGCGCGCCATCATGGCGCACAGAATGCCGATCGGCCCCGGGCCGAGCACGACCACGCGATCGCCCGGCTCGATCGAGGAGTTGCCGACGACCGCGTTGTAGGCGACGCAGCACGGCTCGGTGAGCGCCGCCTTCTCGAACGTCACGTTGTCGGGGATGCGGTGAAGGATGCGCGCGGGCACCGGCACCAGGCGGCGCATCGCCCCGTCAACGGCCGCGCCGTAGCCCTGCCGTGCCGGGTCGAGGTTGTACAGGCCCTTCCGGGTAAGCGGGCTGTCGGGATCGATGATCGCGTGCGTTTCGCTGACCACGCGGTCGCCGGCCGACCAGCCGCGCACCTGCGCGCCGACGTCGGCGATGACGCCGCCGAACTCGTGACCGAGCACGACCGGGTAGTTCATCGGCCAGCTGTGCAGCGCCTTCCACATGTGCAGGTCGCTGCCGCAGACGCCGACGGCCCGCACTTCGAGCAGGACCTCGTCGTCCCGGATGACGGCCTCCGGAATATCTCTCAGCTCGACGCAGCCAGGTTTCGCGGCGTAAGTGACGACGGCGGTGTCGCTCATGAGTTGCCCACCTTGATATCGCCGTAGTCGTGCACCTTCTCGCAGATCATCCGCAGCGAGCCTTCGATGTCGCCCTCGGCCGTTCGAAACGAGTCGGCGTCGATCGTCAGCGGCGCGCCGAGCACCACCAGCGGCGCGCCGTACTCGGGCGTCGCGACGGCCTGCTCGATGGACAGGCCGCCGACGGCCTGCACCGGCACGTCGACCGCCGCGACCACCTCGCGAAGCTGGTCGAGCGGGCTGGGCATGGTGCCGCCGTCCGCGGCGATGCCGCGCCGTTCGTCGTAGCCGATGTGATGGATCACGTAGTCGCAGCCCATGTCCTGGAGATAGCGGGCGCCGTCGATCATGTCGGGGCACGCCAGGTTGTCGCCCATGACCGCCACGCCCATGTCGCGGCCGGCCTTCACGACGCACTTGATCGTCTCCTCGTGCGCCCGGGCCATCACGACGACGTGCGTCGCGCCGGCCTTCGCCATGATCTCGGCTTCGAGCCAGCCGCCGTCCATGGTCTTCAGGTCGGCGACGATCGGCGTGTCGGGAAACGCGGTCCGCATCTCGCGCACGCCGGTCATGCCGGCGGCGATGATCAGGGGGGTCCCCGCCTCCAGCCAGTCGACCCCGGCCTGCATGGCCATCTGCGCGGTGTCGAGCGCCTCGGTCACGTCGACGACGTCGAGCGATATCTGGACGATGGGTTTCACGCGGAGAATCCTGCGGGGAAAGGGGCAAAGTGTCAAGTGTCAGGGTCACGCGGCAGTGAAGTCAGAAGGCAGAAGTTAGAGGTGAGAAGTCAGAAGACAGATCGCGTCGCACGGGCCGGAGATCCGTGCGTACGATCACCCTGAACCCTTCCCTTGACACCTGACATTATTTCCCGAGAGTGAGTTCATGGTCGGCGCGGTTCATTCCCGGTGGTCCGGCGTCGCATGCCCCGTCATCGGCATGATTCACCTGTCGGCGCTGCCCGGGGCGCCGCGGTACGCCGGGTCGCCGCAATCGATCGAGGCCGCGGCGCTCGCCGATGCCGAGGCGCTCGTGGAGGGCGGAGTCGACGGCCTGATGATCGAGAATTTCGGCGACGTGCCCTTCATGCCCGCGCGCGTCGAGGCGGTCACGGTCAGCCACATGACCGCGATCGCGGCGGCGGTGCGCGGGCAGTGGTCGAAGGTGCCGCTCGGGATCAACGTGCTGCGCAACGACGGCCGATCCGCGCTCGCGATCGCCCACGCGATCGGCGCGCAGTTCATTCGCGTCAACGTGCTGTGCGGCGCGCGCCTGGCCGACCAGGGCATCCTGAACGGCATCGCGCACGACCTGATGCGCGATCGCGCGGCGCTGGGCGCCGGATCAATCGACGTCTGGGCCGATGTGCAGGTGAAGCATTCGGTCGCGCTCGGGCCGTGCCCGATCGAGCACGAGGTCGCGGACGTGAAAGGCCGCGGTCTCGCCGACGCGATCATCGTCTCCGGCGCCGCGACCGGCAGCGAGACCGACCCGGATCATCTCGACGCGGTGCGCCGCGTCGCCGGCGACGTGCCGGTCCTCGTCGGAAGCGGGGTCACCGTGCAGACGGTGGCATCCCTGGCCGGGCACTGCGACGGCGTGATCGTGGGGACGGCGGTCAAGCGCGACGGTGTGGCGGCGAATCCGGTCGACGTCAGTCGCGTGCGCGACCTTTTGAAGCAGGTGCGGTGAGGGTTCTTGGTTCAGGGATCAGGGTTCAGGGTTCAGGTCCTTTGTTGATCGATTCCGACATTCGGTCGGAATCGATCAACGGTGCTGCGTCGGACCGAAAGGATGCATCAAACCGCGCGCTCGCGCTCTGCCGCGCGGACGCCCACGCCGCGAAGCGGCGTCCCTGTTTTCCGAACCCTGAACCCATGACCTGTGCCGTTGTATTCACGGCCGAACGTCCCCAGAAACCTGGGGCTTGCTGCGCTCGACCCCAGCCACGACACATCTGAAATCACAAATATGAACTAGACGGAATAAACGGAATAAGAAATGAGTCTTCAAAACCCCCACTCCAGGCCGAGCAGGAACCTGTCGTTCGAATCGAACTGCCCGAACAGCCCCGATCCACCGCCGTAGAAGAAGTCGTATCCGATCCACACCGTCGTGTGGTCGTCGACTTCGTACTGAACCTTGGGGCGCAGCAGACCGTCGCCGTGCTCGACGCCGTGGAGCCAGAGCGCCTCGACCATCAGGCGGTCGTTCAGCATCTCGTGGCGCACGAGCAGCGTCACGCTGGTCTCGGTGCGGTCCCGCAGCACCCCGGGCTGATCCTCGGTGATCGTGCTCTGGAAGATTTGTGCGCTGATCAGCGTTTCGTCGATGCCGAACCAGTCCAGGCCGATCACGTACGAGATCTCGTCGCTCTTCACGATGCCGTCGGCGTCGGCGACGCTGTTGGTGGTGAAGCGCTTGTCGAGGAACGCCGCGAACTCGCCGCGCACGGTGACGTTGCCGAACGCCTTGCTGGCCGTGGAGCCGACCATGTGGGCGCGCCGGTACTCCGGGGTCACGACGACGGTCGGCCCGCCGCCCGGAAAGATCACGGTGCGGGAGAAGACGGGGATGTCGTCGTAGTGATAGAGGTAGTTGAACGTGACGTCCCAACCGAGCCAGAAGGTGGAGACGCGGACGCCGGCGTCGGAGTCCGAGACGACGCGCCTCGGCCGGTCCGGCTCGTCGACCACGACGGGAATGCCGGGCGGGGGCGTGGGAATGAGTCGCGGCGAGGTGAAGGCGAAGTCGCCGTCCGGCTCGGGCAGGACGTGGTAGGTCTGATCGGGGATCCACACGACCTGCACGACGAACGGGTCGATCGGGACCTCGACGTTCAGCGCCCACAGGGGGATGCGCGAGTCGCTGAACGGGGCGAGGATGAACTCGCGGAAGTACTGCGGGTTGACGATGTCGAGCACCTTGAGGCCGTCCGCCTGGCCCCACACGATCTGCTGCTTTCCGACGGTGAGCAGCGTCTCGCCCAGCGACGTTTCGACGTAGAGCTCGCGCAGATCCAGCTCGCCGCTGTCGCCGATCAGCCAGCGCCGCGTGTATTGCGACACCGAGGACTGCCCGGGCTTGCCGGGATCCAGCTCGTCGAGCGGATCGACCAGGGCGCGGGCGATCGCGGTCAGCGTCAGGTCCCCGGCGATGAACTCGACCTGGGGCTCGAAGAGCATCTCGAGCTTCTGGCCGCGCCCGCGATTGACGCCGATGGCCGACTCGACCTTCACCCGTCCCGAGAAGTCGAGGCTCGTGTCTTCGTCCTCCTCCGACCAGTCCTCGTCGGCGGGAAACTCGGGCGTCTGCGCCATGGCCGCATCGTCACCCGCCGCGGGGTCGGTCATCTCGGCATTAGCGCCGCCGAGCAGGGAGAGCATGATGAGCAGCGAAAGAGCCGTTCGCGTCATGCCCGGTTTCTATCCGATACGGCGGGGTCGATCAATCACGCTCGGCGACATTGAGCGGCCGAGCGCAACGTTTAGGAACCACGGTTCCCGGCGCGTCGCGACGGGACGGATGGATGCTGGCGAACCGCGCGGCGTCAGCCCGCGGGTCGAATGCCATGACGGCCTCATTCAGCCCGTGCGGTTGACACGCGCCGAACGATCCGTTCGTGACAGGACGGGCTCACATCTGACCCGCGGGCTTACGCCGCGCGGTTCGCC